>JASGGH010000008.1:0-58810 GCA_047605105.1 Novosphingobium sp. | reverse complement strand
GAGCGGTCGACCTTGGTCGGGTCCTTGCCGCTGAAGGCGCCGCCGCCGTGCGGGGCCGCGCCGCCGTAGGTATCGACGATGATCTTGCGGCCCGTGAGACCGGCATCGCCATCGGGCCCGCCGATCTCGAACGAGCCGGTCGGATTGATGTGATAGACCGTCGCGGCGTTCAGCATGTGGCTCGGCAGGACCTCGGCGCAGACGCGCTTCACGTAGTCTTTGAGCTGCGCCTCCTGCTCGCCCTGGTCGTAGCCCGGCTTGTGCTGGGTCGAGACGACGATCGCGGTGACCTCGCTCGGCCGGCCGTTGTGGAAGCGCAGGGTGACCTGGCTCTTGGCGTCGGGCTCGAGGAACGGGGCGGCGCCGGAGTGCCGGTCGGCGGCCAGACGCTCGAGGATCTTGTGGCTGTAGTCGAGCGCCGCGGGCATCAGGTCGGGCGTCTCGTCGCAGGCGAAGCCGAACATGATGCCCTGGTCGCCCGCGCCCTCGTCCTTGTTGCCGCTGGCATCGACGCCCTGGGCGATATGCGCCGACTGGCCGTGGAGGTTGTTGGCGAAGTCCAGCGTCTCCCAATGGAAGCCCTGCTGCTCGTAGCCGATGTCCTTGACCACGCCGCGCACGGTGCGCTCGATCTCCTCGAGCGCGCCCTCGGCCCACTCGCCGTTCTCGTAGACCCCCTTGCAGCGGATCTCACCGGCCAGGATCACCTTCTGCGTGGTGGTCATCGTCTCGCAGGCGATCCGCGCCTCGGGGTCCTTCGACAGGAACAGGTCGACGATCGAATCCGATATCTGGTCGGCGACCTTGTCGGGGTGGCCTTCGGAGACGCTTTCCGAGGTGAACAGATATTCGCTGCGCATTCGAGAATCCCGATATAAAGGAAAGTTTATGTCGTGCGCCGTCTACCCGCGCCGCACGCGACTGGCAACAATCGACGCGGCGAGCAGAGCGAGCGCCCACAGGAGCGGCAACAGGTTGCCGAGCCGCGCGAACAGCGTCGGCGCGTGGGCCGGGGGCACCAGCCCGTCGAGCCGGGCGGCATGGTGGCGGGGGATGAACTGGCGCACCACGCCATTCGCGTCGATCACCGCGCTGATCCCGGTGGTGGTCGAGCGCAGCACCGGCAGGCCTTCCTCGATCGCCCGGAGCCGCGCCTGGGCGAGATGCTGCGGCGGGCCCCAGGCGCCGAACCAGCCGTCGTTTGACGGGTTGAAGATGAAGTCGGGGCGGTGCGCGCGGTCGGTGACCTGGCCGGAGTAGATGATCTCGGCACAGATCTGCGCCCCGACCTTGCCCCAGGGCCCGAGGTCGAGGGTGCGCGGGCCCGGGCCGGGCCAGAAGTCGAGCGTGCCGGCGACCAGCCGCGAGGCGCCGAGCGGCTCGAGCAGCCAGCGCATCGGCAGGTACTCGCCGTAAGGCACCAGATGCGCCCTGGCGTAGGAGCCGCGGATCGCGCCGTGCTCGTCGATCACGGTGATCACATTGCGTGCGGCGATCCCCTCGCCATCCCGGAGTTCCAGGTCGACCGCGCCGGTCAGCAGCATGGTGTTCGGGCCGACTACCCAGCCGATCCGCTGGCGGGCGCGGAGCGGATCGGCGTCATAGGTCCGCTGGCGATAGAGATAGCGCGGATAGCCGTCGCGCAGATAGTCCGGCACCCCCGATTCAGGCCAGAAGACCAGCCGCCGCTCGCCGGGCCGGGCGGCCTTGGAGAGCCGGGCCAGCCGCGCGAAGTGCCCTTCCCACTTGGTCGCGTCCTCCAGTTCCTCCTGGCGGACGTCGGGCTGGACCAGGGTATAGGCCAGGGTTTCCGGCCGGTCCATGCCGCCGGTCGGCAACAGGAAGGCGGCGACGGGGACGATCCCCAGGGCGGCGGTCCGCCAGTCAGCACGCCAGCGGCGCAGGGCGGCGAGCCAGGCGGCGGCGAGCAGGGCGACCAGGCCGGACAGCGCATAGGTCCCCAGCCACGGTGCGAGGGCGGCCAGGCCGGGGCGGGCAAAGGGCCCGAGCGCGGCGACGCCCAAGGGGTTCCACGCGAAGCCGGTGAAGACCCAGGAGCGCAGCCATTCGCTGATGATCCAGCAGGCCGCGAAGGCCAGGGCCAGGCGCCAGCCCCCCCCCCGGCCGAGCAGCCATGCCCCCAGCGCCCCGAGCAGCGGATAGACCGCGAGATAGAGCGAGAGCAGCGCCACCGCGATCCAGCCGAGCCAGGCGGGCATGTTGGCCTGGTAGGTGAAAGCCGTGGCGATCCAGGCATTGCCCACGGTGAAGTGCCCGACCCCGAAGAGCCAGCCGATCAGCGCGGCGCGGCGCCAGCCCGGCGCCAGGCTCACCAGGTGGATCAGCCCGGCGATCCCGAGCAGGGTCAGCGGCCAGAGCGCCAGCGGCTGGAACCCGCAGGCCGCGATCCCGCCGAGCAGGGGGGCGATCAGGCACGGACGGCACTCGAACGGCGCGGCGGCGCGGTGGAGGCGGGAGGGCCCGGACATTCAGCTCGCCCGGCGGTGAGGTTGGCCGTGGAAGGATACCGAACCGGTGCGACCTTCGGGGCCGCAATGTTCATATAAATATATGATATTATATAATTTTTTATAATAAATGGGCACGCGCGCCAGCAGCGGACCGTGACCTTTCGAAAAAGCCGTCACCTTGCAGCGCCGCCGGGTGCCGCCTTGCACCGGACGCACGACAGCAATGGCGGAATGAGACGGAGGTGCCACGGTATATCCTGAACCGGCCGGGAGGAACGGCGCGGACCATCGCAGATCGCGGCGATGGAGGAAAGCATTGCGGATGAGCGCGCAGCCCCTCCCGTTGAGCTGCGCTCGCCTGCGGCTCAGGGGAGGGAGAAGGCATCACCCCACCGAAGCGGCCGTTTCGGCATCGCCGCCTTCGTCGGCGATCTTGCGGCGCGGGGCGCGGCGGCGGGGCTTTTCCGCGGGGGCTTCGGTCGCCGGCTCTTCCTCGCGGGCGATGGAGGGCGGCAGCAGCGAGGCGTCGAAGCCCGGGGGCCCGCCATCCTCGGCGCCCTCACCCGCATCGCCTTGCGGCCGGCGGTCCTCCCGCCGGGGACGCAGGCCGCGGGCATTGCGGTTCGGGCGGACGAAGGGGTTCTCCGGCGGCTCGTAGGGATTGGCGGCGCGGGGCTCCGCGGCCTCTCCGCCGTCCTCAGCGCTTTCGCTGGCCGGCTGTTGCTCGGCTTGCGGCTCGGCTCGGTCGGCTCGGTCATCCCGGCGCGGCTGACGCTCGGGGCGGTCGTGCCGATTGCCATTGCCGCTGCCCTGGCCTTCGGCGCGCTCTTCGCGCTCGCGCCGCGAGGCATAGGGCGAGGGCGCGTCGAAGGTCGGGAAATCGCTCTCGACCGAGAAATCGTCCTCGCCGACGGTCTCGCCCGCCTGGCCTTCCCAGCGCTCGTCACGGCGGGCGCGCTGCTCTTCCTGGCGCAGGCGGGTATCGGCGATCACGCGGAAATAGTGATCGGCGAACTGGAGATAGTATTCCGACTGGACCCGGTCGCCGTTGAGGTGCGCGTCGTGCGCCAGCTTGCGATACTTCTCGAGCATCTGGGGCGCATTGCCGCGAGCCCGGCTGTCGATCCGGTTGGTCTGCTGACCGCCACCGCCGCCTTGCCGATTGTTGTTGCCACGGCCGCGCCGGCGGTTGTTGTTGCTATTGCCACGGTTGTTGTTGTTCAAGGGAAAGCGATCCTTAACCCCGCTACCCCGCCCGGCACTGCGCCGGCGGAACGGTAACGTATCCCCACTCCGCGAGCGCGTTCAGCCGCGCCGCGGTCCCTACATCTGCGAAGCTCATGGCGCCTTTCGCCATGTTCGGTAAGCAAATGCTGGAGTTGGGCCGGCCACGGGAAGCGTGCATCCGTAGGCTGGCTTGCCTCCGATTTAATGGCTGCAAGAGCGCTTGCCAAGGAAAATCTTAGGCAGACTGCCGTAATTCGAGCGCGCGCGGCCTTGCGCCGAGGTCGCGGTGGAGCCTGGCGGTCAAGCCGGCAGCCTGCGCGATGGCGGTGACGGCATCAGCCTGGGCGTGGCCGATCTCGACAATCGCGACGCCGGCGGGGGCGAGCAGGCCGGGCAGTTGCGGGATCAGCGCGCGGTAGTCGTCGAGGCCCTCGGGGCCGGCGAACAGCGCCGAGTGCGGCTCGTGGACGGCGACCGAGGGCATCAGCTCGGCCGTGTCCTCGACGTAAGGCGGATTGGCGAGGATCAGGTCGAACCGGCCGCCGCGAAAGACCTTCTGCCAATCGCCCCGCGTCCAATCCGCTTCGATAAGGCGCGCACGATGCGCAAGGCCGAGGCCGCCGATATTGGCATCTGCCACGTCGAGCGCCTTGCCCGACCTGTCGATCCCCACGCCCTGCGCCTGGGGCAAGTGCACCAGAACCGCCGCCAGCAGGGCTCCCGAGCCGGTCCCGCAATCCAGGACGTTCTCGGCATCGGGACAGGCGGATAGCGCGGCCTCCACCAGGGTCTCGCTGTCGGCACGCGGGATCAACGTATGACGGTTCACGGCAAATTCGATCCCGTAGAACTCCTGGCGGCCGACGATGTAGGCCACCGGCTCATGGGCGAGCCTGCGTTCGACGAAGCTCGCGAATGCGGCAGGCGGCGTATCCGCCATGTGACGCAGCAAAAGCTCCGAGCGGGACTTGCGCATGGCATGGGCCATCAGCAGCTCCGCATCGAGCCGCGGGGTGTCGGACGTCACGCTGAGGCTTTCCGAGGCGGCGCGAAGGGCTTGCGCTATGGTCATAGGCTGTGCGCGGGCTTCGACAGGCTCAGCCTGAGCGGGCCTTTTTTGCTATCCGCACATCCCCACATCCGCTCAGGCTGAGCTTGTCGAAGCACGCACGCAACGCCCACTCCATGCATCACCCCAGGGCCGCCAGCCGCTTGGCCTGGTCCTCGGCGATCAGCGCGTCGATCAGTTCTCCCAGGCCCGCGCCTTCGAGAATCTCCGGCAGGCGGTGCAGGGTCAGGTTGATGCGGTGATCGGTCACCCGGCCTTGCGGGAAGTTGTAGGTGCGGATGCGCTCCGAGCGGTCGCCCGAGCCGACCATCGCCTTGCGCGCCTCCGCCTCCGCGCCATGCGCTTCCACCCGCCGCAGGTCGTAGAGCCGCGTGCGCAGGACCTGCATGGCCTTGTCCTTGTTCTTGTGCTGGCTGCGCTGGTCCTGCTGGATCACCACGAGGCCGGTGGGCAGGTGGGTGAGCCGCACCGCGGAATCGGTGGTGTTGACGTGCTGGCCGCCGGCGCCCGACGCGCGGTAGATGTCGATCTTGATGTCGCCGGGATCGATCTGGACCTCAACCTCGTCGGGCTCGGGCAGGACCGCGACGGTCGCCGCCGAGGTGTGGATGCGCCCGCCGCTCTCGGTGACGGGCACGCGCTGGACGCGGTGGACGCCGCTCTCGAACTTGAGCTTGGCGAAGACGCCCTGCCCCGCGACGTTGGCGACGACTTCCTTGAAGCCGCCGAGTTCGTTGGCATTGGCCGAGACCAGCTCCACCCGCCAGCCCTGCTCGGCCGCGAACTTCTCGTACATGCGGTAGAGATCGGCGGCGAACAGCGCGGCCTCGTCCCCGCCCGTGCCGGCGCGGATTTCGAGCATGGCCGGGCGCGAGTCGGCGGAATCGCGCGGGAGCATGGCGATCGAGAGCTGGTGCTCGGCCGCGGGCAGCTCCTCACGTAGCCGCATGATCTCCTCCTGCGCCAGCGCGCGCATCTCGGGATCGTCGTCGAGCTGGGTCAGGCTCTCGAGCTCGCCGCGCATCGCCACCACGGCGGAGGCCGCGCGGGCGACCGGCTCGAGCTCGGCATAGTCGCGGCTGGCGGCGACGAATTCGTTGCCATCGAGCGTGCCGGACGCCAGCCGCGCCTCAAGCTCGGCGAACCGCGCGGCGATCTGCTGGAGGCGGGCGTCGGAGACGGTCACGGTAAGCTGCTCAATCCTTCGTCATCCCGGACCTGATCCGGGATCCCGCTTCTTTGTCACCCGCCGCGAGAAGGAAGCGGGGCCCCGGATCAAGTCCGGGGCGACGAGATCGATAGGTTGAGGTTACTGCCCAAACCTATCCTTACCCAGTATCTCCATGACACGGTCGCAGAGCTTCGCTTCCGCGTCGGTTTCCGAAACGCTGGTAATTTTGAACTCACGAGCGGGGTCGTCTGCAGCGCGGACATACAGCACCGCAAAAGCGCCCTCGGCGCGAGCCTTGGCTATCCGCTTTTTCGGATTCTGTCGGAATGCTGTCCAACAAGGTATGCCATTCGCTCGCAACCTCGCCGCCACAGCCGCAGCCCGGATTTCCACATCATCAGACTCCGGAAGGATTGCGAGAGCAGCTTCGGTCGTCCCCCGCTCACCCACCAGCATCGCCAGCCGCTCGATCCCCGCGGCCCAGCCGACCGCCGGCGTATGCGGCCCGCCGAGGGTCTCGATCAGCCCATCGTAGCGCCCGCCGCCGAGCACGGTGCCCTGCGCCCCCAGCCGATCGGTGACGAACTCGAACGCGGTGTGGCGATAGTAGTCCAGCCCGCGCACTAGCGACGGCGCCCGGGTCCATGCGACGCCCGCCGCGCCCAGGCCCTCGCAGACCTTGCCGAAGAAGTCCTGCGCCTCGCCCGAGAGGAAATCGTCGATCTTCGGCGCATCGGCGGTGAACGGCTTGTCGCGCGGGTCCTTGCTGTCGAGGATGCGCAAGGGGTTGCGCTCCAGGCGGTCCTGGCTGTCCTCGCTGAGGCTCGCGCGGTGGTCCTGGAAATATTCGATCAGCGCCAGCCGCCAGGCCTCGCGGCTCGGCGCGTCGCCCAGGGTGTTGAGCAGCAGGGTCACGCCGTCCGCGATGCCCAGGTCCTTGAGCAGTTGGTCGGCCATGGCCAGCAGCTCGACGTCGGCCTGGGGCTCGCCCGCGCCGATGATCTCGGCGTCGATCTGGTGGAACTGGCGGTAGCGGCCCTTCTGCGGGCGCTCGTAGCGGAACAGCGGGCCGTGGGTCGCCAGCTTCAGCGGCGCGTGCTGCTGCCAGCCGTTGGTCAGGTAGGCGCGGGCGATGCCGGCGGTGAATTCGGGGCGCAGGGTCAGCGATTCGTCGCCGCGGTCGAGGAAGGAATACATCTCCTTCGAGACCACGTCGGTCGTCTCGCCGAGCGAGCGCGAGAACACCGCGGTCTTCTCGAACACCGGCATCTCGGCGCGGCGGAAGCGGTAGAGCTTGCGCACCCGCTCGAAGGTCTCGACGACATGCGCGAAAGCCTCGGCCTCTGCGCCGAAAATGTCCTGGGTGCCTCTTATCGCCTGAGGAGTTGGAATTGGCGGGGTCGTGCTCATGGGGGGCGCTTAGCCTTATTGCGGGCATAGGAAAAGCTGCGGTTGCAAGGCCGCGCCCTTCCCGGCATCCTCCTCTGCATGAGGATAATCCTGACGGCCGCCACCGCCCTGCTCGCGCTCAGCGCAGCGGGCCTGACCTCCGCCCAGCCCGCGCCGCGCTCCGCGCCGGTCGCCGTGCCGATCCTGCCGACGGTGCCCGATGCGGTCGACAAGCCCTATCCCGGCGGGACGATCGATCTCGACATCGACGCCAGCGATACCCGGCGCGGGGTGTTCCGCGTGACCGAGACGGTCCCGATCGCCCCGGGCACCAATCGCATCACGCTGATGTATCCGCGCTGGCTGCCCGGCCACCACGGCCCGCGCGGCCCCCTGGCCGAGCTGGCCGGCCTGACCTTCACCAGCGGCACCACGATCCTGAAGTGGGAGCGCGATCCGGTGGAGGTCAACGCCTTCCACGTCGACCTGCCCGCGAACACGCGCGAGATCGTCGCCCGGTTCGTCTTCACCTCGCCGCTGCAAGGCTCGGAGGGGCGGATCGTGATGACCCAGGAAATGCTGAACCTCCAGTGGGAGCAGGTCAGCCTCTATCCTGCCGGGCACTATGTCCGGCAGATCCGGATCAAGCCGACCGTGACCTTCCCGCCGGGCTGGACCGCCGCCACCGCGCTCGACGGCCGCGGCGGCGCCAACGGACGGGCGACCTGGGCCGAGACCGATTACGAGACGCTGATCGATTCGCCGGTCTTCGCCGGGCTGTACTTCCGCAAGTGGGATCTCGGCCAGGGAGTCTCGCTCAACGTCGTCGCCGACAAGCCCGAACAGCTCGAGGCCAAGCCCGAGCACATCGCCGCCCACCGCGCTCTGGTGGCCGAGGCCCTGGCGACCTTCGGGGTCCGCCACTTCGATCACTACGACTTCCTCCTCGCCCTCACCGACCGGATGGGCGGGATCGGGCTGGAGCATCACCGCTCGAGCGAGAACCAGCTCGAGCCCAATCTCTTCACCAAGTGGGCGGATTACGATTGGGACCGCGGCCTGCTGCCCCACGAGTTCGCGCATAGCTGGAACGGCAAGCACCGCCGCCCGGCCAAGCTGTGGACCCCCGACTACCGCCAGCCGATGCAGGGCAACCTGCTGTGGGTCTATGAAGGCCAGACCCAGTTCTGGGGGGTGGTCCACGCGGTCCGCTCGGGCCTGCAGTCGAAGGACATGGTGCTCGGCCAGATCGCCAACTGGGCGGGCGGCTTCAGCGAGCAGCCGGGGCGCGAATGGCGCTCGGTCGAGGACACCACCCACGATCCGATCTTCGCCGCGCGCAAGCCCAAGCCCTATGCCTCGCTGGCCCGCAACGAGGACTACTACACCGAGGGCGCGCTGATCTGGCTGGAGGCCGACCAGATCATCCGCGCGGGCACTTCCGGCGCCAAGGGGCTGGACGATTTCGCGCGAACGTTCTTCGGCGGGCGCGAGGGCGACTGGGGCCAGGTCGGCTACGAGTTCGAGGATGTCGCCGCCGCCCTGAACACGGTCTATCCCTACGACTGGGCCGGCTTCCTCAAGGCCCGCTTCCAGACCCCCGGCCAGCCTGCGCCCGTGGCGGGGATCGAGCGTGGCGGCTACAAGCTGACCTGGAAGGAGGAGCCCAATCCCTTCGACAAGGCGCGCATGGCCGAGGTCAAGACCCTCAGCCTCTACCACTCGCTGGGCCTGACGATCGACAAGGACGCCAAGGTCACCGCCGCGCGGTGGGACAGCCCGGCCTTCAACGCCGGGATCGTCACCGGCGCGCGGATCGTCGCGGTGAACGGCACGGCCTACGACCAGGACGGCATGAAGGCGGCGATCACCGCGGCCAAGAACGGCAAGCAGATCGAGCTGCTGGTCCAGCGCGGCGACCGTTTCCAGACCGTGCCGATCACTTATTCGGGCGGGCTGCGCTACCCCTGGCTGGAGAAGACGGCGGCGAAGGGCTCGGCGGGCATCGACCTGCTGCTCGCTCCGCGCCGGCCGCTGACGAAGTGAGCGCCGGCGGGGCCTGGCAGCTCGGCCGCCGCCTCGCCCCGCCGCGGTTCCTGCTGTTTCTCGGCCTGCTGGTCGCTGGCTTCCTCGCGCACCGCGCCGCCTTCACGGCCGACGGGTGGGAATCCGCCGCCCTGGCCTTCGATCTTGCCGCGACGGTGTTCCTCGTCTCGCTGATTCCGTTCCTCAAGCAGAGCGGCGGCGAGATGATCCGCCGCCACGCAGACGCCAACGACGCCAACCGCATGCTGGTGCTGATCGTCACCCTGCTGGTCACGATCGTGGTCATGGCGGCGATCGCCGGCGAGCTGCCCAAGGCGCGGGGCGGCGACCTGTTCGCGATCCTCAAGCTGGTGGGCTCGCTGCTGCTGGTCTGGCTGTTCACCAACTGCGTCCACGCGCTGCACTACGCCCACGATTTCTACACCAGGGCGCCGGACGGAAAGGACTGCGGCGGGATCGACTTTCCCGGCACGCCCGAGCCCGCCTACAGCGACTTCCTCTACTTCGCGCTGACGCTGGGCATGACCTTCCAGACCTCGGACACCGACATCACCGCGGGACGGGTTCGCAATGTGGCGCTGTTCCACTCCTTCACCGCGTTCCTGTTCAACATCGGGGTCATCGCGTTCACGATCAACGCGCTCGGCGGAAAATAGTCGGCAAAATATCCGATCGGCCCTGTTGCGGTGCAGCATGGACGGGTCTAGGGGGCGCGGCATGCGTATCGACCTTATCCCCATCGGCGACAATCCGCCCGAGAGCCTCAACGTCATCATCGAAGTGCCCACCGGCGGCGAACCGGTGAAGTACGAATTCGACAAGGAATCGGGGGCGCTGTTCGTCGACCGCATCCTGCATACGCCGATGCGCTATCCGGCGAACTACGGCTTCGTGCCGCACACGCTCTCGCCCGACGGCGACCCGCTCGACGCGCTGGTCATCGCCCGCTCGCCCTTCGTCCCCGGCTGCGTCGTCCGCGCCCGCCCGATCGGCGTTCTGAACCTGGAAGACGAGCACGGCGGCGACGAAAAGCTGATCTGCGTCCCGGTCGATTCGACCTTCCCGTACTATTCGGACGTCGGCGAGCGCCAGGACCTGCCCTCGATCGTGCTCGCCCAGATCGAGCACTTCTTCACCCACTACAAGGATCTCGAAGCCGAAAAGTGGGTCCGCATCGGCAAGTGGGGCGACGCCGCGGACGCCAAGCAGATCGTCATCGAGGCGATCGAGCGGGCGAAGCAGGCCAAGGGCTAAGAGGTTTCGGGCAAGCGCGGCCGGCGGGCTTCGACAAGCTCAATCCCCCGCGATCGTCATCCCGTCGATGCGAATCGTCGGCACGTTGATCGTGCGGTGCCATTCGAGGTCGTCCGCCGGGACCAGCGCCTTGAACATGTCGATCAGGTTGCCGGCGATAGTGAACTCCGCGACCGGCCCGGCGATCTCCCCGTTCACGATGCGGAAGCCCGAGGCGCCGCGGCTGTAGTCGCCGGTCACGCCGTTGACGCCCTGGCCGATCAGTTCGGTGACGTAGACCCCGTCCTTGATGTCCGCCATCAGCGCCGCGGGCGAGACCGCGCCGGCGGCGAGATGGAGGTTGCTGGGGGAGACGCCCGGCGCCCCGCTCGCCCCGCGTGAGGCATGGCCGGTGGGCGCGCGGCCGAGCTGGCGGGCCGAGGCGCTGTCCATCAGCCAGCCGGTGAGCTTGCCGTTTTCGACGAGGTTGCGACGCGCCACCGGCAGCCCCTCGCCGTCGAACGGCCGCGAGCGCAGGCCGCGCAGGCGCAGCGGGTCGTCCACGATCACGATCGCGCTGTCGAACAGGGGCTCGTCCTCGCGGTCGAGCAGGAAGCTGGCCCGGCGTGCGATGCCCGCGCCCGACATGGCGCCGACCAGATGCCCGACCAGGCTGCCGCCGACGCGCGGATCGAACACCACCGGCATCTGCCCGCTCTTGAGCCGGCCCGGGTGCAGGCGGGCAACGGCGCGGCGGCCGGCCAACTCGCCGACATGACGCGGCGAGGGCAGGTCGGCCCCGTGCCGGGCCGAGCGCCAGCCGTAGTCGCGCTGCATGTCCGCGCCTTCGCCGGCGATCACGCTGGCGCTGAGCCCGCGGCTGCTGCCGCCATAGGCGCCCGCGAAGCCGTGGCTGGTGGCCAGCGCCATGATCGCCGCCCCCGCATTGGCGCCGGCGCCTTCGCTGTTGGTCACGCCGGAAATCGACCGGGCCGCATCCTCCGCGGCCTCGGCGGCGGCGCGCAGGTCCGCCGGGCTCGGCTCGACCGGATCCGCCAGCTCAAGCTCGCCGGGCACGGCGCGGAGCAGCAGTTCTTCGGGGGCCAGTCCCGCATAGGGATCCTCGGGAGCGAGGCGGGCCATGGCGACGGCCCGGCTCGCCAGCTCGTCGAGCGCGGCGTCGCCGAGGTCGGTCGAACCGATGCTGGCCGAGCGCTGCCCGCAGAACACCCTGAGGCCGATGTGCTCGCTTTCCGAACGCTCGACGTCCTCGAGCTTGCCGAGCCTGACCTGCACGCTTTCCGCGGCATCGGCGAGGTAGATCGCGTCGGCGGCATCGGCCCCGGCGGCGCGAGCGCGCTCGACGAGGGCGGCAGCCTTGTCGCGGGCGGCCTCGAGGCTCAACATGGGAAACTCCTTCTCCGCGCCCGAGTGCGAGCGGGCGCCCGGCAGCCCTTAGGGCCAGCCAGGGATCAGGGCAATGTCGGGCCTTGCCGGCGCCGGGACACTAACGGGCGAGCAGCAGCGCCAGGCCGCGGAACACGCCGGTGATCGCCAGCGGCAGGCAGATCGCCATCAGCCACAGCATGATACGGTCGCGGCGGAAATAGCGGGCCAGGGCAGGATCGGCGGCCTGGGCGTCGCTCAGCCGGTTCCACCGGCGCTCGAAACGGCGGCAGGCGGGAATGATCGCGGCCACCAGGATCACCAGTGCGACATAGGGCAGCATCGAGGGGCCGGCGGCCTTCAGCGACCCCATGGTCACGAAAATCTGCAGGCCGGTATAGACCAGCAGCGCATAGGCGATGTTGTCGCTCATCCGCTTGCGCCAATCGAGCGGCTTGCTCGCGTGCCGGGCCGTCGATCGATCTGCGACCGGCGCGGTATCGTCCCGCTGCCATGCGTTGGCCATTTCAGCCCATCCTTCCAATGCTCCCAGGCCGCAGTAAACCACTGATTCGGGCCCTTCGCAACCCCGGTTAACCAGCCTTGCGGCGAATCCCGCGACAGGTCTGCGACAAGCCGCCAGATAACCAAGCACGATTCCTGCCAAATCGCTTTTGGCGGCTTGCCGATCGCGGTCGCTCGGCTTAAATCCGGCCGCGCATGGATCAGATTACCCAGCAAGAGCAGCGTTTTTCCGCCGCACCGCCGATCCCGCAGGGCGGCCTCGAGGTGGTCTCGATCGCCAAGAGCTATGACAAGCGCACGGTGCTGTCCGACATCTCGCTGTCGGTCGGCAAGGGCGAGGTGCTCGGCCTCCTCGGCCCCAACGGCGCCGGCAAGACCACCTGCTTCTATTCGATCATGGGGCTGGTCCGGCCGGATTCGGGCCGCATCCTACTCGACGGCGTCGACATCACCAAGCTGCCGATGTACCGCCGCGCCATCCTCGGCCTGGGCTATCTGCCGCAGGAAACCTCGATCTTCCGCGGCATGACCGTGGAGCAGAACATCGGCTCGGTGCTCGAGCTGATCGAGCCCGACAAGGCGATCCGCGCCGAGGAACTGGAACGCCTGCTCGGCGAGTTCCACCTCACCCGGCTGCGCGCCAGCCCGGCCATGGCCCTCTCGGGCGGGGAGCGCCGCCGCTGCGAGATCGCCCGCGCGCTGGCCGCCAAGCCTTCGATCATGCTGCTCGACGAGCCTTTCGCCGGCATCGATCCGCTCTCGATCGCCGACATCCGCGACCTGGTGAAGGAGCTCAAGCGCCGCGGCATCGGCGTGCTGATCACCGATCACAACGTGCGCGAGACACTCGACATCGTCGACCGCGCCTGCATCATCTACGGCGGCCAGGTACTCTTCGCCGGCAGCCCCGAGGCGCTGGTGGCGGACGAGAACGTGCGGCGGCTCTATCTGGGCGAAGGGTTCACGCTGTGATTCCTTTCCCGCCTCACGGCGGGGGCCGGTGCCGTGCGAGGGGCCGGCGAACGCTGGCCCCGGACAACGCATAAATCATGGCGTTGGGGCCACGCCTAGACCTCAGACAAAGCCAATCGCTGGTCATGACGCCGCAGCTCCAGCAGGCGATCAAGCTGCTGGCGTTGTCGAACCTCGAACTCGAAGCCTTCATCGGCGACGCCATCGCCGCCAATCCGCTGTTGGAACTCGGCGAAGCCGCGCCGACGCCGATCGAGGCGATCGAGCCGCCGGTCGAAGCCCGCAGCACCGACCTCGAAAGCTCCCCCGCCGACCGCCTGATCGCCGAGGGTCATGCCGAGAGCGACGCCCCGCTCGACCTGCGGGCCGCCGGCGAGGAGCGCGAGCGCGACACCGGCGATGGCGACATGGGCCCCGACTGGGGCAGCGCCATCCGGATCGAAGCGGGCGAGGACGGCCCCGACCTGGAGAATCGCCGGGCCGAGGACGCAAGCCTGGTCGAGCACCTCCAGGCCCAGGTCACGCTCGCCGCACCGGACCGCCGGACCGCGCTCATCGCCCATCACCTGATCGGCCTGCTCGACGAGGCCGGCTACCTGACCGCCACGCTCGAGGATGCCGCCGAGGAGCTCGGCATCGACGAGGCCGAGGCCGAGGCCGGACTCGCCCTGGTCCAGTCGCTCGACCCGACCGGGGTCGGGGCGCGGACGCTGGCCGAATGCATCGCCCTCCAGGCGAAGGAGGCCGACCGCTACGATCCCTGCATGGCCCGGCTGATCGACAACCTCGAACTCGTCGCCCGCAGCGAGTTCGCGCGGCTCAAGCGGCTGTGCGGCGTCGACGACGAGGACCTGGCCGACATGCTCGGCGAATTGCGGAACTACGATCCCAAGCCCGGCCTGCGCTTCGCCGGCGGGGGCGGCGACCCGATCACGCCCGACATCCTGATCACCCCCGGCGTGGCAGTCGACGGCAAGGAGGCAGGCTGGCACATCGCGCTCAACCAGGCGACCCTGCCCCGGCTCATCGTCAACCGCGGCTACTACCTGGAGATGCGCGGCGCGGTGGATGAAAAGGCGGGAGGCAAGGCGGATCGGGGCTGGCTGTCGGAACGGCTCGCCGACGCCAATTGGCTCGTGAAGGCGCTCGACCAGCGGCAGAAGACGATCCTGAAGGTCGCGGGCGAGATCGTGAAGCAGCAGGACGGCTTCTTCCGCCATGGCGTCGCGCACTTGAAGCCGCTGACCCTGCGCACCGTCGCCGAGGCGATCGAGATGCACGAATCGACGGTCAGCCGGGTAACCTCGAACAAGTATCTGAACTGCGACCGGGGCACCTTCGAACTGAAGTACTTCTTCACCTCGGGCGTCGCCTCGGCCGACGGTGAAGGCGCGGTCTCGGCCGAAGCGGTCAAGGCCGCGATCCGTACCCTGATCGATGCCGAGCTGCCCGGCGCGATCCTGTCCGACGATGCGCTGGTGGACCTGCTGAAAGCCAAGGGCTTCGACCTCGCCCGGCGTACCGTCGCCAAGTACCGCGAGGCGATCGGCCTGGGCTCTTCGGTGCAACGCCGCCGCCAAAAGGCCCTAGCCGCGGTCCGTTAGGCGTGGTTCCACTTACGTGGCAGCGGCAGCGGCAGCGGCCCGTTTCAGTGCAACTGGAACGAACTCCGGCTTCGCGCCTTGTGACACCCGATGCATCACAAGAATAAACTAAAGTGACTTAGCAGTCTATTTTAAAGCTCTTGGAATTTTTACTTCGGAGGCGCACCTGAAGGCTGTCCGGACACCCATTCATCGATCCCGCTCGGCTAAGGCGGGACGCAAAGAGAGGCGTGTCATGGCCTATGCAACAACCCGAAGGAACCGTCCTGCAACCATCGCCGCGGTGGGAGTGCTCCATGCGGCGGCGATCTATGCCCTGGTGACGGGCCTCGCCGGGCCGATGTTCAAGCTCGTCGAGGACAAGCCGCTGGTCGGGGTGAACGTTCCCCTGCCCAAGCTGCCGCCGCCCGAGACGGCCACGCAGCAACAGCAGCAGCGCGAAGCCAGGACGGTGCCGACCGACCACCGCCGGGCCGAAGAGGTCTTCGTGCTCGAGAACCGCGGGATCGCCGACGAGGGGAAGGCCTTCGTGCTGCCGCCCTTCGGCGGAGGCGAGCTCGGCGGCGGGGAAACCGTGCTTCCGCCGCAACCCTACAAGCCGCCGCTCGAAGCCTTCACTCCCAAGCTGGCTCGACCGATCGGCAAGCCCGGGCTGTGGGTGACCCCGAACGACTATCCCTCGGGCGACCTGCGCGCCGGGCACGAGGGCACCACCCGCTTCCAGCTCACCATCGGCACCGACGGCAAGGTGCAGGCTTGCGAGATCACGGTTTCGAGCGGCTTCGCCTCGCTCGACAAGGCAGCCTGCGACAACCTTCGCAAGCGCGGCAAGTTCACCGCGGCTACCGGCACCGATGGAGCCGCCGTGCCAGGCACCTATTCGAGCGCGGTCCAATGGCAGATCCCCAAGGATTGAGATCCTGCCGACTGCCCTCCTCCCGGCGACGGGAGGAGGGATTTTTTCGTCACGGATCGAGCTCGATGTCCCAGTAGAGCCAGTCCCGCCAGGTCTCGTGCAGGTAATTGGGCGGAAAGGCGCGGCCGCGCTCCTGGAGGTGCCAGCTCGTCGGCCGGATCGGCTCGACCAGCAGCGGCATGTGCGCCTGCCTGGGCGTGCGGCCGCCTTTCCTGAGGTTGCACGGGGCGCAGGCAGTCGCGACGTTCTCCCAGGTGGTCTTGCCGCCGAGCCGCCGCGGGATCACGTGGTCGAAGGTCAACTGATGCGGGCTGCCGCAGTACTGGCAGGAGAACCGGTCGCGCAGGAACAGGTTGAACCGGGTGAAGGCGGGAAACTCGCTCGGCTTCACATATTGCCGCAAGGCGATCACCGAGGGCAGTTGCAGCGTCCGGTTGGGCGAATGGACCTCGCGCTCGTAACTCGAGACGATGTCGACGCGTTCGAGGAACACCGCCTTGACCGCGGTCTGCCAGGGCCAGAGGCTGAGGGGATAGTAGGAGAGCGGGGTATAGTCGGCGTTGAGCACCAACGCGGGACAGCTATCCAGATGGCGGGAGGGATCCTCCACCGCGCTGCGGAACCGGGCCGCGCGCTCGATCAGCTCCGACTTGAGCATGGCCTCCATTCGCAGGCGGGCATGACAGTTTGATGGCTCTGCATCACAAGCGGCAGTCAGCACTTTCGGCGGCGCGGCGTCAACCCCCGCGCCTTGCGCCGACCCCTTGCCTGGGGCGAGAATCCACAGGACAAGCGGCGCCGTGATCCGAACCCGCTTCGCCCCCAGCCCCAACGGCCACCTGCACCTCGGCCACGCCTATGCGGCGATCGCGGCGCACGACCTGGCGCGGGCCCGCGGCGGCACGGCGCTGCTCAGGATCGAGGACATCGACGGCACCCGCAGCCGGAGCGAGCTGGTGCCCGAAGTGCTGGCCGACCTGGCCTGGCTCGGGCTGGCATGGGACGGTCCGCCGGTGATCCAGTCGGCCCGGCTCGCCGGCCATGCCGCGGCGGGGGAGGAGCTCAAGGCGATGGGCCTGCTCTATCCGTGCCGCTGCACCCGCGCCGAGATCGCCGCCGCGGCGACCGCGTCCGGGCCCGACGGGCCGATCTATCCCGGCACCTGCCGTCACGGCCCCATCGCTTCCCCAAGCCCCGGCCCCGAAGGCGCGGCCTGGCGGCTCGACATGGCGAAAGCAGCGGCGCTGGCCGGGCCGCTCGACTGGACGGACGAACTGGCCGGACCGCAGCGCGCCAGGCCCGAACTGTTCGGCGACGTCGTCCTGCTGCGCAAGGAAGCGCCCTCTTCCTATCACCTGTCGGCGACGCTCGACGATGCGGCGGACGGAATCACGCTGGTCACCCGCGGCGCCGACCTGTTCGCGGCCACCCACATCCACCGCCTGCTCCAGGCGCTGCTCGGCCTGCCCGTGCCCCGCTGGCACCATCACGGCTTGCTGACCGGGCCGGACGGCAGGAAGCTGGCCAAGCGCCGCGGCAGCGCCTCGCTGGCCGACCGGCGGCGGGCAGGCGAAGACGGCATCGCCCTTGCCGCGGCCCTGCGCGAGCACCGCTTCCCCGCTGGCATTACGCTGGCCGAAGGACTACAGGAGGGGGCATGAAGTACATCCTCATCCCCATCATCGTCGTGCTGGTCGTCATGGTCGTGGTCAGCCTGGTCAAGGGCATCGTCGCCTTTCTCAACGCCACCAAGGCCGACCTCGAACAGCAGGACTCGGGGCCGAGCGCCAACCAGTTGCTGCAGAACAAGATGATGTTCAACCGCATCAAGTATCAGGCGCTCGCCGTGGTGGTGGTCGCGATCCTGCTCGCGGTGTCCAAGTAATTGGTCAAGCTCAACAAGATCTACACCCGCACCGGCGATGACGGCACCACCGGCCTCGTCGACGGCTCGCGCGTCGCCAAGAACGCCGCGCGGATGGAGGCGATCGGCGCGGTGGACGAGGCCAACAGCGCGATCGGCCTGGCGGTATGCATGGCGACCGCAGAACATGCCGCTGTCCTGACCCGCATCCAGAACGACCTGTTCGACCTCGGCGCCGATCTCGCGACACCGGGCGAGGACTTCACCCCGGACGAGATGACCCTGCGGATCGTGCCGGGCCAGGCCGCATGGCTCGAAGCCCGGATCGACGCGCTCAACGACCATCTCGAACCGCTGCGCAGCTTCATCCTGCCCGGCGGCAGCGAGAGCGCGGCGCGGGTCCATGTCGCGCGCGCTTCGGCCCGCAAGGCCGAGCGGGCGATGGTCGCCGCGGCGGCGCACGATTCGATCAACCCCGCGGCGCTGGCCTATGTGAACCGGCTATCCGACTACCTCTTCGTCCTCGCCCGCGCGATCAACGCCGCGGGCGCCGGGGACGTGCTGTGGGTGCCCGGGGCCAATCGCCATTCAGATGATGACGGCCTGCAAATGGGCTGAAGGTCGATTGGTTCTGAGCCTTAATCCGTTCTTAGCCGTTCGTGCCGCATAGCCCGAAGCTCAACGGGCTTGGGCGGGCAGAACATGGCCACTTCATCGCGCGCGGGACGCATCGGGCGGTCGCACTACTGGATCGCTTTCGCGGTCTATATCGTGGCAGTCGTGGCCCTGGTGGGCGCGGCGTTCTATTTCATGCTCCAGCTCAACCTCGGCATCGCGATCGCTGCGCTCCTGATCGTCGCCCCGCTCGGCATCTATTTCCGCGTCCTCATGATGCGCCGCTGCCGCGACATCGGCTGGCCCGCCTCGCTGCCCTGGGTGATCTTCGCCGTGTCGATGGGGGCGAGCATGTTCGGCGGCCTGGGCAGCCTCGGGAGTGCGATCGGCAGTCCGACGGGGATCAAGTGGCTGCTGATCGGCGGGCTGGGCCTGCCGCTGCTGATCTCGCTGGTCGACCTGGGCTTCACGATCCTGATCGGCTGCATGCCGACCAAGAACGAGAGCGGCGAAGACTATGCCGAGATCTTCGGCGAAGCTCCGCAACCCGCGCGCCCCAAGGCCTTCGACGACAGCCAAGCCGGCCTCCATCACGAACCTCGCCAGGCCGACGCGGCTGGTGGGCCCAACTACGACAGCTTCGATGCCGCCGTCGCCCGCGCCTTGGAAGCGCGCCGCGCCGGCGGCAGCGAGCCGGCCCACAAGGTTCCCCGGAGCATCGATGAACTGGACGAGGTCGCCGCGGCACCGACACCCAGCGCCCACGCCCGGGCGGTTGCCGGCTTCGGTCGCAAGATGGTCTAGGAACAGGGGCTGGCGGCGGGCGTATCTCCTTTCAAGGAGATTACCCGATGACCAGCCGCGATCCCGATACCGCGCCCGAGACCCTCAACCGCGAGCAGGAAGACGAGGGCAGCCAGGCCCAGACCGTTGCCGAAGAGGCGATGGACCGGAACACTTCGGTCTTCGGGCTGGAAGACAGCGAGAAAGCCTCCACCGGCAACGCTACCGACGACGCGCAGGACCTGGTCGATCACATGAACCAGATGGAGCGTTCGGGCCGCATCGACATGAGCGCCTACCGCGGCGAGCGCAACGACGACGATGAGGACGAGACCTACGGCGAGGCTGCGGACGAGGATTAGTCCACTCCTCGTCGGCCCCATTTACCGAGATTACCGAGACCCGCTCAGCCTGAGCGGGTGTGGTGCATGAGGAAGACGGATGGGTAAGGCTCAGTCCGCCGCCTGGCACTTGAGTTCGTAGAGCAGGTCGAGTGCTTCCCGCGGGCTGAGCTGATCGACATCCAGCGCCTGGAGCCGCTCGCGCAGTTCATCGCACTGCTCCTCGGCGGCTTCCATCGCCGCGGCGAAGAGCGGCAGGTCGCCGAGGCCCGCGGCTAGTCCGCCGGTTTCGGCCCGGCCTTTCTCGAGCTTGTCGAGCACGGCCTTGGCGCGCTTCAGAACCTGGTCCGACACCCCCGCCAAGCGGGCCACTGCGAGGCCGTAGCTGCGGTCCGCCGGGCCTTCGGCGAGCTCGTGGAGCAGGACCAGCTCGCCCTTCCACTCGCGGGCGCGGACGTGGTGGAGCGTCAGCGCCTCGCAGCTTTCCGCCAGTCGCGACAGCTCGTGATAGTGCGTGGCGAAGAGGCAGCGGCAACGATTGACCGAGTGGACCGCCTCGACCACCGCCCAGGCCAGCGCCAGGCCGTCGTAGGTCGAGGTGCCGCGGCCGACCTCGTCGAGGATCACGAAGCTGCGCTCGGTCGCCTGGGAGAGGATGGCGGCGGTCTCGACCATCTCGACCATGAAGGTCGAGCGGCCCCGCGCCAGATTGTCCGAAGCGCCGACGCGGCTGAACAGCCGGTCGACCAGGCCGATCCGTGCCGAGGCCGCAGGCACGTAGCCGCCGGCCTGCGCGAGCAGCACGATCAGCGCGTTCTGGCGCAGGAAGGTGGACTTGCCGCCCATGTTCGGGCCGCCGACCAGCCACAAGCGGTCCTGCGGGGAGAGCCGGCAATCATTGGCGATGAAGCGCTCGGTCCCGCTTGCCGCCAGCGCCGCCTCGACCACCGGGTGCCGCCCGCCCTGGATGTCGAGGCAGGCGTCCTCGACTATTGTAGGCAAGGCCCAGCCCCCTTCCGCCGCCCGCTCGGCCTGGCCGGCGGCGACGTCGATCCGGGCGAGCGCGGCGGCGGTCGCGGCGATCTCGCGGCGCGCGGCGACCGCGGCGGCGACCAGTTCCTCGAAATGGGCTTCCTCGGCGGCGAGCGCATGCCCGCCCGCTTCGGCGATGCGGCTGGCCTCCTCGTGCAGCGCCAGCGCGTTGAAGCGCACCGCGCCGGCCATGGTCTGGCGGTGGGTGAAGCCGCTGTCGGGCGCCATCAGCCGGTCGCCGTGCTTGGCCGGGACCTCGATGAAATAGCCGAGCACGCCGTTGTGGCGGATCTTCAACGCGGCGATGCCGGTGTCGTCGCGGTACTTGGTCTCCAGGGCGGCGATGGCGCGGCGCGAGTTGCCGGAGGTGGTGCGCAGCGCATCGAGCGCGGCGTCGTAGCCCTCGGCGATGAAGCCGCCCTGCGCGCGTTCGGTCGGCGGACTGGGCACCAGCGCGCGCGAATAGAGGTCGGTCAGCGCGCCGTGCCCGGCGAGCAGGGGCAGCAGCTCGTTGAGCAGGTCGGGCCGGTCCTCGCGGCCCTGCAGGTGATCGTGCACCCGCCGCGCTTCGGACAGGCCGTCGCGAAGCTGCCCGAGATCGCGCGGGCTGCCGCGCCCCGCCACGACACGGCCCAGCGCGCGGCCGATGTCGGGCAAGGCGCGCAGCACCGAGCGCAGGTCCTCGCGCAGCAGCGGCTCGCCGTGGAGCCATTCGACCAGCGCCAGCCGCCGGTGAATCGCGCCCGCATCGGTCAGCGGCGCGGAGAGGTCGTCGGCCAGTTGCCGCGCGCCCGCCCCGGTGACGCAGCGGTCGATCGCCTCGATCAGGCTGCCGCGCCGCCCGCCTTGCGAGGAGACCAGGATCTCCAGGCTCGCCCGCGTCGCCTCGTCCATGGCGAGATGCGCTTCGCCGGCGCGGGCCTGGGGCGGCAGCAGCAGCGGCAGGGCGCCGCGCCCGACATGATCGAGATAGGCGATCAGCCCCCCCGCCGCGGCCAGCATCGCCCGGCTGAAGCTGCCGAACCCGTCGAGCGTCGCGACCCCGTGGACCGCCTTCAGCCGCGTCTCGCCGCCATCGCTGCCGAAGTCGCGCGCAGGCCTGGGAATCGCATCGAGCGGTGCGCCGTCCCATCCCTCGGGCACCACCAGCTCGCTCGCCCCGAGCCGTGCGAGGGCCGCGCCCAGCCGGTCGAGCGCGCATTCCTCCAGCTCCATCCGGCCGGTCGAGATGTCGCAGGCGGCAATCCCGATCAGGCCGCGCACCTCACAGACCGCGGCCAGCATATTGGCCCGGCGCGGCTCGAGCAGCGCTTCCTCGGTCAGAGTGCCGGCGGTGACGAAGCGCACGATGTCGCGCTTGACCAGCGCCTTGGAGCCGCCGCGCTGCCTGGCCTGCTCGGGGGTCTCGACCTGCTCGGCGATCGCCACGCGGCAACCCGCCTTGATCAGCCGGGCCAGATAGCCCTCGGCCGAGTGCACCGGCACCCCGCACATCGGGATCGGCGCGCCCTGGTGCTCGCCGCGGCTGGTCAGCGCGATGTCGAGCACCTGGGCAGCCTGCTTGGCATCGTCGAAGAACAGCTCGAAGAAATCGCCCATCCGGTAGAACAGCATGGCGTCCCCGGCCTCGGCCTTGAGCGCCAGGTACTGGACCATCATGGGAGAGGCGGAACCGTGCATCGCTGGACGGCCTAGCGGCTCCATCGGTGATTCGGAACGGCGCGAAGGCAAGCTTTCCCCTATCGCGATGGCCTAACGTCGGTTAGGGGCCTCCCTAGATCGGGAGTATTCACGTGTCAGACGAAAGCAACGTCCGTTTCACCGAGCGCGAGGCGCTGTTCTACCACAACACCATCCGCCCGGGTAAGATCGAGATCATCGCCTCGAAGCCGATGGCGACCCAGCGCGACCTCAGCCTCGCCTACTCGCCCGGGGTCGCGGTGCCCGTGCAGGCCATCGCCGACGACCCGCAGACCGCCTACGACTACACCGCCAAGGGCAACCTCGTCGCGGTGATCTCCAACGGCACCGCGATCCTCGGCATGGGCAACCTCGGCGCACTGGCCTCCAAGCCGGTGATGGAAGGCAAGGCCGTGCTGTTCAAGCGCTTCGCCGACGTCGATTCGATCGACATCGAGCTCGCATCCGAGGACACCGAAGCCCTGATCGAGGCCATCGCGATGATGGAGCCGAGCTTCGGCGGCATCAACCTGGAGGACATCAAGGCGCCCGAGTGCTTCATCATCGAGCAGACCCTGCGCGAGCGGATGAAGATCCCGGTCATGCACGACGACCAGCACGGCACCGCGATCATCGCCGCCGCGGGCCTGGTCAACGCCTGCTTCATCACCGGGCGCAAGTTCGAGGACGTCAAGGTCGTGGTCAACGGCGCCGGCGCCTCGGCCCTGGCCTGCACCGCCCTCATCAAGTCGATGGGCGTGCGGCACGAGAACGTGATCGTCTGCGACACCCGCGGGGTGATCTACAAGGGCCGCGAGGGCGTCGACCAGTTCAAGTCGGCCCACGCGGTGACGACCGACAAGCGCACGCTCAAGGAAGCGCTCGCGGGCGCGGACATCTTCCTCGGCCTCTCCGCCGCCGGGGCAGTGACGCAGGACATGGTCAAGGACATGGCGGCCCAGCCGATCATCTTCGCCATGGCCAATCCCGATCCCGAGATCACGCCTCCGGATGCCAAGGCGGTGCGCCCCGATGCGATCGTCGCCACCGGGCGTTCGGACTATCCGAACCAGGTCAACAACGTGCTGGGCTTCCCCTTCATCTTCCGCGGCGCGCTCGACGTGCGGGCCACCGCGATCAACGAGGAGATGAAGATCGCCGCCGCCCGCGCCATCGCCGAGCTGGCACGCGAGCAGGTGCCCGAGGAAGTGGCCGCGGCCTACGGTAAGAACCACAACTTCGGCCCCGAATACATCATCCCCGCGCCGTTCGATCCGCGGCTGATGGAAGTCGTCTCCTCGGCCGTCGCCAAGGCGGCGATGGATTCGGGCGTGGCGCAGAAGCCGATTCTGGATTTCGACGCCTACCGCCTGAGCCTCAAGGCGCGGCTCAACCCGACGACCTCGGCCCTGACCAACGTCTATGCCCAGGCCAAGGCAGCCCCCAAGCGCGTGGTCTTCGCCGAAGGCGAGCAGGAAGTGGTGCTTCGCGCCGCGATCCAGTTCCGCGACTTCGGCTACGGCACCCCGGTGCTGGTCGGCCGCACCTCGGCCGTTCGCGAGAAGCTGATCGAGCTCGGCATCAGCAATCCCGGCGAGTTCGAGATCCACAACGCGGCGGATTCGCCGTTCGTGCCCGAGATGGTCGAATACCTGTACAAGCGTCTGCAGCGCCGCGGGTTCATCGAGCGTGACGTGAAGCGGATGGTCAACAACGACCGCAACGTCTTCGCCTCGCTGCTGGTCGCGCTGGGCCGCGGCGATGCGATGATCTCCGGCCTGACCCGACCCTTCGCCCAGACGATCAAGGAAGTCCGCCTGGTGCTGGACCCCAAGCCGGGCCAGATCGCTTTCGGCACCCATGTGATGGTCGGCAAGAACTACACGGTGTTCCTGGCCGATACCACGATCAACGAGCGCCCGACCGCCGAGGATCTGGCGCACATCGCCACCGAGACCGCCGCGGTCGCGCGCCGCCTCGGTCACGAACCGCGCGTCGCCTTCCTGTCCTATTCGACCTTCGGCAATCCGTCGGGCCGGTGGCTCGAGAACATCCGCGACGCGGTCGCCCTGCTCGACGAACGCCAGGTCTCGTTCGAATACGAGGGCGAAGTGGCGCCCGACGTGGCGCTCAACCCGAAGATCATGGCGAACTATCCGTTCCAGCGCCTCTCGGCACCGGCCAACGTGCTGATCTTCCCGGGACTGCAATCGGCCAACATCTCGGCCAAGCTGCTGCGCGAGCTCGGCGGCGGGGCGACCATCGGGCCGATGCTGATCGGTCTCGAGAAGCCCGTGCAGATCGCGCCGATGACCGCGATCGCGCCCGACGTGCTGACCCTGGCGGTGCTCGCCGCGGCGGGGGTGGTCGGTTAAGGCGAACGGGAGCCGAGGGGCTGACATAGATAACCGATAAAGGTTATGTATGTCAGATGGTTAGCGCTCCGGTCGAGCAGCGGCTGTGCGGCCCGGACCATCTGGTACGGGCCGACCACGTTGAGCCGGTAGATCCGCAGGAATGCGTCGGCGTCGAGCGCCTCGAGGTCCTTGTAGGAAGCGATCTTCGAACTGCCGGCATTGTTCGATCCGGTCGAACCGCTCGGCGGCGGCGGCAACGCAGCGGCAGTCTTCGTCCTGCCCGACGTCGCCCTGGGCAAGGACCGGCTCGACCCCGGCCTCCACTACCCGCCGCGCGGTCTCCTCGGCTTCCGCCTGGCTGCTGGCGTAGTTGATCACCACCACCTGCGCGCCCTGTTCCGCCGCACCGACCGCGATCGCGCGGCCGAGGCCGGTGGAGGCGCCGGTCACGACCACGATGCTGTCCTGATAGGGCGGTATCATTGCCTTAACTCCTCGCTGGGCAACCTTCTGGTTTCATCAAGTTGCATCATCCGCAAGCTTTACCCTTGCCCTTCGCCTGCCCTCTCCCCCATCTTGGCCTCGCATGCTGCGTCAATACGAACTTGTCGAAAGAGTGATGGCCTACGAGCCGGCGGCGGACGAGGCGCTGCTCAACCGCGCCTACGTCTACTCGGTCCAGAAGCACGGGAGCCAGAAGCGCGCCTCGGGCGATCCCTATTTCAGCCACCCGATCGAGGTGGCCGGCCTGATGACCGACCTCAAGCTCGACCAAGAGACGATCGTCACTGCCCTGCTCCACGACACGGTCGAGGACACCCTGGCGACGATCGACGACATCGAGAAGCTGTTCGGGCCGGAGATCGCCCGGCTGGTCGACGGGGTGACCAAGCTCTCCAAGATCGAGACCCTGACCGAGAACGAGCGCGCTGCCGAGAACCTGCGCAAGTTCTTCCTGGCGATGAGCGAGGACCTGCGCGTCCTCCTCGTCAAGCTGGCCGACCGGCTGCACAACATGCGCACGCTCCACTTCATCCGCAGCGCCGACAAGCGCCGGCGGATCGCGCACGAAACGATGGATATCTACGCCCCGCTAGCCGAGCGCGTCGGCATGTACGAATACATGCGCGAGATGCAACTGCTCGCCTTCGAGCAATTGGAGCCCGAGGGCTATGCCACGATCACCGGGCGGCTCGCGCAGATCCGCAGCGTCGAGGGCGGGCAGGTCGATCAGATCGCGCTGGCCATCAAGCAGGCCCTGGCCGAGGCCGGCCTCAAGGTCGAGGTCTCGGGCCGCGAGAAGCATCCCTATTCGATCTGGAAGAAGATGGCCGAGCGCCACGTCTCGTTCGAGCAGATCACCGACATCATGGCCTTCCGCGTCCTCACCGAGAACATCGAGGACTGCTACAAGGCCTTGGGCGTGCTCCACCAGACCTGGCAGATGATCCCGGGGCGGTTCAAGGACTACATCTCCACCCCCAAGGCCAACGGCTACCGCTCGCTCCACTCGGCGATGATCTACGAGAACTCGATGCGGATGGAGGTGCAGATCCGCACCAAGGAGATGCACCGCACCAACGAATACGGGCTCGCCGCGCACTGGGCCTACAAGCAGGGCGGGGTCGCTCCCGACGGCGAGGTGGGCTGGCTGCGCGACCTGATCGAGATCGTCGATGCCAGTCACGACGCCGAGGAACTGCTCGAGCATACCAAGATGGCGATCTACCAGGATCGCATCTTCGCTTTCACCCCCAAAGGCGCGCTGCACCAGCTGCCCAAGGGCGCGACCTCGATCGACTTCGCCTACGACGTTCACACCGACCTCGGCAACATGGCGGTCGGCGCGAAAATCAACGGGCGGCACATGCCGCTGCGCACCCCGCTCGGCAACGGCGACGTGGTCGAGATCATCAAGAGCACCAAGTCCGAGCCGCAGCTCTCGTGGCTGGGCTTCGTCGTCACCGGCAAGGCCCGCGCCGCGATCCGCCGCGCGGTGCGCCAGAAGGAGCGCCAGGAGATCGCCGCGATCGGCCGCAAGCTGTTCGACGAGATCGTCGAGCGGCTGCCCTCCAAGGTCGGCAAAAAGGCGGTGGCGGCCGCCTGGAAGGGCCTGGGGCTGAATTCCGAACAGGACCTGATGATCGCCATCGGCACGGCCAAGCTCGCCGACCGCGAGGTGATGGAGGCCCTGGTCCCCGGCAGCACCACCGACCTGCCCGAGCCCGAAGCCTGGCCCAAGCAGGAACGCGCGATCTCGATCCGCGGCCTGACCCCGGGTGTCGCCTTCCGGCTCGCCGAATGCTGCCACCCGGTGCCCGGCGACCGCATCGTCGGGCTGAAACGCCCCGGCATGGGGGTCGAGGTCCACGCGATCGACTGCATGAAGCTGGCCGACGGGGTCGATGTCGACTGGCTCGACGTGTCTTGGGGCGAGCGCACCACCGGCGCGATCGGGCGGCTGTCCTGCGTGCTCTACAACCGCCCGGGGACCCTCGCCGAGGTCACCGGCATCTTCGCGGCGAACAACGCCAACATCGTCCACCTGGAGATGACCCAGCGCGACGAGCTGTTCGGAACCTACGAGGTGGACCTCGAGGTGCAGGACCTGGCGCACCTGACGCGGATCGCCAGCGCATTGCGCGCGAGCGATGCGGTGGCCCAGGCGGAGCGGCTGTAGCCTGACTCCCCTCCTCTTCAGAGGAGGGAAGAACTTAGTGCACGAACCGCGCAACCACGTCCCGGTACGAGCGGCTCACCTTCACCTGGGCGCCCGAATCCAGCACCAGGAAGCATTCACCGTTGGTGTGCGGCTTGACCTGGCGGACCTGGTTCAGGTTGACGATGGTCGAGCGGTGGACGCGCTGGAACACCCGTGGATCGAGCCGGCGCTCGAGGTCCTTCATCGTCTCGCGCAGGATCAGGCTGTTGTCCGCGGTGCGGATGCACATGTAGTCGCCGGCCGCCTCGATATGCTCGATCGAATCGACATCGACGCGGAAGATCTGGCCGCGGTCCTTGATGTTGATCAGCTTCTCGAAGCGGTTGGCGCCCGCGTCCACTTCCTCGGGAATCGCCTCGATCGCATCGGGGGCGACTTCGGCGAGGACCGTCTTGAGCTTCTCGACCTCCTCGACGCCGCGCTTTTCGGCGAGCCGCGTGCGCACGCGGTCGAGCGTGTCGGCCAGCTTGTCCTCGTCGACCGGCTTCATCAGGTAGTTGACCGCATTGGCCTCGAACGCGCGCACGGCGTGCTCCTGATAGGCGGTGACGAAGACGAACAGCGGCGGCTCGATCTCCATGACGCCCTTGACCACCGAGAAGCCGTCGAAACCGGGCATCTGGATGTCGAGGAATACCAGGTCGGGCTTCTCGGTCTTGATCTTGCGGATCGCCTCGCGGCCGTTCGAGCAGGTGTCGATGATCTCGACGTCGGGGAACTTCTCGAGGCGGAGCTGGAGGCCCTGGATGGCCAGTTTCTCATCATCGACGAGGATGGTACGTATGGTCATGCATTCAGACTCTTGTTGGTGCGGGCCGGAGGGACGGCCGCACGGGGGGGAAATGCTTATCCGGCCGCGCCGAGGGCGGCGCCAGCCGGTGCCGAAACGGAGGCGAGCGGCAATTCGTTCCGGCGCTCGAAGGGAATTTCGATGACGACCGCGAAACCGCCTTCGGGAGCATCGATCGTGTCGAACCGGTGCTGGTCGCCATAGGCCTGCGCCAACCGATCGCGAATGTTCGCGAGGCCGACTCCTGTCGATACCGGTTCGCCGCCGTCGAAGCTCACGCCCGACACCCTGTTGTCGTCCCCGCCGCTTTGCAATCCCGGGCCGGTATCGGAGACGGTGATGCGAAGGTTCTGCCCGACGAGTTGCGTCGAGATCGTGATCTCGGCCCCGCTTTCCTGCGGCGTCACCGCATATTTGATCGCGTTTTCGACCAGCGGCTGGAGCAGCAGCGAGGGCAGCAGCGCCTGTTCGCTGGCCGGATCGATATTGAAGGTCGTGCGCAGCCGCTCCTCGAAGCGCATCAGCTCGATGTCGAGGTAGAGCTTGAGCGTCTCGACCTCCTGGGCGACCGTGACCTGGGCGGTCGGCTCGTTGATCAGGGTGTAGCGCAGGAACGAGGACAGCCGGCTGAGCATGGCATTGGCCGGTTCGGTCTGCTTGAGCAGGACCAGGGTCGAGATCGAGTTCAGCGTGTTGAACAGGAAGTGCGGATTGAGCTGGTAGCGCAGCATGGCGAGCTGGGCGCTGGTCGCCTGGTTCTCCAGCCGCATCAGCTGGTCGTTCTGCTCCTCGACCTGGAGGAAGAAGTTCACCGCATAGTAGAGCGCGGTCCAGGCGCCGAGCAGGGTCAGGTCGAGATAGAACACCCCGATCAGCAACTGCGCGAAGCTGGCGGCGGTATCGGTGCGGTAGAGCTGGATCACCCAGGCGTCGATGAAGGCGTAGAATCCCACAGCCACGGGCAGGGCCACGGCGGTCAGCCCCCAGGTGATCAAGGGCCGCTGGGTGATCAGGATGCGGTAGAGCACCGACAGCAGCAGCGAGATCGAAAAGCCCGTGACCGTCGCGATCAGGATCAGGACGAGGAACGAGATCGGCTGGGTATTGGCCAGGCTCGACACCGCGCGCAGCACGAAAGCGCCGCCCCACCCCAGCACCTGAAGGCGCCAGAAGGCCTGGTTCTTGTTGGCGAAGAACGGCGTCGGGCGGAAGGGCAGCACGGCCATGTCGCGATCCTAGCGGAAAAGGTGCGAGATGCGAAAGAGCGGCCTGAGCTCTGTTCCAGCGATGCTGAAACAGGTACGGCACAGACTGCCTAAGCCTGCCCCACCAGGAGACAGGCATGCGCCCCGAAATCCTCGTACTCGCCTGGGGCGCCGTGCTGCTCCTCGCCCCCTGACCGGCTGAGCGCTTTAAACTTGCCCCGCAGACCAACCTGGGGATAGTGCGCCCCGAAGCCCCACGATCGCCTCCCGAACGATCAAACGCCAGGCCCCTGCTTGAAGTTCATCACTGCCATCGACCGCTACATCTTCAAGCTCGTCCTCGGGCCGATGCTGGGCGTCTTCCTGATCGCGGCCTCGCTGCTGATTCTCGACAAGATGCTGAAGCTGTTCGATTTCGTCGCTACCGAGGGCGGCCCGGTAAGCATCGTGTTCAAGATGCTGGCCAACCTGCTGCCCGAATATGCCAGCCTGGCGATCCCGCTCGGCATGATGCTCGGCATCCTGCTCGCCTTCCGCAAGCTGGCGACCTCCAGCGAGCTCGACGTGATGCGCGCGGTGGGCCTCAGCTATACCCGCCTGCTGCGCGTGCCCTACATGATCGCGGTCGTGCTGATGCTGCTGAACCTGCTGATCGTCGGCTATCTCCAACCGCTGTCGCGCTACTATTACGAGCAGATGCAGTTCGAGCTGCGCTCGGGCGCGCTGGGCGCCTCGATCAAGGTCGGCGAGTTCACCACGCTCAAGGACAAGATGGCGCTGCGGATCGAAAGCAGCGAGGATCAGGGCCGCAAGCTGATGGGCATTTTCGTGCGCGTCGCCGACGGCAAGGGCCAGGTCCTCTCGGTCTCGGCGCGCGAGGGCCGGTTCCTGGCGCTCAAGGAGCATCCCGACACGATCGTCCTGCGCCTGGCCGACGGCCAGATCGTCCAGGACTCGCCGGGCGTGACCCCGCGCGTGCTCTCCTTCTCGCAGCACGACCTGCCGATCGACCTGCCCGGCATCGAGAAGTTCCGCCAGCGCGAGGGCGAGCGCGAGCAGGTGCTGACCGACCTGCTCAGGATCGGCTGGAGCGACAATCAGAGCGAGCAGGTCCGCAACGAGACCCAGGCCAATTTCAACTACCGCATCGTCGAGGTCGTGATGATGCTGCTGCTGCCGCTGCTCGCGGTCGCCCTGGCGATCCCGCCCAAGCGATCGAGCTCGGCGCTCGGGGTCTTCGTGTCGATCGTGATGGTCGTGGCCTATCACAAGGTCAACGAATACGGGCAGGCGGTCGCCTCGCAGGGGCGGGTCGATCCGATCCTGTCGCTGTGGGGCCCCTTCGTGCTGTTCGCCGCGCTGATCGCCTGGATGTACTGGCGCGTCGCCTATGTGCCCGGCGGCCAGGCGATCGGCGCGCTGGAACGCGCCGCGGCGATCGTCGGCAAGCGCATCGCCAAGCTGATCAAGCGGCGCGACAAGAGCCTGGCCCCGGCGTGACGAAACCGGCATGATCCATCTCGATTTCTTCCCGTCGCGCACGATCGCGCTGTACATCGCGAAGCTGTTCGTGGTGCGGATGCTCGGCGTCCTGCTGATGCTCGTGCTGATCCTGCAGATGCTCGACCTGCTGGGCGAAAGCGGCAAGATCCTGGCCCAGGCCGGCAACGGCGAGGCGCAATTGTGGACCTATGTATCCCTGCGCATGCCCCAGCTGGTGGCCCGGTTCCTGCCCTATTCCGCCCTGCTCGCGACGATCCTCACCCTCGCCACGCTGAACCAGAACAGCGAGGTGATCTCGATGAAGGCGGCCGGCATGTCGGCGCATCAGGTGCTGGCACCGCTGCTGCTCTCGGCCCTGGTCATCGCGACCGTCAGCTTCGCGTTCAACGAGCGCGTCGTGACCCGCGCCACGGCGACGCTGAAGGCCTGGCAGGCGGTCGAATACGGCCAGGTGCCGAAAAGCTCGGGCAGCCGCGCCAACGTCTACATGCGCGACGGCGACAACATCATCACCGCGGGCACGATCAGCGGCACCGGGCCGGCGACGGTGATGGAGAACGTCACCTGGTATCGCCGCGGCCCCGACGGAGGAGCGATCCTCGAGGAAGTGCGCGCCCCGCGCGCGACTTTCGCGGCGCCGGGCTGGCGCCTGGACAAGCCTTCGAGCTTCGATGTCCAGTCGATCCAGCGCCGCGACATCGCGCCCCTGGTCGTCGCGCGCGAGGTCACGCCCGAGCAGGTCGCGATCAGCTCGGTCGATGCCGATGGGCAGAACGTGTTCGAGCTCGCCCGCTCGATCGAGGCGCTGAAGGCCAACGGCCGCCGCACCAGCGAGCTCGAGGGCAAGTGGTGGCACAAGTTCTCCGGGCCGCTCTCCGCCGCGCTGATGCCGCTGCTCGGCGCGATCGCGGCCTTCGGCCTGGCCCGCTCGGGGCAGCTTCTGATCCGCGCGGTGATCGGCATGGCGCTCGGCTTCGCCTATTTCGTGGTCGACAACGCGGCCCTGGCGATGGGCAACTTCGGCGGCTATCCGCCGACGATCGCCGCCTGGGCGCCGTTCCTGCTGTTCCTGCTGATCGGCGAGACGGTGCTGGTGCAGACCGAAGAATAACGACCAAGAGAGGGGATTTCATGAGCGACGAACCGGGCGGGCTGCGCATTCCCGAGCATGTAGTTCCCATTCCCAAATCGCTCAGCCCGCAAGCCCAGGGCTTTCTGGCCGGGATGATCGCCAAGGCGGCAGCCGGCCAGGGGCCTTCCGGCGACCTGGCCGAGGGCGCGGACCTCGCCTTGCAGATGCTGGGCCCGGCGGCGGCCGGCTTTGCCGGGACCTTCGAGGAATTCGATCTCGGCAACGGCGCCTTGCTCTATCGCGCCGCGCCCGCCGCCGCGAGCGGGCGCGCGGCCGAGGTCGCCTATTTCGACATCCATGGCGGCGGCTTCACCGCGGGCGGCGGGGCGATGTGCCAGATGCTGGCCAAGATCCGCGCCGCGGACTACGGCGTGCAGGTCTTCGCGATCGACTATCGCCTGGCCCCCGCCCACCCCTATCCGGCCGCGCTCGACGACTGCCTGGCCGCCTACCGCGAAATCCTGCGCCGGGTCGCTCCGGCCGACCTCGTCGTCGCCGGCTCCTCGGCCGGAGGCAACCTTGCGGCCGCGCTGATGCTGCGGGCACGCGACGAAGGCCTGCCGCTGCCCGCCGGCCTGCTGCTGATGACCCCGGCGATGGACATCGCCGGCGCCGGCGACAGCCGCACGACCAATCGCCATCTCGACATCTCGCTCCACGGAGTGGATGCCGGCCCCGAGGCCTATTGGGGCTCGGCCGACCCGTGCGACCCTTACCTTTCGCCGATCCACGGCGAGATCGGCGCAGGCTGGCCCCCGACCCTGCTGACCACCGGCACGCGCGACCTGCTGCTGTCCGACACGGTGATGATGCATCGCAAGCTGCGCGAGGCCGGAGTCGCGGCCGACCTGCTGGTCACCGAGGGCGGCATGCACGTCGGCTTCATGGGGTCGGCGCCCGAGGATCACTTCCTCATGGCCGAAAGCCGCAAGTTCGTGCGGCGCATCTGGGGTGTCGCCTAGGGTCTGTTTCAGTTGCCCTGAAACGGCGCGGCACCACGTAAGTGGAACAGAGCCTAAAGCCGCATCGTGCTCCGCGCGAGCTTGCCGACCAAGGGAGCAAGGCCGGGATAGTTGGCCTTGGCGTAGGTCGTCTCCGTCCCGAGATGCTCGTGCAGCCGGCGATGCGCCTCGCCCAGCGAGTGGTAGGGCATCGAGGGCAGCAGGTGGTGCAGCGCATGGTAGCGCAGCCCGACCGGCGCCCAGATCTCGGCGATGAAGCCCGGCGGGGGGACGTTGACCGAATCGAGGAACTGGCCGGTCACGGTCATCGCCTCGCCCTCGTTCTCCCAGAGGTGCGCGACGAGGGTGCGGACCTGGTTGAACAGCGCGGTGATCGAGACCACTGCCAGGCCGATCAGCAGCGGGCGCCAGCCCCAGGCCGCGGACATGGCGACCAGCGCAATGGCCCAGAGCGAGGCGCCCAGCTCCTGCCAGAACACCTGGCGGGCGAAGGCGCCTTCCGCGGGAGCGCGGCGGAACTGCGGATTGATCGACAGCGCCGAGGCCCGCTCCCACACCAGCTTGCGCACCGCCGGGATCACCGCGCCGAGCGGCACCAGCAGCGCCGAGCGGATCAGCAGCGCGACCGGCAGCAGCAGCGCGGTCACCACGAACAGCGGCAGGCTCCACGGCTTCATCAGCGCCAGCGGCAGGTATTCGGGATCGTCGACCGTCCCGTAGCGCGTCCGGGCGTGGTGCAGGGTGTGGACGCCCTCGTACATCAGCGAAGGGGTGAGCAGCGGAATGCCGACCAGCAGGTTCCAGCCCAGGCGGAAGCCCGGCAGGGCATCGCGGTGGATATGGGTCAGCTCGTGGATGAACAACAGCGCGCGGTACAGCGCGAGGCTCGCCAGCAGCCCCGAGGCGACCGCCACGTAGGGGTTGCCCGCCAGGATCGCCCCGGCGAGCGCCAGATAGCCGATCCCCGCCGAAACCAGCATGTCGGTCCAGTAGACCGCGTTGCGCGCGGCGGTGAGATCGCGGGTCAGCTCGACCGCGGCGCGCAGCATGTCCTTGTCGTCGGGCGTCGCCGCCAGACCGGGCCGGCCGGCGGCCGGTGCGGTGCCTTGGGCGCTCGCGACGCGATCGAGGGTATCCTGGGCGATCATTGCGGTTCCATGGGGGCAGTTCAGCTTGACAATCCGCCGGGACCATACGCAGTCACCGGCCGGAACTCCCTTGACCCAAAACAAAGGCGATATCGTGGCCCACGGCGAAGTAGCGATCACCCCGGTATCGAGCAAGGCCGAGCGCGCCGAGTTCGTCGATTTCGCCTATCGGATCAATGCGAGCGACCCGAACTGGGTCGCGCCGCTCAGGATGGAAGCGCTCGAGCTGGTCGATCCCGCCAAGAACCCGTTCTTCGGCCATGCCGACGTCCAGCTGTTCCTGGCCAGGCGCGACGGCCGCACGGTCGGGCGGATCTCGGCGCATGTCGATCACCTCGCCATCGCCCAGCCGGCCGCACAGGGCATGGGCCCAGGGACCGGCAACTGGGGCCTGTTCGAGGCCGAGGACGAGGCGATCGGCCGCGCCCTGATCGCGACGGCCGAGGACTGGCTCCGCACCAAGGGCATGACCCGCGTGCTCGCCCCGCTGTCCATGTCGATCTGGGAAGAGCCCGGCCAACTGGTCAAGGGCCACGACCATCCCCCCACGGTGATGATGGGCCACCAGCCCGCGCACTATCGGGCCTGGTTCGAGGCGCTCGGCTACACCCACGCCAAGTCGCTCAACACCTACGAGCTCGACATCACCCAGGACTTCCCGCCGCTGATCCAGCGGATCGTCCAGTCGGGCGAGAAGAACGCCCGAATCCGCATCCGCAATGTCGACAAGCGCAGGTTCGAGGCCGAGGCCGCGCTGATCCTCGACATCCTCAACGATGCCTGGTCGGACAACTGGGGCTTCGTGCCCTTCACCGACCGCGAGATCGGCTACGCCGGCAAGAAGTTCAAGCCGATCGTCCGCGAGGACCTGATCATGGTCGCCGAATACGACGGCGAGCCGGTGGCCTTCATGATGACGCTCCCCGACATGAACGAGGTCATCAAGCCGTTCGGCGGCAAGCTGTTCCCGTTCAACTGGATCAAGCTGCTGCTGTGGCTGCGCAGCCCCAAGGTGCGGACGATGCGCGTGCCCTTGATGGGCGTGCGCAAGAAGCTCCAGGCCTCGCGCCTCGCCAGCCAGCTCGCCTTCATGATGATCGAATATATCCGCCGCAATTCGATCAGCCGCTACGGCGCCTCGCGCGGCGAGATCGGCTGGATCCTCGACGACAACCAAGGGATGAACGCGATCGCCGAGGCGATCGACAGCCATGTGAACAGGGAATACGTGATCTACCGGAAGGCGCTGTGAAGCTTCACGCGCGAGCTACTGCATCACGCACATGTTAAGGCGCGCGGCGTGTCTTGACGCGCTGGCTCTCCGCCCACGCCGCGTCGTCCCCTTCGCGAGAAATGGTAGCAAGGATTCAAGGGTTCGCGCGAGCGGCGCCAACCTCATCACCTGATCCCCCTGTCGGCCTAAGCGTGGCGTAACACGGGATCGCCAATGTTCCCAAAATGCGCCGGACGTCTCAAGCCTTGAGCGGAATCCCAAAAAAAGGCCCCCGCCTCGCTGAGGCAGGGGCCTTCCGGGATCGTATCACCAGCCGCTTGGACGGGAGGGGGGTCTCGGCGGTGACGATGGTTAAATGTCCGGCTTTTGGAAAGGTTCCGGCCCCAGGATCTTTTTTTGCGATTTTTCGAGAAAAGCTTGCAGGGCTCTCGGACTGGCGATGCCCGATGGCATCCGGACGCTTTTCGATTCCCGCAATCGCTCGCCGGGCTTAGATTACGGCGCTTTGACGGAACTGGCCGCCTGCGAGCTTCCCGCGGCTTCGCGGGAACCGGAATGAGGCCTGCACGTTCGTAGGCGAGCGCTACGTTCGAAGACGGAAGGGGTTTAGATGCCACTCGGCGACCAGATTACCACCAACCTGCCCTATCTCCGCCGCTATGCCCGTGCCCTTACCGGCACGCAGGCCAGCGGCGATGCCTTTGTCCGGGCCACGCTCGAAGCGGCGCTCGCCGACCGGGACCTGCGCGCCTCGCTCGCCGATGGCCGCGTCCCGCTCTACCGTGCCTTCACCAAGCTATGGAGCAGCGCCTCGCTCGAAGTGGCCGGTGCCGGTCCGGCCGAGGGCGTTCACGAGGCCGCGGCGCAGGAACGCCTCTCCCAGGTCACTCCGCCCAGCCGCCAGGCACTGCTGCTGACCACGATCGAGGAATTCAACCTCGAGGAAGCGGCCGAGATCATGGACACCTCGGCCGACGACGTCGCCGAGCTCGCCGGCGAGGCGATCCGCGAGATCGAACGCGAATCCGCCACCGCAGTCCTGATCATCGAGGACGAGCCCCTGATCTCGATGCAGCTCGAGGACATCGTCCTCTCGCTCGGCCACGAGGTCTGCGGCACCGCCGCGACCCGCACCCAGGCCCAGCAGGCGATCGCCGAGCACCGCCCCGGCCTGGTCCTGGCCGACATCCAGCTCGCCGACGGCAGCTCGGGCCTCGACGCGGTCGACGACATCCTGGCCTTCGGCGACCTGCCGGTGATCTTCATCACCGCTTTCCCCGAACGCCTGCTCACCGGCGACCGCCCCGAGCCGACCTACCTGGTGACCAAGCCGTTCCAGGAAGCCTCGGTCCGCGCGGCGATCAGCCAGGCGCTGTTCTTCGGATCGAGTCGCCCGGTGGCCTGATCCGGCATCTTTCGACATCGCGAGCGGCGCCGGAGCGATCTCCGGCGCCGTTTTCGTAACGGGCCCGGCTCTCAAGCCTCCCTCTCAAGCCTCCCTGGGCGCCCGCATCCTGAAGGCCGTGACCGGCTTGCGCACCGGGGTGATCAGCACGCAGACCACGCCTTCGGGTTCGAAGCGCAGCTCCACCGGCCGCCCCAGCTCGTGGGCAACGATCTTCTCGATGAGCTCGGTGCCGAAGCCGCGGCGACGCTGCTCGGCCACGGGCGGCCCGCCGCGCTCGCGCCATTCGATGCGGGCCAGTTCCGACGAGATCATCGTCCAGTGGATGCTCAGGCTGCCGGAAATGACGCTGAGCGCCCCATATTTGGCGGCGTTGGTCGCCAGTTCGTGGATCGCCAGCCCGAGCGACAGCGCGTCGTTGGGCGCCAGTTCCACGTCGGGTCCCTGCAACTCGATCAGATGATCGACCTGCTGGGTATAGGGCGCCAGTTCGGCCGAGGCGACCGCGCGGATCGGCGTGGTGCCCCATTCCGACTGGGTCAGCAGGTCATGGGTGGCCGACAGCGCACGGATCCGGCCGTTGAGGCTGTCGGCAAAACCGTTCACGTCGGTTTCCCGGCGGCGCGTCAGGGCGATGATCGAGAGCACGTTGGCCAGGGTGTTCTTCACCCGGTGATTGAGCTCGCGGGTCAGCGAGTTCCGGATCGAGGCCTGTTCCTGGAACCACAGCAGCGCCGCCCCGTCTTCCGCCGCCTTGCGGCTGACGATGCTGGCCAGGAGCGTGAGCAGGGCGGCGACGAGCAGCCCGAACAGCAGCGTCAGGATCGACATGGTCGACAGCGTGGCCGCGTTCGTCGGCTCGACCGCGATCGTGAACTGGTGCCCGGCGGCCGAGAAGGTCATGGTATGGGCGCGCTTGAGGACCTGTTCGGCCCCCACCCCCGCGAGCAGGCCGTCCGGGCCGGGGAAACCGTCGTAGAAGGCCACGTTCAGGTCGTGGAGGCCTTGCTCCTTCAGCACCGTCTCCAACAGCCGATGGGCATTGAACCGGCTGGAGAGCAGGCCTTTCACGCGCTCCCGGTCCCCACCGGCATAGACGGGCATGAACAGGCCGAAGCCCGAACGCAATTCGGGCTTGCCGTCCTGGAGCAAGGTGATCTTCCCGCTCGCGGTCGGACGGCCGGAGACGATCGCCAGTTCGATCGCCGCGCGGCGTACGGGCTCGCTGTATATCTCGAAGCCCAGCACCCCCCGGTTGCGCGCGTCCACCGGCTCCAGGTAGGAAACCGGCGCCACGAAGGCCTGGCCCGCGGGCGGCAGCGGGTGGACGGTGAAATCGGCATCGCCTTCCTTTCGGCGCATCCGTTCGAACGCGGCGATCCCGCCCGGGGCGAACCGCGGGGCCCAGGATATTACGTCGCTGCCGCCGCCCGGCTCGCGCACGCCGTACTGCGTGGCGAACTCGTGGAAGTCCGCCATGCCGACATCGGGCTTGGTCGAAAGGATGATCGCGCCGGCACGCAGATAGGCCGAGGAGCCGTTGATCCGCCGCTCCAGGCCTGCGGCTATCGCCCCGGCGGCTTCCTTGGTCAGGGCATGCGCGCGGCCCGTTTCGGCGCGCTGAATGGCGAAGACGGCGAGGACCGTGACGGCGAGCGTGAGCACGAATACCGCTACGGGTATGCCGCGCGGAAACCGCTCGAACCAGCGCTGGGACCTGGCCCGAGCTATGATCTTACGTTCCACGACTGTCCTTGAATGCCCCCGGATCCCTCATTGCCGGCTCTCCTACACCATGATGGGAACAACATCCGATCAATTTCGTTCCTCGATAAATCCGCATATGGCTCGGGCGGTATGCGGGGGTTCCCGGACGCGGCAAGGCGACAGGGCTTGGCCGTACGGGAACGGCAAGGGGTAGATTGGACAAAGATGGCGGACAGCAAACGCACCGGGGACACGCGAAAGGTGAAACCACGAGATACCATGACGAATCCCGGACAACAGATGCTGGACACCCGCCGCAGCGCTCCTCAGCCTGAATGGGCGACGGGCCTCAAGCAGCTTTACAACTCGGTCGTCGAAGAGCCCCTGCCCGATAGCTTTGCCGAACTGATCGCCAAGCTGGACCGCAACGATTCATGAGTGAGGATACCGACCGCAGCGGGTTCAAGCGGGAGATGTTGAGCGTGGTGCCGCACTTGCGCGCCTTCGCGCGCGGCCTGTGCGGCCGCGCCGACTTCGCCGACGATCTCGTCCAGGAGACCCTGCTCAAGGCCTGGGCCGCCCAGGCCCGGTTCGAGCCGGGCACCTCGATGCGGGCCTGGACTTTCGTGATCCTGCGCAACGTCTATCTCTCGGAACTGCGCCGCAACCGCTTCCGCGGCGACTATGACGAAACCCAGGCCGAACGGATTCTCACCGCGCCGGCCGGGCAGGAAGGCCCGCTCCACCTGGGCGACCTCCACCGCGCCCTGCTGACGCTCCCGCCCGAGCGGCGCGAGGCGCTGCTGCTCGTGGGCGCCGGCGGTTTCAGCTACGAGGAAGCGGCCGAGATCTGCGGCTGCGCGGTCGGCACGATCAAGAGCCGGGTGGGCCGCGCCCGCGCCGCGCTCGCCGCGATGATCGAGGACGGCAACCTGCCCCAGCGCGCGCTGGGCGACGGCGTGGCCCATGCCGAGATCATGAAGGGCCTGGCCGAGGCGCAGCAGCCGCGGGATTGATCGCGCCCGGTGCAGCCGGCACCTGATCGGTTCGGGCCTTGATCGGTTCGGACGGCGCGGTCACAAGTGGTGGAAACCCTCACCCTGGGGAGCAGATGTCCGAACCCGTGACCCCGCCCGAGCCGGCCGCTCCGGCATCCTCGGTCAAAGCCGATACGCGCCGGATGGCGGCCGAGGAACTGCGGCTGGTTTCGGTGCTGGTCGTGATCATGGGGATCAGCCTCCTGATGGCGCTGCCCTTCGTGCTGTCGGCCGGGCAGGTGGTGTTCCTGCCCTTCGTCACCGCCGCGATCCTCTCGGTAGTGCTCGCGCCGATCGCCGACCAGCTCAACCGGCTCGGCCTGCCCAACCTGCTCTCGTCGTTCATCGCGGTGATCGCGCTGATCGGGATCGTCGTGGTGGCGCTGCTGCTGATCCTGCAGCCCGCCGCGGACATGCTCGAACGCTTTCCGGCGATGGTCGCCCAGGTTACCGAGCAGTTCTCCCGCGTCCGCAGCAATTTCGACTGGGTCAACGACCTCAACCGCCTGCTGTCGCGGCTCGCCGGGCGCGGGCAGGTGCGCGAAGTCATCGTCCAGACCCCCAGCGTGCTGGAGCAGGTCGCCTTCGCCACGCCGAGCGTGGTGATCGAGATCATCCTGACCCTGCTGATGACCTTCTTCATGATCGAATCGCGCGACCGGCTGCGCAAGCGCGTGCTCCACGATCGCGCCTCGCTCTATCGCAACCGCCGCGCCGCCCGCATCATCCGCGACGTTCAGGCGCGCGTCGGACGCTACATCCTGACCGTGGCGATCATCAACGCGGGAATCGGCCTGGTCGTCGCCTTCGGCGCCTGGGCGATCGGGCTGGAAGCGCCGATCATGTGGGGCGGCCTGGCGGCGCTGCTGAACTTCATGCCCTATATCGGCCCCGTCATCATGATCGCGGCGCTGTCCCTGTTCGGCATCGGCACGAGCGACACGATCCTCGTCGGACTGATCCCGCCGGCCGCCTACCTGGCGCTGCACACCGTCGAGGCGAACCTGTTCACGCCCTCGGTGCTGGGCGTGCGCTTCACGCTCAATCCGGTGCTGATCCTGCTGTTCATCAGCCTCGGCACCTGGATCTGGGGAGTCGTCGGCGCACTGCTTTCGGTTCCGATCCTGATCACCCTCACCGCCCTGATCGAGCACATCGGCCGGCCCAACCTTGTCGGCTTCCTGTTCGGCGAAGCCCTGTTCCCGCGGGCTTTCGGGGTCAGGCGAGCATCCTCCTAGAGGCCGTTCCCCTGAACGTGGAAGCGGCGCCGGTCGATCGTCGCGGCCACCGCGACGTCCATCGTGACGTTGCCGACCGTGCGCACGATGTCGGGCAACATCTCGACCGCCACGAGCAAGGCCAGCGGCTCCAGCGGCAGGCCCATGGCCAGGGCGATCGGGCCGATGGCGCTGACGAAGCTGATCGTGCCGGGCAACGAGACCGTGCCGACGGTGGTGAGCAAGGCCATCGCGATGCCGGCGGCGAGCACCTCGGGCGTCAGCGCCACCCCGGACAATTTGGCGACGTAGATGCACACGGCCAGGTTCATGCCCGGCCCCGTCGCGCGGAACAGCGCGACGGCCAGCGGCAGGACGAACTCCGCGCTCGCCCGCGCCACGCCGAGCCGGTTGCAGGCGCCCAGCATGGCCGGCAGGCTGGCGAGCGACGACTGGGTCGAGAGCGCCACGGCCTGGACCGGCAGCATTTCCCGCGCGAAGGTCGCCGGCTTGCGCCGCGCACCGATCATGGCGACGGCATAGGCCGCGAGCAGGACGATCCCGCCCATGCTCGCCACCAGCGCGATGTAGTGCGCCAGCGCGCCGATCGCCGCGGTGCCGCTGTTCGCGCCCACGCCGAAAGCCAGGCAGAGCACGCCCAGCGGGGCGAGCCGCAGCACCCAGCCGATCACGATCAGCATCGCGCCGGCCAGCGCCGCGAACAGGCCCGACAACTGCGCGCGCGGCGCGGGGGGCAGGCGGGTGATGGCGACGCCCAGCAGCGCGACGAAGACGATCACCGGCAGGATCGCATCGCTCGCCGCCGCGGTGAAGACGTTGCTCGGGACCAGCGCTTCGATGAAGGCCGCGGCCTGCGGAACCGCGCCCGCCCCCTCCGGCACCGCCCGGCGCAGCGCCGCGGCGGCGCTCTCGGGCAGCGGGAATGCATCGAGCAGCGCGGGCATCAGCAAGGCCGAGGCCACCGTGCCCGCCGCGAGCAGGACGGCGAAGGCCCCCAGCGTGCGCGCGGCCATCGCCCCGGCCCGCGCGGCGGCCACGGCCTCGCCGATCCCGGTCACCAGCAGGCCGGCGACGAGCGGGATGATCGTCATCTGCAGCGCCCTGAGCCACAGCCGTCCGAGCGGCGCCGCGACTCCCGCGATCGGCTCGGCGAGCGCCGTCCCGGCCAGCACCATGCCCAGCGCCAGCCCCGCGACCAGGCCGCCGAGCGTCCAGGCAACGGGCACGCGCACGTCGGGCAAGGCGAAGGGCATGGTCGGCGGCTGGCCGTTGCTCTCGTTCATCCGCTCGACCGCCTCCTTGCTGCCACGTGACATTAGCCGCTGCAGGCGACATAGCAATTTGCCCGGTCGACAATCTACCGGGCGCAAGGCGAACGCGAGGCAGGCAATGGCACGGCAATTCTTCGGCACCGACGGCATCCGCGGCAAGACCAACGCCGGAGTCATGACCGCGGCGACCGCGATGAAGGTCGGCCAGGCGGCCGGCACCCGTTTCCTGCGCGGCCAGCACCGGCACCGCGTGGTGATCGGCAAGGACACCCGCCTGTCGGGCTACATGCTCGAGAACGCGATGGTCGCGGGCTTCACCAGCGTGGGCATGGACGTGATCCTGCTCGGCCCGATGCCGACCCCGGCGGTCGCCCTCCTGACCCGCGAGCTGCGCGCCGATGTCGGCGTGATGATCTCGGCCAGCCACAACCCTTACGAGGACAACGGGATCAAGCTGTTCGGCCCCGACGGCTTCAAGCTCTCCGACGAGGACGAGCTCGCGATCGAGGCGATGCTCGGCCAGGACCTCAAGCTCGCCCCCAGCGAAGACATCGGCCGCGCCCGCCGGATCGAGGACGCGCGCGGGCGCTACATCCACGCCGTGAAAGGCTCGCTGCCCGACGACGTGCGCCTCGACGGCCTCAAGATCGTGGTCGATTGCGCCAACGGCGCGGCCTACCAGGTCGCCCCCTCGGCCTTCTGGGAGCTGGGCGCCGAGATCATCACGATCGGGGTCAATCCCAACGGCAAGAACATCAACGACAAGGTCGGCTCGACCCACCTCGACCTGATCCGGGAAACCGTGGTCGCCAGCGGCGCCGACATCGGCATCGCGCTGGACGGCGACGCCGATCGGCTGATCGTGGTGGATGAAAAGGGCCAGGTCGTCGACGGCGACCAGCTGATGGCGCTGATCGGCAGCTCCTGGGCCAGGCAGGGCATGCTCAAGGGCGGCGGCGTGGTGGCGACGGTGATGTCGAACCTGGGCCTCGAGCGCTTCCTGAGCGGCCAGGGCCTCGACCTCGTCCGCACCGCGGTGGGCGACCGGTACGTGCTCGAGAAGATGAAGGCGGCGGGCTACAACGTCGGCGGCGAGCAGTCGGGCCACATGATCCTGCTCGACCACGCCACCACCGGCGACGGCACGATCGCCGCGCTCCAGGTCCTCGCCGCGCTGGTGCAGTCGGGCCAGCGGGCCAGCGAACTGCTGCACCTGTTCGATCCGGTGCCGCAGCTGCTGCGCAACGTCCGCTTCGCCGGGGGCCAACCTTCCAAAGGCACGGGGCCGCTGGACCACGCCAAGGTCAAGGCGGTGATCGCCGACGCCGAGGCGCAGCTCCAGGGCAAGGGCCGCCTGGTGATCCGCCCCTCGGGCACCGAACCGGTGATCCGCGTCATGGCCGAGGGCGACGATGCCGGAGAGGTCGAAACCGTGGTCGCGGCGATCTGCGAGGCGGTGACCGAGGCCGCGGCCTGATGGCCCTCGAAATGCGCCCCGACTGCGAACGCTGCGGCCTGGACCTTCCCGCCCAAGCGCCCGGCGCGTTCATCTGCTCGTTCGAGTGCACCTACTGCGCCGAATGCGCCGAGGCGCTGGACGACCGCTGCCCGACCTGCGGCGGCGAGCTGGTGGACCGGCCGACGCGCAGCAAGGCCAAGCAGGTGGACACGCCGGTCTCGACGGTCCGCCGCTTCAAGGCATGAGTCTTTCGGGAAAATGACCGCCCGCATCCTCATCATCGCCGGCTCCGATTCCGGGGGCGGCGCGGGCATCCAGGCCGACATCAAGACCGTCACCATGCTCGGCGGCCACGCGATGACCGCGATCACCGCGATCACCGCTCAGAACACGCTGGGGGTGCGCGATGTGCTCCCCCTGCCCCTTGCGATGGTCGAAGCCCAGTTCCGCGCCGTGGTCGACGATATCGGCGTCGATGCGGTGAAGCTGGGGATGCTCGGCACACCCGAACTGGTGGAGACCGTAGCCGGCCTACTGCGGACCCTGCCACGAGAGGTGCCGGTGGTCTTCGATCCGGTGATGGTCGCCACCAGCGGCGATGCGCTGAGCGCTTCCGGCACGGCGGAGGCGATGCGCGCAATCCTGCCGCTCGCCGCGCTGGTCACGCCCAACCTGCCCGAACTCGAGGCTCTGGGCGGTGCGGATGCGATTCTGGCGGAAGCGCCCGCGTTGCTGATCAAGGGCGGCCACGCCGAGGGCACGACCATCACCGACCGCCTGCTCACCCGGGACGGCGAGATGGCCCGCTGGAACGACGCTAGGATCGAAACCGCCAGCACCCACGGCACCGGCTGCACCCTGGCCAGTGCCATCGCCTGCGGGCTCGGCCAGGGCATGATGCTCGAAGCCGCGATCGACCGCGCCCGCCGCTTCGTCCGCGCAGCGCTCGAAGCCGCACCGGGTCTGGGCGGCGGTCACGGCCCGATGGGGCACCCGGCAGTCAAGGGCTTCTGATCCTCCCCATCCCAAAAACCGTTTTCCTACACCGCCGGATTTTGCCACCAGCAGGAAACGGACCCGGTCCGCGCTCTTTGACCCCGTCGATTCACTGGCGCTGTAGGATATCTGTCACCTGCCTCGACCGAGGCTTATGACTGATTTCATTGTATTTTCTACCGAGCAATAGGCGGACAAACCGGCAATGTGTAACCCTCCGGCCCGGCTCTAGCACTCCAGGTCGTAGAACTTCACGATCTCGGCCCAGGCCTCGTCGGCGGTCTCGACCAGGGTGAACAGGTCGAGGTCCTCGGAACTGATCACCCCTTCCTCGACCAGGGCCTCGAAGTTCACCACCCGGCCCCAGAATTCGCCGCCGAACAGCAGGATCGGCAGCGGCTTCATCTTGCCGGTCTGGATCAGGGTGAGCAGTTCGAAGAACTCGTCGAAAGTGCCGAACCCGCCGGGGAACACCGCCACGGCCCGGGCGCGGAGCAGGAAGTGCATCTTGCGCAGCGCGAAGTAGTGGAACTGGAACGACAGTTCGGGCGTGACGAAGCTGTTGGGGGCCTGCTCGTGCGGCAGGACGATATTGAGCCCGATCGAGTCCGCCCCCGCCTCGGCCGCGCCGCGGTTGGCGGCCTCCATGATCGAGGGCCCGCCGCCCGAGCAGATCACGAACTGGCGCTTGCCCTGCTCGACGATCGCGCAGGTGCTGGCGATGTGGGCGAGCCTGCGCGCCTCCTCGTAGTATTTCGCCTTGGCGACCAGCCGCTCGACCACGGCCTTCTTTTCCGGCGTGGTCGCGGTCTTCAGCGCCGCCTCGGCCTGCTCGGGCGAAGGTATCCGCGCCGACCCGTAGCAGACCAGGGTGGAGCCGATCCCGGCCTCCTCCATCAGCATCTCGGTCTTGAGCAGCTCGAGCTGGAAACGCACCGGCCGCAGCTCGTCGCGCAGCAGGAACTCGGTGTCCTGGAAGGCCAGCCGGTACGAGGGGCTCTGCTGCTGCGGCGTCGTATGCGGGTGGGCATCGACGAAGGAAGCCTCCTGCTCGGCCTTGTAGAAACGGCGGCGGGTGAGTCGCTTGTCGGTCGGTTCGGTCATGCCGGCTCCATTCCCCATCGCGCAGGCTGTGTCGAGTGGGGCGGTGTCGAGCGCGAAGCGGTTGCGCCGGAGCGGGAGCGCGTGCCAGTCAACGGGCGAAGAGGAGCCTATCCATGACCGACGAAGCCAAGCTCGATGAGATCCTGCGGACCGTCCGCGAACTCAAGGACCGCCAGGACATCTTCGACTGCCTCCAGCGCGAAAGCCGCGGCCGCGACCGCCAGGACGTGGAGCAGGTCGCCGGCTGCTGGTGGCCGGAAGGCACCGACGAGCACGGCGCCTTCATCCACAAGATGCCCGACTATCCCGAGCGGGCGAATTCCGGCCACCGCATGTTCTTCCACATGACCAGCCACAACCTCACCAACCATCTCTGCGAGATCGAAGGCGATACCGCCAACTGCGAAACCTACGTGGTCGGCGGCCTGCGCTGGCTGGACAAGGAAGGCGACGAGAACGTCACCTCGATCGCCATGGGCCGCTACCTCGACCGGCTGGAGAAGCGCAACGGCGAATGGCGCATGCTGACCCGCCGCTGCACCCTGGAAATGACCGCCGACGCCGACGGCTCGTGGCTGCACTCGGAAGCGATTCGGGGCTTCCTCAAGCCGCAGTGGAGCAAGGAAGACCCGTCCTACGAGCGCCCGATCGTGGCAAAGCCGAGCGACGAGGGCGTGCGGTGGTAGGGAGAGATATCCGAGAGATCCGGATGCCCCGCGAGGAGAGCAAGGCCGGCCATGGCGGCAGCTTGGCCCGCCGTCATCTTCCCGCGTTCGGGCATTGCTGCGATCAGCATAGCAGCCGAGACGGGGCCAATGCCTGGAATGGGTCGCAGAAGTCGCGCCCTTGTGGCTGAGCTCTCATCTTGTGCGATGGCACTTTCGATCCGACGAGTGGGGCCAGCGGCGCAATTCTGCTGCAAAACGGCAACACTGCAGAGGCCACCCCTTTCCCCCGGGCGCTGCCACAAACATAAATACCGTTCATAAACATGGACTTGCACGCAAAGCTCGCGCCCGCCAGAAAAGTCTTTACGTAAGTAAGCAATGTATGCATACATTGCTTACAGGAGGAGGGGGGCTACGGAATGTCTAAGTCGCGTCCCCGCTCATGCGTGGATGCAATCCAGATTTAGGGCCCCCTGAGGTGGTATGCGAAATACAACTGAAGGAAGCTCATATGGTAGCTGCGTGCACTCCCCCTGATACTCGTGCCCTCCGCCGTCTCGGGCTGATGGCGTTTTTCCTCGTCTCCGTTTCGGCGCCGTGCATCGCGGCAGCGCAGGAGGCTTCACCCGAGGAAGCATCATCCGAGAACGAAATTCTCGTCACCGCACAGCGCCGCGTTCAAAATCTGAACGAGGTTCCGATCAGCCTGAGCGTAGTTTCGGGTGCCGAGGTAACAGCAGCCGGCGCAGCGAGCACGCTCGACCTCGCACGCATGGTCCCCAATCTCGCGATCGGCCAGAATTCCGGCGATGGCGACTTTCCGTTCATTTCGCTGCGAGGCGTTGCCATGCGCGACTTTGCAGACACCAACGAAAGTCCGTCGGCCGTTTACATCAACGATTTCTACAAAGCCAACCTTATGGGGCTGGATTCGCAGATGTTCGACCTTCAGCGGGTCGAAGTCCTGCGCGGCCCCCAAGGCACCCTGTATGGTCGCAACGCCACGGGCGGCCTCATCCACTTCATCGCCGCGCCGCCGACCGAAAAGCTGGACGGCTACGTTTCCGCAACTATCGGCGAACGCAACCGCTATAAGTTCGAAGCTGCCGTGGGCGGCGCCATCACCAACGGCGTTCGGGCCCGCTTGAGCGCGTTCAGCCATTCCTATGACGGTTACATCAAGAACACCTATCCTGGCGGGCAGGACGGCAATGCGCTGAATGCCAAGGCAATTCGCGGCCAGCTCGCGATTGATTTCGCGCCGAACGTAACCGCGAACCTGTTTGCCCAGTACTATAGGAATGATAACGATGCGGGGAACATGTTCACCCACATAGCGGTGACGCAGGATCCCGTTACCGGCCTCTCAACGCGCAATCCCGGCGGGGTTGATTCTTTCGGGTATGGCGATAGCGCCCCGCTCGAAACGGCTTCCAACAACGACTCCTACCTGAAGTCGGAACAGTTCACCGCGATCGGCAAACTGACGTGGCAGATCAGCGACAAGGTCACCCTCACCTCGATCTCGGGTTATGAATGGGGCAAGAAGGACGCCGCGTTCGACAGCGACTCGACGCCCGGCGCGCGCGCAACCGAAGTCCACCCCAGAGCAGAGCAATATTCTCAGGAATTGCGCCTTGCCGGCGAGAACGGACCTGCGACATGGACTTTAGGCGCCTACTATTTCGACTATGAGGTCCAGGGATATCAGCGGCGCACGACCAGCGCGGCCGTGGGGCCGCGCCCTCCCGTTTATTACGACCTCCAGAGCAACAGCTGGGCCGTATTCGCCAATGTAGATTTCGCCCTGACGCCCCAACTGACCGCAACCGGGGGAATCCGTTACACGGAAGAAAACAAGCTCTACGACCTCAATAACACCGACACGGGTCCGGTCTTTAACGTTGGAACGGTTGGCGATCTTGCCAAGCGCGACGACAACAATGTCAGCTTCAACGCCCGGCTGAGCTGGAAGCCGAGCTCCAGCCAACTCTATTATATCGGGGTTGCAAGGTCCTACAAGGCGGGAACCTTCAACGTAGGCTATACTTCCATCGCGACATCGGCCATCTCCGTTCGTCCCGAGAAGCTGACCAGCTATGAGGCAGGGGCCAAGTTCTTTTCGGCAAATGGCCGCTACAGCCTGAGCGCTGCGGTATTCCATTACGATTACAAGGACAGTCAGGCATATCAGTTCGATGGTGTCGCTCTTTCGTCGACCACCTTCAACCGAGATGCCAAGATCACGGGCGCGGAGCTGGAGATTTCCGCTCAGCCGATTGCCGGGTTGAAATTGCGCGGATCGCTCAGCTACCTTGATGCAAAGCTGCTGAAGGTCCAGCTTCCCGGGCTTGCGAACAACGGGCCTATAGTCGACACCCAGATGCCCCTCGCTCCCAAATGGTCAGGCAATCTGAGCGCCAGCTACAGCTTTGCGGCACCATTCGGCGGCAACTTTGGGATACAAGGCGATGTGAGCTTCAAGAGCTCCCAATATTTCGATGCCTTTAACAGCCCGAGCCAAAAGGAAGGCGCATACGCGGTGGCCAATGCCCGCGTGTCGTGGACAAATGCGAACGATAGCCTGACGCTCGCGGTGTTCGCGGATAACGTGGCAGACAAGCGATATCGCACGGCAGCATTCGATCTGGCCTTTCTGGGAATGGCCACCGAAGTGTGGGCCAAACCGCGCTGGTTCGGCGGCAGCGTGACATACCGTTTCGGCAACTGAAGCCTTCGGCTAACGTCAGCCCAGCCATGACAGCGCGAATGCACCGTCATGGCTGGGCCTGCCACGCTGTCATGGCTCCTGTCACGGGGCATGCCACGGCATAGGAGCGAAGCCATGACACCGAACAGCACGCGCCCCGCTCCGCAGGCGCCACCGAAAATAAGCAAGCGCGGCGCGGCATTGGCCGCTCTGCTTGCCTGCATACCTTCCCTCACGGCTTGCGCCACCTCATCCCCTCCGTCCGCCACCGTCTCCATATCGCCAAGGGTGAAATACACGGGCGCCTTCGAGCCGCCCGGCAGCGAACGCGCTGCCTATCAGCAGCTTATGCTGGATCTTGCTTCTGTCTGGGCAGATTGCGACACCGAACTGATGAAGCGGATCCTGGCACCGGACGTGGACTTCTCCTATCCGAGCCAGCGCCTCAAAGGGCTTGATATGGCATTGGCGGATCTGGCTGTTTTCTGCAATGTGGCGACCGATCGCAGCATCTACTTTCCGCAGGACGCCTTCTACATCGACACACGCAACAGCCGCATCGCGGCAGAGGTCCAGTTCCGCGTCACGCAGGGCGGGCAGAAGCAGGTGGTCAACGATGTGTGGATAGCCACGATCAGGGACGGCAAGATCTCGGTCATCAAGGAATATCTTGACGGGCGCGTGCGCCATTTGCAGGCCGAAGGCGTGCTCACATACGGCGAGGATGCCCCGTTCCTGACGCCGTGGCCTCCCCGCGTGGGCGAAGCGGAGAAGTAAGCGCCAAGATCGGACAGCGGGCGTACGCCAGGCATCAGGCCGCGATTGGTGCGCTCACGAGGCCCGCTGCTTCCAATTTGGCCGCAACCTGGAAAATCTTGTGCTCCATCCACGGCGCACCCACGATCTGCACACCGATCGGAAGCGTTCCGGCGCCGGAGACCGGCACCGTTATGATAGGCAGGCCGATATAGCTGAGCGGCTGCGTATAGATGCCGATATGCGCGCGCGCCAGCATCTCCACGCCCCCGATATTGAGCGTCTGCTGACCTCGCGCCAGCGCAGCACATGGTGTCGCCGGCGCAAGAAGCACGTCATAATGCTCGAACACCTCGCGCACGATACTGCCGAACCGGCGCCGGAAGCGCTGCGCCTGAATCACGAAATTCGCCGGCAGCAGAGCGCCGGCCAGCAGCCTGTCGCGGGTCGCAGGATCGAATGCTTGCGGCCTCTCGCGCAAATTATCGAGATGCAGGTTTCCCCCTTCCGCAGCAGTAATCACGAACGCCGCGAAACGCGCGATACCGGCCCCATCCAACTCCACGCCCCGATCCGCCTTCAGGAACTGCCCGACGACATCAACCGCTTCCAGAACCGCAGGCTCTCCGTCACGGCTGAACCAGCCGCCCAATACGCCGATGCGCATTCCGCCATCGAGATGGTGCAGCTTTTCACGGACCGGCTCTGGCGCACGCTTGCTGCAGGCCGGGTCGCGGGGGTCGGGCCCTTGCAGCAGATCATAGGCAAGAGCCAGATCGTCCACGCTGCGCGCCATCGGTCCGACATGATCGAGGCTGGCGACGAACGGGATCGTGCCGGCACGCGACACACGTCCGAAAGTGGGCTTAAGCCCGAACACTCCCGAAAAGGATGAAGGCACGCGAATAGACCCGTTGGTATCGGACCCCATGCCGATATGCGCCATGCCCGCCGCAACCGCCGCAGCCGACCCGCCCGAAGAACCACCGGCAAGCCTGTTGGTATCGCGCGGATTGAGCGTGGGCCCGAAAAAATCATTCTCGGTGGTAAAGCCGTAAGCGAACTCATCCATGTTCGTGGCGGCAACGATGATGGCCCCGGCATCCCGAAGCCGCTGCACCGCCGTCGAATCCGCCTGAGCGGGAGGCGCGTCATTGAGAAGCCGGGCTCCTGCCAGCGTCACCGCTCCTGCGACATCGAACAGGTTCTTCACGACAACGGGCACACCGGCAAGCGGCCCAGGATCGCGCCCCTGCGCCGCCGCTTCATCCAGCGCCGCCGCGGCCGCCAGTGCGGTCTCGTCGAATATCTCCGTGCAGCTATTGATGGTCGCATCAAGCCTATCGATGCGACCGAGCGCATCGCGCACGACATCGACCGCACCGAACCGGCGCTGTTTAACGGCGGCAGCGATTTGCGCCGCGGGCATCGCCGCAAATTCGCTCATGGCTCGAAAACCGGAGCAGCTTCATCCTCCCAACCCAGGTCGAGCGTCATCAGATCCGCAGCCTGATTGAGGATGACGCGCAGATTCGAGATCACGCCCTCCCGATGCTCGTCAGCCAGGGCCAACCCCACCAGAGCCGCAGAGGCGTCGACATAGGCGGCAATCTCGTCCCTTTCGAACGTCCGCCCGGCATTGAGAGGCTGCTTCATCATCCTGGCACCGGCATCCTTGCGATAAGACGTTGCAAACGCATGGAATGCACCTGCAAACATTGTTATGCATAATTTGCTCACTTAGACAATTGCACAGGGCCTGCATAGGGGATAGCGATTAAATGAAGGCGGCGAACTCCTGTCGCTGGAGAGAACTGCCATGGCTGGTTCGCCAATGAAACAAGAGAGCCACAGAGGCGCTGTTCGATGATGGAAGTGTCGCCACCGGAAACTCTTTCCATGCTGTTGCGGGATGGAAGCCGGCTGGAAGCAGATGTCTATCGCCCGGCAGCGCTTGGCAGCTATCCCGTGCTTCTGATGCGCCAGCCCTATGGCCGCCGGATCGCATCGACGGTCTGCTATGCGCATCCCGCCTGGTATGCCGCCCATGGATACATCGTCGTAATCCAGGATGTTCGCGGACGCGGCACCTCCGAAGGTGATTTCCTGCTGTTCGAGCAGGAAATGGAGGACGGTTATGAAGCAGTCGAGTGGGCCGCCCAGCTGCCGGGATCGACCGGCGCTGTCGGCATGTATGGCTTTTCCTATCAGGGCGTGACCCAGTTGCTTGCCGCCGCCGGGCACCCGCCTGCCCTGAAAGCCATTGCCCCTGCAATGATCGGCTGGGACCTGCGGCGCGACTGGGCCTATGAAAACGGCGCATTCCCCCTGGCGGCCAATATTGGCTGGGCCGTGCAACTGGCAGCGCAATCAGCCCTGCGCGCCGGCGATACCGCCGCCTTCGCCGAACTGAGCGAAGCCGCGCGCGGGCTGCCCCTCGGCCACGTTCATGCCGCCCGCCCCGCCCTTCTGCATCGATACGCGAAATACGTTCCACATTATGCCCGATGGCTGGATACGGATTTCGATGATCCTTACTGGCAACGCATATCCCCCGCAGCTCATGCGCGGGCATTGGCTCTTGCCGGTCCGCCTGCATTGTTCATCGGCGGCTGGTACGACACCCATCTGCCCGGCACGATAGCAGCCTATCGCGCATATGAGGAAAGTGGCCGGGCCGATGCAGAATTGATCGTCGGCCCATGGGCGCATTTCCCGTGGGGATCGCGCCTGAGCGGAAGGGAATTCGGCGACGGCGCCATTGGCAAGATCGACCAGTTGCAAATCCAGTGGTTTGACCGGCACCTGAAAGGTGCCCCCCTGGGGAACGGCCGCCCCAGAGTCAGCTTGTTCGATGTCGGCACGACCAGTTGGCGCGGCTTCGACCGATGGCCCGACGCCACCAGCGCCTGGTCCATCGGAAGCGGCGGGCGCGCTGCGCTTGACGAACGCGACGGCCGGCTATCCTCCGCCGCATTCCAAGGGAAGGCCCGGGCGGATTACCTGGTGCACGACCCCTGGCGTCCGGTCGGCACCGTCGGAGGCGCATTCGGCATGCCCTGCGGCCCGGTAGACCGGACGGAGGCCGACGGCCGCCCGGATGTGTTGACCTATACCACGCACGAGTTCGACGTTGCGCTGCGTCTTGCCGGCTCTCCCGTCGCCCATCTGCGCGTAAGCGCCGATCGGCCGAGCTTCGACATTTCCTGCATCCTGTCGCGAGTGGATGCTACCGGCCGGGCGATGCACCTGACTGAAGGATATTTCCACCTGGCCGGCATGGCGTCGGATGAGGTTCGCCTGACATTGCGCCCCTTGTGCGCGACGCTCCGCCCCGGCGAACGCCTGCGCCTTTCCATAGCCGCAGCCTCCTTTCCGGCCTATCCGATCAATCCGGGAACCGGGCAAAGGCCTGCCGACGCATCGGTCGACCAGGCGGAAGTCATCACCCTGCGGCTAGGGCTCGCCGAAAGCCGCCTGTCCTTGCCTGTGACCCATGCGGAAGCAGACGCATGACGCGCCAGCCGATCAACGGCCCCGATCCCGGCGAACCCTTCGTGTTGCGCAACGTCCTCGTGCCACAGACCTTCTGCGAACCGCGTGGCGATCAGGAAGTCGCACCCATGGATATCGGCATAGCGAACGGCATCATCGCCTTCGCGGAACCCGCCGGCGCGCATACGCCCGCTACGTGGCGCGAGGTCCGCCTCGAGCGAACGATGGCGCTCCCCTGCTTCGTGGAAGCGCATGCCCATGTCGACAGCACCCAGATCTGGCATCGCTCCCCCAACCCGGATGGGACCTTCGCATCGGCCGCCCAGGCGATCATAGCCGACCGCAAAGCCCACTGGACGCCCGAGGACATGCGGCGGCGCATGGAGTTCGGGCTGCGCTGCGCCTATGCACACGGCGTGCGCGCGATGCGAACCCATCTCGCATCGCAAAACGAGCAGGTCGAACAGCGTTGGGAGTTGTTCGCCGAACTGCGGGAAGCCTGGGCGGGTCGGATAGAACTCCAGGCAGTGCCGCTGATCTCCACCGAAGTACTGGCGGATGAAGGTTGGCTCCAGAAGATCGTGAATGTGGTCAGGCGCCACCATGGAGTGCTCGGCGCTTTCGCTCCTCTGGCCCCGGATATCGACGAGCGCCTCGGACGCCTGTTCGACATGGCCGAAACGCATGGCCTGGCGTTGGATTTCCACGCGGACGAAAACGGCGACCCGCATTCAAACGTGCTGCGCCGCATAGCCTCCATCGCCCTGGAGCGCCGCAGCGGAATACCGATAATGGTCGGACATTGCTGCAGCCTCGCGGTGCAGGATGACGGCACGATCGACCAGACGCTCGACCTGGTAGCCGAGGCCGGCCTCGCGATCGTCAGCCTGCCCAGCTGCAACCTCTATCTGCAGTCCCGCGCTTCCGGCCGAACGCCGCGCTGGCGCGGCGTCACCTTGCTGCATGAAATGGCGGCACGGGGCGTGCCGATCTGCATTGGCAGCGACAATTGCCGCGACCCTTATCACCCCTATGGCGATTTCAACCCGCTCGAAACATTCCGGGACGCCGTGCGGATCGCCCATCTCGATCATCCGATCGGCGACTGGCCGCGAACCGTGACCACGACACCGGGGCGGCTGCTGGATCGCGCCCAGCCGGTCATCGCGGGCTCACCCGCCGATCTGGTGCTTTATCGCGCGGCTTCGTTCAACGAATTGCTGGTCAGGCCGTGGACCGTCCGTCATGTGATCCGCAACGGCGCTTTCATAACGGCCGAACTCCCCGATTTCAGCGAACTGGAAGCATGACCCCGAATACTCTCGACATATTCGAGCGCCTGATTGCCTTCGACACGACCTCCAGCCGATCCAACCGCGCCTTGATCGATTGGGTTTCGGCCTACTTGGCCGAACGCCGGATTCCCTTCCGGCTGGTGGAAAGCGAGGATGGAACGAAAGCCAACCTTCTGGCCCGTGTCGGCCCGGACAGCCCCGGCGGCGTGATCCTGAGCGGGCATAGCGATGTCGTGCCTGTGGAGGGGCAGACCTGGCACAGCGATCCGTGGACCCTGACCCGGCGGGATGACAAGCTCTACGGCCGCGGCGTTGCGGATATGAAGGGTTTCATCGCTCTCGTTCTCGCCGCTATCGACGCTCCCCAGATCCCGCAGCTCCGCCGTCCGCTGTTCCTTGCCATAACCTACGACGAGGAAGTGGGATGCCTTGGAGCGCCGGGCCTTATCGAACGATTGCCCGCCCTCGCCTCCGCCCCCGCGCTGGCCATCATCGGCGAACCGACCGACATGAAGGTCGTATCCGTCCATAAGGGAATGCGCATCTTCGACGTTTCCGTCACCGGGCAGGAAGCCCATTCGAGCCAGCGCGAACACGGCATTTCAGCCATAACCGCCGCGGTCGAACTGATGGCCCTTGTGGGGCGGATGGACACCGAAGCGCAGGACCGCATAGCACCGGCAGACCCATGCCGCCCTCCGGGAACGACCCTCTCCGTCGGGCTCGTCCAGGGAGGGACTGCAAACAACATATTGGCCCGGCATTGCAGCTTCAGCTGGGATCTTCGCGCACCAAGCGAAACCGATGCCGACCTTTACGAGGCACGCTTCCGCGAAGCCGCCGACAAGCTGGATGCCGAAATCAGGCGCCGTGCGCCGGATGGAGGTGTCACGGTCCACCGCCGGGCAAGCGCGCCACCACTGGAACTGGATAGCGATAGCGAAGCCGAAAGGCTTGTGCGGTCCTTGACGGGCGACAACGCCGTCCTCGGCGCTGCCTTCGTCGCCGAAGCAGGGCTGTATCAGCGGGCAGGCATACCGGCCGTGCTGTGCGGCCCAGGCTCCATTCTGCAAGCCCATCAGCCCGATGAATGGATCGCGATGGATCAGCTTCGCAAGGGCGCAGATTTCCTTGCGCGGCTGGTAACCCGCCTTTCATCATGACATTCGACGCCAAGCTCGTTGCCCGCCGCCCTGCCGGCCGTGCACATCACCTCGCAGCGGAAGGCATGACGAAATGACGGCCCTGTTGCTGGACGGACATGAACCCGCACGACGCCTGCTGGAACAGGCTGCGGCCAAGGCGCTGGCCTTGCGGGATGCCCTTGGCCGCCCGCCCCGGCTCGCCGCACTCGTGGCCGGCCGGAATCCAGGCGCGCTGGCGTATTGGGAACGAATCGGGAAATTTGCTAAAGCCGCGCATGTGGAGACTGTATTGGCGGACGTGACCGCCGACAGCATCTTCGACGAGCTCGAACGGCTCAACGCCGATTCGACCGTCGACGGCATCCTGCCCTTTGCCCCGCTGCCGCAAGGAATCGAGCTGGCGCGAATCGCGGCGGTCCTTTCTCCGACGAAGGATGTCGATGGGCTCACTCCGCACAATGCCGGCCTGCTTGCCCGCGGGCTTCCCGGCCTGTACCCGTGCACTCCGCAGGCCGCCATCGCCCTGGCCGAGGAGACGCTGGGAGACTTGCGGGGCGTCGAGGCGACCGTCGTGGGCGCTTCGATTCACGTAGGCCGGCCGCTGGCCGAACTGCTGCTACAGCGCGGGGCGACCGTCACCATCGCGCATATCGATACGCGCGATCTGGCAGCGTCGTGCCGCAAAGCGGATCTTCTTTTCGTGGCCGTGGGAAAAGCCGGGTTGCTCAATGCCCGGCATTTGAAGCAAGAAGCGACCGTGATCGACATCGGCATCAATCTGATCGATGGCGATGACGGGATGAAGAGGATTGTCGGCGATGTCGAATTCGATTCCGCGGCCCGGGCCGCACGGGCCATTTCGGCGGTGCCCGACGGCGTGGGGCCGCTGACAACGGCCTTTCTGATCAGCAATACGGTGCATGCCGCGGCCAGCGGGCGCAACGCCGGAACAGGAACCGAAATCCTCTAGAAATTCATTTGTTTGCCGTGATTTCCGAGCCAGCAGGCAATTCCGCCTGCTGCGAAATCGCTCAAGGGAGAAGGTATCTTGACACGCACCCCACCGGCCAAGGCGATCAAGCGCCGCCCCGTCAGGTCGCGCGTCGTCAAGGCGAAGAGCAAGGGCTCCCCCGCCCCTGCAACCGCCCGGCGCACCCGAGACGCGGAAGGCACGCGGCGGCGCATCCTTCAGGCTGCCGTCGAGGAATTCGCCGAGCATGGATTGAGCGGCGCCCGGATCGATTCGATCGCCCAGCGATCAGGCGCCAACATGCGCATGATCTACCACTATTACGGGAACAAGGAGGAACTCTACATCTACGTCCTGGACCATGTCTACGAGGACATCCGGCAGAAGGAAGCATCCCTCAACCTGTCGAACCTCGAACCCCTGGAGGCGATGAATCAGCTCTTCAACTTCACCTTCACCCATTTCGATACCAACCCGCACGTCATATCCTTGTGGACCGGCGAGAACCTGCAGAAGGGGAGGTATCTTTCCTCTTCACCGCGGGCGGCGTCGCTGAGCTCCCCCCTGCTCATCGCGATCCACAAGACCTTGGAGCGGGGGGTGGAACAGAAGGTGTTCCGGCCGGGCATCGACCCGCTTCAGCTCTATGTATCCATGGTGGCGCTGTCCTATTTCCATCTGTCGAACGCTTACACCTTGTCGGCGATCTTCCGCACCGACCTGCTGGACGAGGAGTGGAAGGCGCAACGCCGGCGCCATGCGCATGACATGCTCGTCTCCTATCTGCTCCATCAGGAAAACGAGGAACCCGGCGAATCGAAATGATTGCCCGGCCCCTTGCCGACTCCGGCCGCCCCGGCCTGGAAAAAGGTGATTCCACAAGCGGTTGTTTATAGGCTTGTTTTCAAACAACCCCCTGAAAAGAAGCGGTTTGCGTTAGTAAGCAATTTCTGTATAAATCGCGGCATGAAGGTTCATGTCATCTACGCCTACCCCCTGGAAGACGGGCTTGCGGTTCACATCCACCGCGCAGTGGTGGAAAGCCTGATCCAGGCCGGCCACGAGGTTGACGACCTCGATCTCTATGCCGAGGGTTTCGATCCGGTCCTTTCGAGGGAGGACCGGACGATCTATCACGACCTGGACATCAACCAGCGGCATATCCGCCCCTACGTCGAACGGCTGCAGGCAGCGGACGCCGTCGTGCTGTGCCATCCTGTATGGAATTTCGGCTGGCCCGCGATCCTGAAGGGCTATTTCGATCGCGTCTTCCTGCCGGACGTCTCGTTCAAGGTCGACGACCGGGGCAGACTGTCGCCCGGCCTCACCAACATTCGCAAGCTTGCCAGCGTGACGACCTACGGGGTGGACCGGCTGCGGGCGCTCTACCTGCTCGATCCTCCACGCGCCAACGCCACGCGATTTCTCAGGGTGGTTTGCAACCGCAAGGTCAAGGTCGACTATCTGGCGCTCTACGGCATCAATTCGATGACGGAAGCACGGGCTTCCCGCTTCATCGAAAAGGTCCGCAAGAAAATGCTGGCGTTCTGACCATGGAAAACGCGATCACGCCGACACCACGACAACCGGCGGACGCGCCGATCCTTTCCTACAGATCCGTTTCCCTTACTTTCGCCACGGGCGTCGAAGCCCTGCAGAACATCGACCTGGACATCGAGCCGGGAGAATTCGTCAGCATCCTGGGACCGTCCGGTTGCGGCAAGTCGACGATGCTGCGCATTGCCGCGGGGCTGGTGGACTATACGTCGGGCGCACTCTACGCGGACCGCTCGCACGTCGCCTTCACCTTCCAGGACGCCACCCTGCTTCCCTGGAGAACCGTGCTGGGCAATGTCGAGCTGCTGCTGGAACTGCGCAAACTGCCGCCCGGCCCAAGGCGCAAGGTCGCGCTCGAAAAGATAGCGCTGGTCGGCCTTTCCGGGTTCGAGGATCAATATCCGAAGCATCTGTCGGGCGGCATGAGGATGCGCGTGTCGCTTGCCCGCGCCCTGACGCTGGACCCGGCCCTGTTCCTGTTCGACGAACCTTTCGGCGCGCTCGACGAGATCACGCGCGAACGGTTGAACGACGAAGTGCAGGCGCTTCACCTCCGGCAGAAATTCGCGGCCATCTTCGTCACCCATTCGGTCGCGGTAGCGGCTATAATGTCTGACCGG
>JASGGH010000007.1:0-64011 GCA_047605105.1 Novosphingobium sp. | reverse complement strand
ATCAGCGCGGCCGCGCGCGTCAGAAGTGCAGACGCGCCATATCCCCTGGACTTTTCGACCAACGCTCTGAGCTCGACAACGTTGTCGTCCCTGACCGTGCAATCTCCCTCAAGCACCACATAGAACATAACGGTCTCGTTGGCGCGAACCCGAAACCCATGTTCGGCGCCGATTTCAACTTTGCCCCAACACAGGCCGCGGACGTCCAGAAGATTCAGAAATTCGGAAAGAGACCAGTGCCTAGTTCCATCCCAAGCTTTCATCTGTCATCCCAATCTTGCTTGTCGCCCCATCTTCGTGGGGTTGCGGTGGCGTCAATGACGCAGTTAAGGTTGCAGGGCCACTCGTCGCAATGAAAGCCCCATCGAGCGAAGCGCACGCCGGGCGAGGCACTTTCTGCAAAAGATTGGCATCGCCATGCACATCGAATTCGACGGACTCAGCACGATCTGAGCCTCGTTCCTGCAAGCAAATTTCGCATGATTACCGCCGACAACAATGCGTGATCGTCCAGACGAACGTCTCGTTGGTCCAGCCTTGAGTTGCTTCCAATCCATCTATCAAGACGTCATCATCAAAATCGGAGGGGAGCGGTTCGCATTAGACCGACAGCACTCTCGCAGACTTACGATCAACAGTGGCCCGGTTACATCCGCTCGATTGCCAGTGCCAGGCCCATGCCGACACCGACGCACAGCATGGCCAGCCCTCGCCTCTGGCCGGTCTTCTCGAGTCGATGCACCAAAGTCAACGCAAGCCTGGCGCCGGACATGCCAAGAGGATGGCCGAGCGCGATAGCGCCGCCATTTGCGTTTACTCGTGACGATCCGTCCGGCAGGCCAAGCTCTCGCAAGACGGCAAGGGCTTGGCTGGCAAAGGCTTCGTTGAGTTCGATCGCATCAAAGTCACTAATAGTCAGCCCCAGCCGTGAGAGCAGCTTGCGGGTTGCCGGCACCGGTCCAACGCCCATGACGCGCGGCTCTACACCTGCACTGGCCATCCCCAAGATGCGGGCGCGGGGAGTGAGTCCGTGCGCCTTGATCGCTGCCTCGCCTGCGACGATGAGCGCCGCTGCGCCGTCATTGATGCCGGAAGCGTTGCCAGCGGTTACCGTGCCTTGCGGACCGAACAGGGGCTTTAGCCTGGCTAGCGCCTCGATCGTCGTATCCGGCCGAGGATGCTCGTCCAGCCGCAACTCTCCGATTTCGCCGCGGTGCGAACCCTTCACCTCGACCGGCACGATTTCCTCTGCAAGGAAACCCGCGGCTTGGGCCGCCGCCGCGCGTTGCTGGCTGCGCAGCGCGAATGCGTCCTGGTCCTCGCGCGACACACCGTAGTCCACTGCGACGTTCTCCCCGGTGCGGGGCATTGTCTCCACACCATAGAGTGCATCGAGCGCGGGGTTAACGAACCGCCAGCCCATCGTAGTGTCCTCCAGCCCCTGTTCACGACCGAAAGCCTTGCCCGACTTCGCGAGGACGAACGGCGCCCGGGTCATATGCTCGACCCCACCGGCCAGCGCGAGGCGCATCTCGCCTCCACGGATCGCGCGGGCGGCTTGGCCAACGGCTTCCAGACCCGAGGCGCACAGCCGGTTAAGCGTCACCCCCGGAACGCTCGCGGGCAATCCGGCGAGCAGCGCGCTCATTCGCGCAACGTTGCGGTTGTCCTCGCCTGCCTGGTTGGCGCAGCCGTAGAACACTTCTTCGATCGCGGCGGGATCGAGCGACGGGTTGCGCGCGATCAGAGCCCGGATCGGCACCGCGCCGAGATCGTCTGCGCGGATTCCCGCGAGGCCACCGGCATAGCGACCGATCGGCGTGCGGACCGCATCGCAGATAAACGCTTCGGTCACCGCTTCACCTCCGTGCGCGCTGCGCTGCGATTGTCGATCAGGTCGACGCCCACGAGCCGGACCAGTTCGTCGAAGCTCAGGCCATCAACCATTTCCCGCAAGCTCGCGCCCGACGGACCCAGATCGAACACCGCGAGATCAGTGTAGACCCGCGTTACGCAGGCAAGGCCAGTCAGCGGGTAGGAGCAGGTTTCGACCAACTTGCTTTCGCCCGAACGGGTGAGCAGGTCCATCATCACGAAGGTCCGCTTGGCCCCGATCGCGAGGTCCATTGCCCCGCCGACCGCCGGGATCGCGCCCGCTTGGCCGGTATGCCAGTTCGCCAGATCGCCCTTGGTTGAAACCTGGAACGCGCCCAGCACGCAGATGTCGATGTGGCCCCCGCGCATCATCGCAAAGCTATCGGCGTGATGGAAGTAGGAGCCGCCGGCCAGCAGGGTGACCGGCTCCTTGCCCGCGTTGATCAGTTCGGCGTCTTCCTGACCCGCGACCGGTGCGGGCCCCATGCCGAGCAGGCCGTTTTCGCTCTGCAGGAGGATTTCCCGGTCGGCGGCCAGATAGTTCGCAACCATCGTCGGCAAGCCGATGCCGAGGTTGACATAGGCTCCTTCGGGAATGTCCTGCGCCACCCGGCGGGCCATCGCTTCACGGTTCATCCGGTGCATGGTCGGTTCCTCAAGCCACGGCGGTGAGCCGGACAGCCGCTTTGGTCTGAACCACGCGCTGAACGAAGATCCCGGGGGTCACCACGGCCTCGGGATCGAGTGCACCGAGCGCGACTATCTCGCCGACCTGGGCGATCGTGCAGCGCGCGGCCATCGCCATGATCGGACCGAAGTTGCGCGCAGCCTTCCGGTACACCAGATTGCCCCATCGATCGCCGCGATGCGCCTTGATCAAGGCGAAGTCAGCGTGAAGCGGCATTTCCAGCACATAGCTCTTCCCGTTGATTTCCCGCACCTCCTTACCCTCGGCGAGCATCGTGCCGAATCCGGTGGGACTGAAGATCGCGCCCAGCCCGGATCCTGCCGCATGAATGCGGGCCGCCAAATTGCCCTGCGGCACAAGCTCCAGTTCGATCTCCCCGGCCCGGTAGAGCGCATCGAAATGGTGGGAATCTGCCTGGCGCGGGAACGAGCAGACGATTTTCCTGACGCGCTTTTCGCGCATCAGCGCTGCCAGCCCGGTTTCGCCGTTGCCGGCATTGTTGCTGATGATGGTCAAGTCGCCGACCCCGCGTTCGATCAAGCCATCGATCAATTGGTCGGGCATGCCTGCAGCGCCGAACCCACCGATCATGATGACCGAGCCGCTGTGAATGTCTGCCACCGCGCCGGTTACATCCGGATATGTCTTATCGATCATCGCCGCGCCTCCTAGAATGCCGAGATTCCGGTGATGGCGCGTCCCAGAATCAACGCATGGACGTCATGTGCGCCTTCATAGGTATTTACCGTTTCCAGGTTCGCCATGTGGCGCATGACCTGGTAGTCTTCGGCAATGCCGTTGCCGCCGTGCATGTCGCGGGCCATGCGCGAAATCTCCAGCGCCTTGCCGACGTTGTTACGCTTGACGATGGACACCATTTCGGGAGCGAACCGGGCCTCATCCATCAACCGGCCCACACGCAGCGACGCTTGCAAGCCCAAGGCAATATCCGTCATCATGTCGGCCAGCTTCTTCTGGAACAACTGGGTGGCGGCCAGTGGCCGGCCGAACTGCTGGCGATCCAGGCCATACCGGCGTGCTGCGGAGTAGCAGAACTCCGCCGCGCCCATCGCGCCCCACGAAATGCCGTAACGAGCGCGATTGAGGCATTCGAACGGGCCGCGCATGCCCTCCACTCCGGGCAGCAAGGCGTCGGCCGAGAGCTTGACGTCGTCGAGCATGACCATCCCGGTAGTCGAGGCGCGAAGCGAGAGCTTGCCTTCGATCCTGGGCGTGTCGAGTCCCCGCGCCCCACGTTCGACCACGAAGCCGCGGACCCGCCCGCCGTGCGCTTCCGACTTCGCCCAGACCAGCAGCACATCCGCGAACGGAGCATTGCTAATCCAGGTCTTGGTGCCGCTCAGGCGGTAGCCGTCGCCGTCGACGCGCGCGACGGTGCGCATGCCGCCCGGATCCGATCCGGCATCGGGTTCGGTCAGCGCAAAGCACCCGATCAGCGAACCGGCGATCAACCCGGGCAGCAGGCGTCGGCGCTGCTCGGCCGAGCCGAACGCCTGGATGGGATGGATCACCAGGCTCGACTGCACCGAAGCCATCGAGCGATAGCCTGAATCGACCCGCTCGATCTCGCGCGAAACCAGCCCGTAGGAAACATAGCTGGCCCCTGCCCCGCCCTGCGCCTCGGGAACCGTCATGCCCAGCAATCCGGCGGCGCCCATCAGCGGGAACAGCTCGGGCGCCGCTATTTCGTCACGCCAGGCGGCGACAACCCGTGGCTGGAGCTCGGCTCGGGCGAACGCAGCGGCGGAATCGCGAATCAGACGCTCGTCTTCGGTGAGCTGGTCTTCGATCCGGAACGGATCGAGCGGGTCGAACAGGCTGGTATCGGCCATGCAAACTCTCTTCAATGGATGGCGCGGACTCAGATCGCCAGGAAAGCGCCGACATCCCGGGTGAACGCCGCGGTGCATTCCACATTGCCGAGATGCGCGCCCGGCAGGATCATGAGCCGAGCGCCGGGGATCGCCTCTGCCAGTTCCCGGGAATGCTCGAGCGGCGTCGCGGGGTCGCGCTCGCCGGCGATGATCAGCGTCGAGGCCGTGATCGCCGGCAAGGCGGAGCGGAAGTCCATGTCACGGATTGCCGCGCAGGCGGCCCCGTAGCCCGCCGGGCTCGTCTCGCGCAGCATCCGCTCGATCCTGGTGACCGCGGCGGGGTCCGATGCAATGAACTCGGGGGTAAACCATCGCGCGATGACGGCAGGGACGATCGCGGCCGTGCCGCCGGCCTCAACCGCCGCGATCCGCGCGTCCCAACTGTCAGGCGGCCCCATCCGCGCCGAGGAGTTTGCGATGACCAGGCGGCCGATGCGATCGGGGGCCGAGAAGCCCAGCCATTGTCCAACCATGCCGCCCAGCGACAGGCCCACGAAATCGGCACGCGCAATCCCCAGACCGTCGAGCACGGCAAGAGCGTCATGCCCAAGCCGTTCGATAGCGTAACCGGCCGGCGAGGCGCCGCTCTTGCCGTGGCCACGATTGTCGAAGCGGATGATCCGTCTTCGACCGGCCCAAACTGCAACCTGATCGTCCCACATCGCCATGGTCGTCCCAAGCGAATTCCCGAGCAGGACCGCCGGCGCACCGACCGGACCGTCGCTGCGCCAGGCCAGCCGGCAGCCGTCGCCGGTCCACAGATCGCCCGATTGCGTCACGCCGCTGCCCGCGGACGGCGCGACAGACCCGCCCCGCCATTCGCAGGCGCCGCCTGCAGGCGAAAATCGAAGTGGATTTCAGCCTGGTTTTCGGATCGTTTGGGAACAGGCAACAGCCCATCGCGCGTACCGAAGGCGAAGTCATCGGCAGCATGGGGATCGTCGCCGAAATTGATCTGCGTGGTCAGCGTCCGGTACCCGGGCGCCTCGATGAAGAAATGGACGTGGGCCGGACGATCGCCATGGCGGCCGAGCGCCTGCATCAGCCTGTCGGTCGCTCCGCCCGGGGGCACCGAATAGCCCTTCGGCATCTTTGACCGGAACGCATAGCGGCCATCTGCGCCCAATCGGATTCGGCGGCGGTTGTTGAAGGCACTCTGCGCTCCGGTAGGATCGAAGTGCGAATAGAAACCTTTCGAATTGGCATGCCACACATGCATCACGGCTTCCCTGACGGGCTCGCCGTCAGGGCCGGTAATCCGCCCGCTCATCGTCAAGGTCGCCGTATCGTCGGGGTCGGTGGTGAGATCGACGTCGTTGGTGCGGGTTAGATCGCCATCGACCAGAGGCGCACCCGCAACGTATAGCGGCCCCTCGATCGTCCGCGGCGTACCTTCGATTAATCCGGCTTCAGCGTCCTTGGCGTCCATGCGAAGATCCAGAAAGTGCTCGATCCCCAGCCCCGGCGCGATCAGCCCGTATTCGCCGGCGCCTTCCTGCAGAAAGTTGAGCGCCGTCCAAAATTCGCTTTCGTCCACGTCATGCTTTTCGAGGATCTTCATCAGCGCCTCGAGGCAATCGCGCAGGATCGCCTTGAGCCGCGGACCACCGCCACGCTGATCGAGCCCGGCGGCGCGATCGAGCAGGGTTTGAACGGCCGTGGACAGCACGATGTCGGTCATGGTTTCGCTCCTGGCTTTGGAATTCAGTCCGCCGCGAGGGCGGAGGGGTGGCGGCACAGGGAGGTGACCTCGGTGGTCATGTAGGGAAACAGCGGCAGGCCGATCAGGACGGCGTGCAATTCGTCCGCATCCGCCACATCGAACACGCTGAAATTCGCGTATTGGCCCGCGATGCGCCACAAATGGCGCCACTTGCCCGAGCGCTGCAGTTCTTCCGCCAGCGCCTTCTCCGCCGCCTTGAGCCTGGCGAACCCACCCTGCGGATCGTCCAGGGGGGGGTGGACGTCCATTCTTACTAGAAAGAGCATCTCGTTCCTCGCTTATTGCCTGGCAAACCGCCGGAGTTTGTCCTCATCCAGCTTGATGCCGAGTCCCGGACCGCTCGGCACGGACAGCGCGAAATCGGCGTAGACCAATGGTTCCGTCAGGATCTCCTCGGTCAAAAGTAGCGGCCCAAAAAGCTCGGTGCCCCAGGCCAGTTCTCCCAGCGTGGCGCACAGATGCGCCGATGCAGCGGTGCCGACCCCTGCCTCGAGCATGGTGCCGCCGTAGATGCCCAAATGCGCTGCTGCAGCGATGGTCGCGACCTCCCGGGCGGCCGAAAGTCCTCCTGACTGCGTGATCTTCAAGGCAAATACGTCAGCGGCCTGCTCGGTGGCGAAACGCCAGGCGCTGGCAGGGCCGGTCAAGGCCTCATCAGCCATGATCGCGACATCGAACCGCGCGCACAGCGCGCGCATTCCCGCGACGTCGTGCGCCGCGAGCGGTTGTTCGATCAGCGTCACACCCGCCGCTTCAAGTCGGGCGATCCCCTCCGCCGCTTGAGCCCTCGACCAGTGCTGGTTGACATCGACGCGGATTTCCGCCCGGCCGTCTAGCGCCCGCGCGATCGCCGCGACATGATCGCAGTCGTCGCGCAGCGCGCGCTTGCCGATCTTCAGCTTGAAAACGGCATGCCGCCGCTGGTCGAGCATTGCCTCTCCCTCGGCGATGTCACGCGCCGTGTCGCCGCTGGCGAGCGTCCAGGCAACCGGCAGAAGATCGCGGCGGCGGCCGCCGAGCAATTCGGACAGCGGCATCCCCCGCGCCTGGCCCAGCGCATCGAGCAACGCGGTCTCGACTGCGCATTTGGCGAAGCGGTTGCCGACGATCGCGCCTGCCAGCCTGTCCATCAGGACGGCAGGGCGGTCACCGTCCTGGCCCAGCAACAACGGTGCGAAATAGCGATCGATCGCAAGGCAGATCCCCTCGGGACTTTCATCGCCATACGCCAGACCGCCGATCGTCGTCGCCTCGCCCCAGCCCTGGACTCCATCCTCGCGCTCGACACAAACGAGCACGACGGCCTGCGAATTCATGGTGGCCATCGCCAGAACATGCGGCCGTATCGTCGGTACGTCGAAGATTCGGGCCGTCACACGGCGGATGGCGGAATCAGCCGGCATCGATCGGCCGCCACTGGATCACGATTCTACTTTCGGCACGGGGATCGCCGCCGTGTCGTTCCACGTATCGACGCGGCGGGAGAACAGATTGCGGGTGCGAAAATGGGCGATCCGCCAGAGGTCTTCCTCAATCGTGAAGATCAGCGTGAGCGCCGCGCTGCGCAGGTCGCAGCGGCCATCCGCGTAAGTGGACGTCTGGAGCATCAACCATTGACCGCGGGCGCTGCAGCCGTCGTCATTGACGATCAGGTGTTCCGCGGAAAAGAAGTGCGCGGTCATCGCGAAGTGCGGCACGGGCAGGCAATAGCCGCGGATCATCTCAACAATGGCGGCGCGTCCGTCATAGCTCCCAAACGCCGCCTGGTAGCGTCCCCGCCCCTCCCACCGCGCATCGGTGGAGAACAAATTCCCGAGTTCCTCGAACGGCGTCTCCGGACCGAGATCATCGCAGATCTGGAAATAACGGGCGGTCACACGGCGGATTTCGGCCTCGGCCTCCAGCTTGGCCAACCGCTGGGACAGGGTGTAGTGGCTTGTCATTCCGGCCCCCTCTTCCATGCCAGACCGCCAGTCGAACGACGCCGCCGATTGTCGGGTTTTGGCGTGCATCACAACGATGCGGCGCGACAGCGACGCGATCAATGACGACGCTGCCGGAGATCGTTGCCGAACGCGCAACGCCATCACCCGTTCGCCGGCGCCCCCGCGCCGACGAACCGGATCGCCGAGCAGGTCAGCGCTGCGCGGCGGTGGCGCGGTAGACGACCTTGCCTTCAATCATCGTGACCAGCACCTTCGTCTCGCCGATCTGCGCCGGCGTGCTCTTGAACAGGTCGCGATCCAGCACGATCATGTTGGCGAGCTTCCCGCGCGAGATCGAGCCAGTCCACTTGTCCCAGCCTACCGACTTCGCGCCGTTCAGCGTGGCGATCTGGATCGCGTCTTTGAGCTCGATCGATTCCGCGCCGTGATCGAGCATCCCGCCCAGTGCCGGGAAAAGGTTGGGGACCGGCAGGACCACCCAATCGCTGCCCAGGGTCATCAGCGTTCCACGCTGCAACAGCGACTTGAACGGCCAGGCGTCGGCCAGGTTCTTGGTAAGCGGACCCCTGATCTGCCAGATTGCCGGTGACATCTCGCCGACCCCGCCCAGGGCTGCGGGGCGGCCGATGTCCTGCGCGGAGAAGCGCAAGCTGTGCGCAAGGTCGTGAAGGATATGCGAGTTGCCGTTGGCCTTGCGCGCCGCCGCGATCGCGTCGAGCGCGGTCCGCGTCGCGCCCGAGCCGACAGCGTGCATCTTAACCTTGATTCCCATCGCATCGAACCGGGTCAATGCGGCGTTGAGGACCGCCGGCCGCTCGTACAAGCGGGAATCGTCGACCGTGTTGTCGGGGCTGAGTTCGACATCGGTGGCGTGGGGCTGGAGCGGGGAGCCATCGACGTAGATTTTTACGAAGTCGGTCTTCACGTGCTCAGTCTGGTAATCGTGGCGCCGCTCGATCAACTGCTCGATGTCGTCGTTGGACATCATTGCGCTGGCGGGATTCCCCCAGACGATGTGGGTTGCAGTACGCAGCGGCCAGCGGCCTTGACGATCCAGCCGGCTCATCACCTCGAGCTGCTGTTTGCCGACGGCTGCATCTTGCGAGGTGGTGATCCCGTACTGCTCGCACAGCGTCAGCGTTCGCAACAATGCGTCCTCGACCATCTTTTCCGGCAAACGCGGAATATGCTGGGTCACCAGCCAGGTTGCCTTCGAGAGCAATTCGCCGGTGGGCTCCCCATCGGCGCGATGGAGCACCTTGCCGCCCTGAGGGTCGGCAGTCGCGCGGTCGATCCCGGCAATCTGCAACGCCTTGGTATTGGCCAGGCCATGATGATATGACCATTCGCGCAGGTACACGGGGGTGTCGGGGAAAGCTTCGTCGAGGTACTTCCGATCGGCATAGCCATCTGGAAAATTATCGCCATGATAGACGTCGGCGACGATCCACCCGCCGACCTTCTTGTCAGCCGCGCACGTTTTCAGCGTGGCGACGATCTGGACGACGTTGCTCTCTGGGCTGACCTGGCAAAAAATGTTTCTATTTTCGGCCTTTAGCATGTGCTGGTGCGCATCGTGCAGCCCCGGCATGACGAAACCGCCGCGCAGGTCGACTACCTCCGTTTTTCTGCCGATCAACGCCCGGGCGCCGCGGGTGTCCCCCACGAACACGAACTTCCCATCCTTGATCGCGACAGCCTGAACCCAGGGGTGGGCGGCGTCCACGGTGTAGATCCTGCCGTTCACATAAACAGTATCGGCACTTTCCCGAGGCTTGGCGGCAACCGAGCCGGCCAGGACCAGGGGTAGGATCGCGAGCCACATTCGCCTCATAACAACACCTCCAAAGGGACGCTCGCAGGTGCAAGCGCAAACATGAGAAAATCCGTCAAGCATCCAGCGACTGTTCGACGCGAAACACGCGGCGTGCGGTGCGATTCAGAATGTTGTACGCCATTTCCAGGCAATCGCGCTCGCGCCAGGCATAGACGTCGCGATAGTCCCGCAGGATCCGGTGGAGGACGGCGCGCGTGTTTGACACCGCGTAGCCGACTTGCTCGGGATTGGACCAATCGCTGCCGTGCATGATCTTTGACGACGGCGCCACCGCCAGGAACAGGCGCAGCGTTTCTTCCAGGATGCCGGGGTCGTGCGAGAAGAACGACAGGTCGGTGAAGACGTTAGGGAACTGGCTGATGAAGCTCGCCACTTGGGCGTGAAACGGAAACCCCGTGTGGATCAGGACGAACCGCGTACCTGCCAGCGCCACATCGGGATCGGTGAAGGTCTTGTACAAACCGCGTGGATCGTTGAAGTCGGGCTGTAGGTCGGGCGCCATCGCGGCGGCACAGTGGATGATGATGGGCAGCCCCACCTTGCCCGCAGCGATCAGCACCCGGTGGATGAGATAGTCCTGGCAAGCCCACAAGGCCGCGGTCGTCTCCGGATCGCCATAAATCGGGAAACGGACGGGGCTATCGCCATGAGCCACGGGGGCCGCGACCAGGACGCGGCGGAAATGCGCTTCGGCCTGGTCCCGTTCCACCCGTGCGAACGATAGCGGCCGAAAATAGGCGAGGGCCAGCTTGAGCCCGCGGCAGTCGTTTGCCGCGCATTCCGTCACGACCGCCTCGACCGCGCGGGCGTAGGCATCGATGTCGGCGATGCCTTGGGCTTTCGGCCAATCGGGCAAGAGTAGCGGAGTCAGCGCATAGGTCCATACGAAGCGGTCATCGGGCACCAGCAACTTCGGACGAACGGGCCGGACATCACCCGACTGCACGACCATCGCGGCAATCCGCTCATAATCGAGCTTCGCACGGTAATAAGCGCCGAAATCCTTGCCGGCATGCTGACGGATGACAGCATCGATGCTGCTGTTTTCCGCGGGCAGGCCGTAGGTCCGCGCGACGTAATTGCGCAAGCCCACCGACGACGGCGTCAGGTCGAAGTCGCGCGCGAAATCCGGGGCCGTGCGATCGATCAACTCGGCGCGACCAGGGAAATCGCGCGCTGGGATGGCATGGGATGCGAACTGCCGGCCCCAGGCCGGCAACACTTCGCTGATTGTGCGCTCCGAGCCCGGATGGGAATGGGTGTCGATCGCCTCGATCGCATTGATATCGACGCCAGCGAACAGCAGCTTCGGACGCGGGCGCACCCGAAACGCGAGCGGCAAGGATGAGGGCGTGGCTGCAAAAGCCGCGCCGGCGAAGCGCTGCCCAACGAGCGCGGCGCCCGCCCCCGAAACGCCAGCCAGCATCCGGCGACGAGTGACGACACGCATCGACGCGATGCTCTGGGCATGTTTCGGCTCAACAGATCGGTTAGTACCCATGAAATGCCCGGCGCAAATTGTTCGCAGCGAATGGAACAGGTAGCGCATAGATTCTCAATTCCTTGCCGGCGGCACGTCGTTGCGTACGAGGCAACACTTTGCGGCTGTTCGCAGCAGCTGGTCCTTCCCGGGTCACCGCAAGGGGTAACCGTTCGATGCCTTTATCTTGCGGATCGCAAAGCTCGATTTCATCGAGGACACCCCCGGCAACCGGGACAGGCAATTGCGGTGCAGCCGATCGTAATCCGCAACATCCAATGCTGCGACGCGCAGTAGATAATCCGCAGTGCCCGACATCAGGTGACAGTCCAGGATATCATCGAACTCCATCACCGCCTGCTCGAACCGATCCATCACATCGCGACTTTGGCTGATCAGGGCAATTTCGACGAAGACGTGCAGCGTCAGACCAACCTTGAGAGGATCAATCAGCGCGACATAGCCCTGGATGACCGCCGCATCGGTCAGCGCGCCGATTCGCCGGTGGCACGCCGATGAGGACGCGCCGATCCGTTCGGCCAGGTCGGCCAGCGAACGCGAGGAATCGCGCTGGATTTCGCGCAGTATGCGGCGGTCCGTTGCATCCATCGTCTACTCCGCACCGCCGAAAAGGAACCGGGAGAAATTCCCACGTTTGGTCTGGATAGGGCGTGACTTCGGGAACAAATCCCGCTTGGTCCGGCCAATTCTCGACGCTTCGATCCACAGGAGGCGCAAATGCGAATTGGAACGGTAAAGGAAATCAAGGACAACGAATTCCGCGTGGGCCTGACCCCGGAAAGTGTGCGCGAACTTACGGCTAATGGCCACGAGGTTTGGATCGAAAGCCGAGCCGGGCAAGGGATCGGAGCGGGCGACGCAGACTACATCGCGGCCGGAGCCCAAATTCACAGCACCGCCGGCAAGATTTTCGGCGAGTGCGAGATGATCGTGAAGGTGAAGGAACCGCAGGCGGCCGAACGCCCGATGCTGCGCCGCGATCAGATCCTGTTCACTTATCTGCACCTTGCCCCGGATCGCCAACAAACAGATGATCTGATCAAGTCCCAGGTCACCGCCATCGCTTACGAAACGGTGACCGGGCCGGGGAACTCGCTGCCGCTGTTGAAGCCAATGAGCCAGGTGGCGGGCCGCATGTCGATCCAGGCCGGCGCGACCGCATTGGAGAAGGCGCACGGTGGACGTGGCGTGCTGCTGGGCGGCGTACCCGGAGTTATGCCGGCGAAAGTCGTCGTCATCGGCGGCGGCGTGGTCGGCCTCAACGCTGCGCAGATGGCGGTCGGCCTCGGCGCCGACGTCACCGTGCTGGACCGCGACGCCGACGTGCTTGAACGGCTCGACCACCACTTCGGCGCACGAGTGCGAACGCTTTATTCCAACCACGGAAACCTGATGGCCGCGCTGGTCCAAGCCGATTTGGTCGTCGGCGCGGTATTGGTGCCCGGCGCTACCGCGCCGAAGCTGGTATCGCGAGCGATGCTGGCGAGATTGCAGCCCGGAGCGGTTTTGGTCGATGTGGCGATCGACCAAGGCGGCTGCTTCGAGACGAGCCGCCCAACGACTCACGCCGAACCGACCTATCAGGTCGATGGGATCGTCCACTACTGCGTGGCTAACATGCCAGGGGCCGTCGCGCGAACCAGCACCTATGCGCTGAACAATGCGACCTTGCCGCACACCCTTAAGATCGCCAGCCTGGGATGGCGCGAAGCGCTGCGGCGCGATACCCATCTGGCCGCGGGTCTTAACGTGCATGCCGGCCGGATCACTTGCCAGGCAGTGGCCGAAGCATTGGGCTATCCGCATGCGGCTTTGGCCAAGGTCATCTGACGAAGTAGCCCGCGCCGTAATCCGGCGCGGGCTGCGCGATCCCGCTTCAGTGGCACAGGGCCATGCTCAAGGTTGCGGCGTGACATCGACGAACAGACTATTCCCCAGCAGGCTCCGCTGCGTCTGGACGGCCACCTCGTTGGTCAACCTGTTCCACTCGGCGTCGGCGCCCAGCCGCTTCTGCGCAGCGACCAGAAAGGTCATGCTGGGGTAACGCAGCACGATCAGTAATCGTCCCGTTTCGGCTCCCGCGAAGCTAGCCTGATAAATGTGGGTGTCGATGCCGGGAGAAACCGCGTTTTGCCGGGCAATCGCTCGCTGGACGAGCTGCAGATACTCGGCATTGCGGCCGTGAGTGTCGATCTGCATGATCTGCATGATCGGTTCTTCCGAAGTCTCGGCGGCGGCGGGACCTGCGCCCCAGAGGCACGCCGTGATAGCAATCGCACTGCCAATTTGCCTGATCCGCATTCGCACTCTCCCAAAGTAAAAAGGGTGGCGGCTGCGCGCCGCCACCCTTCTCCCCTGCTTGCTCAATATTTGAACGAGAGCGAAGCGCCGAAGCTTCGCGGCTCACCGTAGACGTTGGATGAGGGAAACGTCTTGAGATCGATGAACCGCGATTCAGCGATGTACGTCTTGTTGAACAGGTTACGGGCGTAGGCCGCGAACTCCCACCGCTCGTCGTGACTACGTGCGCCGACCCGCAAGTTGGCAAGCCAATAGCCGGCCTGGCTGTTGATCGGGTTGTTCTGAATCTCGAAGTAGACCCGCGACTGGTAATTGGCTTCCGCCTGAATGAACGGCCGCCAATTGTCCCCGCGCTCCGGGAAGGTGTAGCTGACCATCGTGTTCCAGGTGAAGCTGGGCGCGTTGGGAAGGCGCTTGCCGTTGTTGTCCTGACCGCCCGGCACCACGACGTAGTTGACGATCTTTCCGTCCATGTAATTAAACGCCGTGCTGATGCGCAGCTCGGGGGTTGGCGCCCAAGTAATGTCGGCCTCCAGCCCCTTCACATGCGCCGTACCCGCGTTCGTCAAGACGACCACGGCGACATTGTTAACCAGCTGCAAGCTGTAGGCCTGGAAATTCTCCCAGTTGTAGAAGTACGCCGCCGCATTGAGCCGCAGGGTGCCGTCGAACAGCGTCGACTTGAAACCCGCTTCGTAGGCGTACAGAGTTTCGGGCTGATACGGACCCGCCTGCGATGGGTTGAACGAAATCGCGCCTTTGAACCCACCGCTCTTGAATCCCTTCGCGGCCGAGACATAGGCCATGAAGTTGCTGCTCGGCCGGAATTTCAGGCCGACGTTGCCCGACAAGTCGGTATGCTGGAGCTGATCCGTCCGATTGACGTAAACGGTCGGATTGGCCGTGGAGCTCAGCAAGCTGGTTCCGAACGGATTGAGGTCCTGCGACAGAGTGTAGCGAGTCTTCACCTCTCGGGTCAGCCGGATACCCGCGTTCAGCGACAAATCTCCGAACAGCGGCAGCTCGCCATTGGCAAAGCCCGCCACCGACTTGGTCGTCTGGTCGTTGAAAACGCTGACTCGCGTCTTGTAGAGATCGTCGACGGCCTGGGTGCTGTCGTTGATCACCCGGTCCCAAGAATAAAATACGCCGGCAACCCACTTTAACCCGGATATGTTGTTTGACACGAGCCGGACTTCCTGGGAAAATACCTTGATCTTGTCAAAGATGTTCAGCTCGAACTGAATGGTCGGCGAAGCATCGTTATCGTCGACGTAGTGGCGGTTCAGGTAATCGTACGACGTCACAGAGATCAGCTTGGCGAAGTCCATGTCGTAGCTCGCAGTCAACGACGTGCCCCAAGTTCGGCTGGTTACCGTATCGCCGTAAAGGTTATTGGCGCTCGAGGCGAAGGGATCGCCATCGTTGTCGGCATATCCGGTAGTATCCGTGCACCCCCCGCGGTCGCCGGCCAGAACCGCATCGCAGGTGACCTTGGCGGTGACGGGATCCTTGAACCCGATATGCTCGCGCAGCGCGGCATCGTTCTTGGAATCACCACCGTGCACGTTCAGCAACACATCGATCTCTGGCGTGGGTGACCATTCCAGCTGGATCCGGCCAGCAATTCGGTTCTGCCGGCCCACGGTGCTGCCCGTGAACCTGTTGAACATATAGCCACCCAGCCGCTGACGGGTGTAAAGCGACACCCGTCCCTTCAGCGTATCGCTGATCGGCCCGCCGACCCCCGCCTCGAGCTCCAACGTGCTCCACGAGCTGTAATCCGCCCGGATGTTCGCCTGGAGCTCGTCCGAAGGCCGTCGTGTGATAAACTTTACGGCGCCACCGGTCGTGTTGCGGCCATACAGCGTGCCCTGAGGTCCCTTCAAAACTTCGACGCGCTCGATGTCGTAGAGCTGCGCATTCATCATCGGCATGAACGGCACAAAGGTGTCGTCGAAATACACGCCCACCGTCGGATTGTTGATCGAGCTGACATCGTTCAAGCCGATGCCGCGCATGGTGAAAACGGGATTTTCGAACCCGGAGGCATACTTCGCGTTCAAGCCTGGCGTGTGCGCAGCGATGTCCGCAGGCGAGGTGATCTTCAGAGCCTGGACATCTTCCGCGCTGAAGGCGGAAATAGAGCTAGGAACCTCCTGGAGGCTCTCGGCGCGCTTGCGCGCCGTGACGACGATGTCACCCAGGTTTCCAGCGGTCGCGGCATCGTCGGCTGGCGGAGCGGCATCTTGGGCCGCGGCCGGCCCTCCCAAGGCAAGACCGCATGCAGCGATCGCCGCCAGGCTCGAATTGCGCGTCATTCGTGCGCGTTTGCCGAACTGTATCCCAGTATAAGCGTTCATGCGTAACTCCCTGCCCGTAGTTTCCCTACGGTCGGCGCCATAATGCGGCTGTCTCGACCCTGTCCTGCTTTCCTGCTTGAGACACAATCAAGCCTTCCAGCGGCGAAGGCACAACTACCCGGGCAATCAGCTTTGTTGCCTATGTCGCAACAAAACTGGAATACGCTCGCCGAAGGGCCGGCTCCGCCTTTAAATGCTGGCGATATCGCTAGACCGCCGCCGGGGAACGATAGTGCCCACAATGAAATCAGGCCTTTCGATCGCCGTCTTTTGCGTGGCGGGCATAACAGCACCCGGCACGGCACGCACACAATCGGCTTCCGCTGCCGGCATTGCGCAATATTACACCGTGGGTCCGGACGATCAGGTCGCGGCCTTCAGCAGCGCCGCCGCGGCCAACCCTTCACATCGCATCCAACGCAGCCGCCATCCCCGCCCCCTGCCCCGGGCGAACCGCATGAGCGACCACGCACTTACATGGCAGAACACCAGTTATTCCAACATCGCGGCGCTGATGACCGCAGCGCGGATAACTGGGGCAGTAGTGCTGAAAGACGGCGAGATCGTGTACGAGAACTATGCGCTGGGCCGTCGGCGAAGTGATCAATGGCTATCATTCTCCGTCGCCAAGTCGGTTACCTCGCTGCTGGCCGGCGCCGCAGTTCAAGACGGCAAGATCGGGAGCCTGAATGACCGTGTCGTAGCCTATCTGCCAGAACTGCGGGGCAGTGCCTATGACGCCGTCACGGTCCGCCAATTGCTCTCCATGACCTCCGGCGTCAAATGGAGCGAGGCCTATGGCGATCCGCAATCCGATGTCGTCAAGATCAAGCAATGGCGGGGTGATCCGGGAATGCCGCCTGTCGTGAGCTATATGCGTCGGCTGCCGCGCGTAGCCCCTCCAGGGCAAGTGTTCGCCTACAAGACCGGCGAAACCGATTTGGCGGGAGCGCTTATCAGCCGGGCGGTCGGCATGAATTTGGCCGATTACTTGTCGCGCAAGATTTGGGGGCCATACGGGATGGAAGGCGAGGCCGCATGGCTGACCGATGGGGGCTCGCTGGAACGCGGCGGCTGCTGCCTCAACATGCTCCTGCGCGATTATGCGCGGCTGGGACAGTTCGTCTTGGATGGCGGGCGGGCAGGCGGGCGGCAAGTGATCGCGCCCGGATACCTCGCGGCCTCGACGACCAACCAGCTCCCCGGCGCGGACGATCATCGCTACGGCTATTTCTGGTGGGTGCATCCCGACGGCAGCTATTCCGCGCAAGGGATTTTCGGCCAGTTGATCCGAATTTCGCCACGCCATCGTCTGGTTGTGGCCATCAACAGTGCGTGGTGGCCCGATCCGGTCGATCCCAAGGGTGTCGAAGCCTGGGAGGCCATCTTCGCGGCCTTCGCACCCCCCAACTGAACCAATTGACCGATCCTACGCTGGTCGGTGCAAGCAGTGCAACAAGTTGCCCGACGCACGGTCTTGAGGGCGATCAGCCCGCGACCTAAGCACAATGAAAATTGCGATCCGGCTTCGGAGTCGCGGTGCGGAGGGATGTTATGGACAGTCGGACGATCTACGCGAAATTTCCGAGCACCACCCTCGCCGAACCCGATCTGACTTGGCAGAGACAACTGCGGGCCATTGTTTCAGGCTCGGCCGGAAACCTGGTCGAATGGTACGATTTCTATACCTACGCCGCGTTCTCCCTCTATTTTGCCGGTCATTTCTTCCCGCATGGTAACCTGACGGCGGAACTGATGAATACAGCCGCCGTCTTTGCCGTCGGCTTCATCGCGCGACCATTCGGAGCCGTGATCGTGGGGAAGTACTGCGATCGCAACGGCCGGCGCGCCGGGCTGATGCTGACACTGCTGATGATGGGCCTCGGCACGCTGATGATCGCGCTTTCGCCATCTTTCGAAACGATTGGCTGGGGCGCTCCGCTGATCCTGGTGGCCGCGAGGGTCCTACAAGGATTCAGCGTCGGCGGCGAATATGGTGCCAGCGCCACCTATCTCTCCGAAATGGCAAGTCCCGGACGCCGCGGCTTCTGGGCGAGCTTTCAATATGTCACCCTGATCGGGGGGCAGCTATGCGCCTTGAGCGTCCTGCTGTTGCTTCAGCAGATCATGCCGGAACAGCAGATCGAGAATTGGGGATGGCGTATCCCTTTCCTGATCGGGGCCGCGCTGGTCGGCGCAGTGTTCTTCCTGCGCCGGACTATGACCGAAACGCCCGCTTTCTGCACGGCGAGCGAGCGTCCGCACGAAAGCGGCCTGCGGCATCTCTGGAACACACACCGACGCGAATTCATCGTGGTGGCCGTGGCTACGGCCGGCGGCTCGCTGGCGTTCTATTCCTTCACGACCTACATGCAGAAGTACCTGGTCAACACAACCGGCTTCGACCGCGTTACCGCCGCCCGCGTGATGACCATCGCGCTCGTGGTCTACATGCTGGCCCAGCCGTTGCTGGGGGCGCTTTCAGACTGGATCGGCAGGCGTCGCCAGTTGCTGATTTACGCAATCTGCACAAGCCTGCTGACCGTGCCGGCATTCCATGCGCTCTCGAGCGTGCACTCACCGATCGCCGCCTTTGCGATCATCACCGGCCTCCTGCTTTTGCTGTCGGCCTATACTGCGATCGGCGGGTTGATGAAGGCGGAACTGTTTCCCACTCACACTCGCACGCTTGGGGTGGCTGTGCCATTCGCCATCGGCAACTCCCTGTTCGGCGGAACCGCCGAGTTCGCAGCCTTGTGGTTCAAGTCGGCAGGTGTTGAAGCGGGCTTCTACTGGTATGTCGCTATAGTGGTCGGCGTCTCGACATGCGCGATCGCCGCAATGCCGAAGACTCCGGTCGCCATGGGGCCACCGAACGCTTCGAGCTAGATATCGAGAACAAGGCGCTGGCCCAGCGATCGAGAGCAGCACGTAACGATTTGATCGCCTTCGGCTCGCTCGTCTTCGGTGAGGAAATGATCGCGGTGATCGGGTGCGCCGTCAATCACATCGACGAGACAGGTGCCGCAGACACCCTGCTCGCACGACTTGGGAATCATGATTCCCGAGTAGGCCAAGGCGCCGAGGATAGTTTCGCCTGCGCCGACAGTGACGGTCTTGCCAGATCGCCGGGCAACGACCTCGAAGCTGTCTCCGCTTAGGTCGACATCGGCTCCGAAGTGCTCGTAATGGACCTGTGCCGATGCAAATCCACGGCCAATAGCGGCGGCACTCGCCGCTTCGATGAACGGCGCCGGGCCGCAAATATAGACATGCGCATCTTCCGGCTGCCGCGCCAGCACCTCGCCGAGATCCAGCCGCACCCCTTGGGATTCCATAGTCGAGTGAAACCGAGCGGCGGCTCCGAATTCGGCCTCAAGTTCCGGCAGAAACGCCGCCTTGGCCCGGTCGCGAGCGCAATAATACAGTTCGAACGGACGTCCTGCCGCCCGCAAGGCATAGGCCATGGCCAACAGCGGCGTGACGCCGATCCCCGCGCCGAGAAGCAGCACCTTGCTCTGACCGATGTCCAGGGGAAACAGGTTGCGCGGGGCGCCGATCTTGACGGTGTCCCCGATCTTGAAGCCAGCATGGATCGCAGCCGATCCGCCGCGCCCCGCCAGTTCTCGGAGAACCGCGATTCGATATCTGCGGCCGCCGCCCTCCACAGGGGGCGAACACAGCGAATACTGCCGCACCATGCCTTCCGACACCTCGACGTCGATATGCGCACCAGGCTCGAACGGCGGCAGCCTGCCGCCATCCGCTGCTTCAAGATGGAAGATGGCAACGTCGCCGGGCAGATCGTCCCGCCCCGCGATCTTCACCGCGATCGGCTCTCCCGCTGCGGTCAAAGGATGTACCCGATCGCCGCCATCGCATGTTCCGCATGGAGCAGCCTGACGATCTTCCTGAGAATGCGAAACGTCCCGCCTTCCCGGCGCAGGCGAAAGGTAACGTCGGCGGGATAGATCCGTATGGTGCCATGATTGTTCTCGGCGATGAACTGGGCGCAGCGAAGATCGGCATGCACGCCGTCGTCGCACAGGACGCGCAGCCGGCTGACCGAGCGCACGGTCATCGCGCCAAGCTGGGTGGAGATCGCGTCGCCGCTGGTCAGCCTGTTGATCCGCATCCGCCGCATCTCGGCGTCGTCGAACGCGATATTGAGATGATCGGCGAAATCGTCGGTATCGCCATCCGCGTCCACGGGTACAACGTAGACGCCAGCTTCATCCCACAATTCGAGCCAGCCGGTATAGTCCCGGTGATCGAGCAAATCCGCCTCGAGTTCGACGAACGCACGGGCGGCTTCATGGTCGGTCATGCACATTCTCCAACCACGACGTCACCCGCTCATGGCCGCAAGGTATTGACGATAGGCGGCGCGCATTCCGACTTCCGAACAGACGCTGCCGATGATGTGGTCCTCGGCAGTCCGCTGTTGGCTCGCCGCTCCACGGTTGACCAGGATCCATTCGTCACGGCCCGCGCGGGCTCCATTCTGGACGCGCACCCAGGCTTCCGCATCGTCGGGAGTGCCGAAACCCATCGGCCCTTGGAAATGCTCGTGGAGCCGCATCCGCAGCCGATTGAAGCTGCGCGGCGCTCCCTTGCCGCCGATCGCGATATGATGAATTTCGGTCTCTTCCGCGCTGATCGGGCGCAGCACTCGAAAGAACGCCATCGAGCAGGCCACATTGGGAAACAGGTTCAGATTGAAGCCCGATCCACCGACCGCCCGCACCAATCGCCGAACCTCTGTTTCCGAACTGCCCTCGTCCCGCAACGACTGCGCGAAATCAAGAAAACGATCGGGGATCGGCGCGTCGAGGTTGGCGTCCAGATCGACGAGGTCGGGGATCATCACCATGACCGAATGGCCGTTGCCGAGATCTTCGACCGTTCCTTCGCCATCGAGAAAGTCGAAGATCTCACTGGTCTGGCTATCCAGCGAGGCCGTGAACGACTTGTGCACGATCGGAAAATGATAGGCGTCCGTGGTATTCTCCAACTGGATCTTCCAGTTGCCGGCGAACCGGAAACGCTGGGTCCCGAGGACCTGCAAGGGGTAGCCACCGCCCTGCTTCATGAACAGGTCGATCCACTTGCGGGCTGGGCCGAGCCAGGTTTCCAACGGCTCGATATCGGGGCTCATGGTCGCGAAGATCATGCCATTGTAGACTTCATGCCGCAGGCGAATGAGCGGCAAGCGGTCCTTGTCGAGGACTCCCTCGTATTCCTGCGCCCGTGGGATCGAACGTAATTGACCGTCGAGCGCATAGGCCCAGCCGTGATAGGGGCACACGAAGCTCGCCGCCTTGCCCGAATGGCCTTCGCAGACCGTGGCAGCACGGTGTCGGCAGCGGTTGAGCATGACGTGCAGATCCAGCTTCCGATCACGAGTCACAATGACCGGGTTGCGACCGACGTGAGCCGTCTTGAACGCGCCCTTCTCTTCGACCTCGCTTTCGTGCGCGACCCAGATCCAGGTCGAAGCGAACACCAAATCCATTTCGGCAGCGAAGATTTCCGGGTCGGAATAGAGCGATGAATGAACGCGATCGACGTCAACCAGGCTGGCGATGTCGAACCCGCGGACCAGGCCGGAAGCGGAAATGCCGGGGGCGACGCCGCTCATGAGTTCCATGCCTTGCAGCTGCTGCTGATACTGTCGGAAGCGTTGCGATTCGGTGGCGGCATCATGGTCAGTCACACCACTTATCGAGTTCGGCCAGCCCCTTATCGAGCGCGGCGAGACCCAGGTCGATATCTTCGCGAGTGACAACGAAGGCTGTCGCCAGACGGATCGTGTTGGGCAGGAAGGCGCCGATCATGACGCCTTCGTCAAAGCAAACCCGCCCCACCACCGCACTGGGCGGAACCTCGCCCCCGCCGGCAAACTTAGAATACCGATCATCGATCATAAACGGCTCGCGCGTCTCGCGATTGCGCACGAGTTCGAGCGACCACATCAACCCTCTTCCGGAAATCAGGCCGAGGCAGGGGTGCCGATCCTGCAATTCGCGCAGACCTTGTTCGAGATAGGCGCCCATTTCGCGGACCCGATCGAGAATATTCTCGTCGAGCATGGCCTGAATATTCGCCACCACCGCCGCCATCGCGATCGGATGCGAGGCGAACGTGCTGATTGTCGCAATGCGCCAGTTGTCGAGTTCCTCGGATATTTCCTTGGAGAAGATCAGGGCGGCCGCAGGAAGCGCAGACGAGACGATGCCCTTGGCGACCGCCATCATGTCCGGCGTCACGTCCTCATAGCAATCGTAGCCGAACCATTCGCCGAGCCGGCCAAAGCCGGTCATCACTTCATCGTCGAGCCAGAGCACGCCTAGGCGCTTGGTCATCTCGCGAATTTGCGGGATGTATTCGGCTGGGGGATAGATCATCCCCGCGCCCTGGACGCACTCCGTCAAGAAGCCCGCGACGTTTTCCTCCCCCAGCATGCGGATGACATGCTCGGTCGTCTTTACGCAGGCCAGCGTGCCGTCCTTGTCCTTGCAGGTCGGGTAGGTGTGGCCGATCGGACAGCGATAGCAATACGGCGCCGGAGCGAAGTGAACGCTGCCCGAAGTACCATCGGGCACGTCCTTGATCTTGGGCGAGCCCTTGCCCGTCACGAAGCTGCCACGATACCCACGCACTCCGTTGGCCTGCAGCGTGCCCGACGACCAGCCGTGATAGTCGAAGCTGCGGGTCACGATGCTACGCCGGCCGGTGTAGACCTTGGCCATGGTGATCATGCTGTCGACCGCTTCGGTTCCGGTGGTCAGAAAGCGGATCCGCCCTGCCCAGCGGCCAACCCCAAGATCTTCCATGATCAGCTTAGCCGCGATTGATCGCTTTTCGGTGGCCAAGGCTTCCCAGATGAAACTGAACTTTTCGGTCGCCTCGCGAATGGCCTGCTGGATCTTGGGATGGCGGTGCCCCATGTTTACGCAGATCAGTTGGTTCGCCATGTCCAGCATCGTCCGGCCATCGGCGAAAGTCACATAGCAACCTTCCGCGCTCTCGACGGGCGTGGACTTGTATTCCTCGGCCGTCGCCAGCACGTGCACGACGTACTTTTCGTCGAGCTCCCGGATCAGGTTCCAGTCGATCGTCTCGTTGCTGCCAACCGGTGTTTCGCTCTCGTACATTCGTCCCAAAATCCCTGCATTCCGGCCAGGAAAGCAACGCCTTGCAGTAGCTCTCCCTATGCCTAACCAGGATCGGCATAACCCCGTGCCGTCAGCCCCGCGATAACCGCCGAGAACATAGTCTTTGCGCATGACGCAACAGTTCAGCGCTCCCGTTACATTGACACAAACACCCCTGCCGAGCGCACTTTACGGCCATTGTCCGGCGCTTCGCCGACATGCTTTAATGCGAGGGTTTGATGCGGCGGATGATTTCCAGCTTCGTTTCGACAACCGCAATCGGGCTAGGAGCGCCGGTCTTGGCGCAATCTGCTCCAGCAGATCAGCCGCCCAGCGTCGCAAGCCCCGAGGACCAGCCGGGTGGCCAGCTCGAAGAGATCGTCGTCACCGCTCAAAAGCGTGCGCAGAACCTGCAGCAAGTGGGCATCGCCATTACCGCCTTGAGCGGCGAGGCGATCGCTTCCTCGAACATCGCGACCTCAGCGGACCTCGCAGGCCGGGTTGTCGGCTTGGAGAGCTATTCGCCGTATGGTCCGGGGACTTCTGCCAACGTGGTCATTCGCGGGGTCGGGTTGAACGATTTCGGCGAGGGTCATGAGGCGCCCGTCACCACCTATGTCGATGAATTTTATCTGGTCTCCGTGCCAGCGGTCGATTTCGCCCTGTTCGATCTGGACCGGGCCGAGGTCCTGCGCGGGCCGCAAGGAACGTTGTTCGGACGAAATTCGACCGGCGGGCTGATCAACTACGTGACCGCAAAGCCCGGCAGCACATCGGCGGGCTATGTCAGCGCTTCATTCGGAAGTTTCCGAGACCTGAAGGTCGAGGCGGCGGCCACGATCCCGCTCGGCGATCACTTCTCATTGCGTATTTCGGGCCTGTCGCGCCATAGCGACGGCTACCAACAGCCGATCAACCCGGCGTTCGAGCGCGGCGGCAAAGCCGGAACCGACGCAGTCAGGGCCCAACTCCGCTACCGGGGAAACGATGGCCTCGATATCTTGCTGAAAGGCGAATACGGCCGCACCAGTACGGTGCACAGCTACTACGAGACGATCACCGGCTATGTCGATAGCGCGAGCGGCCTGGTAATCGCTGATCCGACGATCGTCGATGCCGCTGGCTATGCGGAACGCAATTCTGCTGCGGCCGCCCCGAATGTTGTCAGCAACAACGATCAGGCATACCTGCGATCCGAAGGCTTCACTGCCCTCTTGCGGATCGAAAAGCCGGTCGGCAACACGACGCTGACCAGCATCACCGGCTATCAAACCTACTCGCGCGAGATGCGCGAGGACAGTGACGGAACGCCCAATCCGTTGGTGATCGCCTCATTCCCCTATCAGAGCAAGGTCGTGACCCAGGAATTCCGGGCTTTTCACAAGGGCTCGTCACTGCGCTGGACGATCGGCGCCTTCGGCATGCATTCGGTCGGCAAGGATCAGCCGAACGCGGTATTCAACTTCCCGCTCGACCCGGCGACGACTATCGATCCCGCGACTGGGCTGTACAATGGGGCCTATCTGCCCTTCGCGCTGAACGCGGACTGGCGGCTTAGGACCAATTCGATCGCGGCTTTCGTCCAGCTGGAAAAGGACTTCGGCCCCTTCACCCTGATCGGCGGGCTTCGTTATACCTACGACAGCAAGACATTCCAGGATGCCGACAACGCCGCGTTCCGCTCATGCAGCGACGGCTCCCCGGATTCCTGTTTCCTCGTCAGCGAAGGCGGCACCGGCACGCCGCGACCCTTCGCGCTGAGCTATGGTCAGAACCTGGTCTCCGGAAAGCTCGAGATCGATTACAAGCCCAACGACAGTACGCTGTTGTACTTCAGTTTCTCGAGAGGAACCAAGGCTGGCGGGTTCAACAATGGGTTCTACCCCAGCGGCATCACATTGGCCCAGATTCCCTATGGTGCGGAAACGCTGCATGCTTACGAGATTGGCAAGAAGCTGACGCTGTTCGACCGCCGAGTGCGGTTCAATACATCAGCGTTTTACTACGATTACCGCAACTACCAGGCGTTCAACTACGTTGGCGTCGCCGGTCTCGTGACCAACCAGAACGCCGTGGCCTATGGCGTAGAATCCGAGATAGAAGCCGCAATCACACCGCGCCTGAAGGTGCAGTTGTCGGCCGCCTACCTCCATACGCGGATCGACGACGTGGCCAAGGCTACGCCGTCTGGCACGACCGTCGTCGCCGATCGCCCCATGGCCTTCGCGCCGAAATGGAGCGCCAGCGGAAGCGTGACGTACAAGGTGCCGCTGTCGGGCAACGCGGAGTTGGATCTCAACTGGAACTTCGACAGCAGAACGTCGAGGTTCGCCGGCAATTTCGGCGACCCCGGAACAGAACTGAATGGCTATTTCCGGCACAATGCATCGGTTACGTACAAGGCCGGAAACGGTTTCGAGGCGCGGATGTTCGTGGACAACATCGGCAATCGCCACAACTTGGTCTACGCTGGACCGTCGTTTGCCTCGCTCGGCATCATCCAGGTTCGCTACGCCATGCCGCGCACGGTTGGGGTCGCCGCCAGCTTTCACTGGTAGCGCCCCGGTGGCGCTAGCCGAACAGCCGGGCCGCCAAGTGGCAGAGGCGTTCGTCGCCGTACATCGGGCCGACCAGTTGGGCCGACACCGGTCGTCCCGCGACTTCGCCGACCGGCACTGTCAGCGCTGGATGGCCCGACAGGTTGAATGGCCGGCAATTGGCCGTGATCGGCACTACCTTGGTGGCGTCGCCGGCTTCCTCCAGCAACGGCGGCGGAACGGGCAAAGTCGGCAGAAAGAGCAGGTCGACATGCGCCAAGGCCGCATCCACCGAGGCCCGGAAGGCGGCCCTGACCTCTTGCGCGGCAGCGATTTGCGCGGGTGTGACCGCAAGCCCGGCCTCGATCCGGACGCGGACATCCGCGCCGACTAGACCACTCGAACACAAGTGAGCAAACGCCGCCGCGGTCTCGTGGCCGATCAAATCGAGCCCGGCCAGATGTGCTTGGGCAAACAGTGGCAGCGATACCGGCACGGCCCGCGCCCCGGCAGCGGCAGCGAAAACATGCGCGGCAATTGCCGGATCGGCACCAGTCTCGACCAAGCCCAGCGTGATACGATCCGTGCGTGAGCGATCGGACTGCCAGTCCGGAGCGATCGCCGCCATGACCGCCTCGATCGTCGCCAAGTCGAGGGCAAGCGGGCCGATGCAATCGAGGCTGGAAACCTCCGGGGACGCTCCCCGCCGGCTCACCCGGCCGAATGTCGGCTTGAGGCCGATGATCCCGCAGCACGCCGCCGGCACGCGGATCGAGCCGCCAGTGTCGGTCCCGATCGCCGCCGTGACCATGCCCGCCGCGACCGCCGCCGCCGATCCGCTCGAAGACCCTCCCGGCGCAAGGGTCGGATAGTACGGGTTAAGCGGGGTCCCGGTCCAGGCATTGACTCCGGTCACCCCGAACGCGAGCTCGTGCATGTTCGCCTTGCCGGCGATCTGGAACCCTCTCGCCAGCAAGCGCGCGACGACCTCGGCATGCTCGGACGCGCGAGGGTGCCCGGCTAACGCGCGCGAACCCGCTGCCGTCACCTCGCCGGCGATGTCGATGCTGTCCTTGACCACGATCGGAATGCCGCTGCCGATCGCCAGGCGACCGCCAACCAGGATCGAGCGGTGTCGAGCGAGATTATCACCGCTCGCTGGGGCCAGCCCCGTCATGCTTGGTTGAGGATCACGGAAGCCTTAAGCTTGGTGTGCGCCAACAAGCCTTCCTTGCCCAGTTCATGGCCAACCCCCGATTGCCGCATGCCGCCGAACGGCAGCGCGAGATCGAGGATGTTGTGCGTGTTGACCCAGACCGTTCCCGCGTCGAACGCATCGAAATAGCGCTGCTGGGTCGTGATGCTCGAAGTCCAGATGCTCGCGCCCAGTCCGTATTGGGTGGCATTCGCCAGGCGGATCGCTTCGACGTCGTCGTGGTAGGCAAAGGCGCATTGCACCGGGCCAAAAATTTCTTCTTGCGCCGCCTCGTGATCGATCGGCACCCCGGTAATGACCGCGGGCGAGATATACGCGCCGGCGCCCGCAATGGTTTCGCCACCGTGGACCACCGCGCCATCGGCCCGCGCCCGATCGACGAAGCCCGCCACCCGGTCCCGGTGACGCTGCGACACCATCGGCCCCAGCATGGAGCCCGGATCGAGCCCGGGGCCCATTACCAGTTCGCGGCCGATCTTGACCACGCCCGCCACGACCTCTTCGAATATCGAGGCATGGGCGATCAGGCGGGAACCGGCGCAGCAGTTCTGTCCGTGATTGCCGAAGATGGCCCAGGCCGCTCCGGGGATGGCCTGGTCGAGATCAGCGTCGGGCGCAATGACGACGGGCGATTTCCCGCCCAATTCGAGAGTGTATTTGCCTAGCCGCCGCGCGGCACTTTCCGCGATCTGGCGCCCGATCGCGGTCGAGCCGGTGAAGCTGATCTTGTCGATGCCCGGATGATTGGCCAGCGCCGCGCCGGCCCCGGCCCCACTTCCCGTGACGACGTTGAACACTCCGTCGGGTAGCCCTGCCTCGGCGCACAGCTGAGCCAGGCGCAAGGCCGTCAGCGAGGTCTGCTCGGCCGGCTTGAGCACCAGAGTACAACCGGTCGCAAGCACCGGAGCCAGTTTCCACACTGCTTGGCACAAGGGGACATTCCATGGGGTGATCGCCGCGACGACGCCAATCGGCGCGCGTTTCGTCAGGCCGTCGAACCGCAATTGCGGCAAGTACGGCACCGACAGGTCCATCGTCTCGCCGTGGAGCTTGGTCGCCCAGCCGGCAAAATAGCGCAGGGTGTGAACCGGCAACTCCGCATCGAACAGCAGCGTATTGCCGATCAGCTTGCCGCTGTTGACCGTTTCGATCTGCGCCAGCGAGGCCGTTTCCGCCTCGATGAGACTGGCCAGGCGAAGCATGATCGCCTCGCGCTGGAACGGCCGCAACTTGCTCCAGGCGCTGTCGGTGAAAGCGCGGCGCGCGGCGGCGATGGCGCGATCGACATCTGCCGCACCGGCATCGGCGATCGTGGCGACCACCTCTCCGCTGCTGGGGTCGACCACATCGAGCCGTTTGCCGGATTCCGCACCGATTTCACGCCCGTCGATGAACAGCGCGTGATCGGCATCGAGGAATGCCCTGGCCTGACTGGAGAGGAGGGAAAGATCGTTGGCGAGGCTCATCGGCATGCTCCTGTCGTGACGCCGGCTTGAAAAGGGATAGGCGGCGCGGGCGCGATCTCATTCGCCGATCCGACTGGAGCCGATCCGGGCGAACCGCGCCGGATCGCGGCGGCGCAAAACCAGAGCCTGAACGACGCCGACCACCGCGACGACCGGCAGGATGACGAGCAGGCCATTGATGATCGGCAAATCCGACCCTGTCAGCAGCGGATAGTTGATCACCGACATGGCCGTGCCGAGCAGCAACATTGCACCGCCCAAGGCGGGAGCCACGGTGTGGGCGAAGCCCGCCTGCCGCAGCCCGAAAAAGCAGGGCACGGCGAAGGCGGTCAGCGCGAGCAGGGCCATCAGTCCAACCGAACCCAGCCCGGTCAGCGAGGTGGTCAGGCCAAGCAGGGGATCTATCCCGAAATACCAGCACAGCAGCGAGACCATGCTCAAGGTCGCGAGCACCGGCAGTCCCGCAGCGAACGGCGAGCCGTTGGCGGTCCTCGTCCGCGCCAGGCCTGCCGGCAGGACCTCGTCCCGCGACATCGCGAAGATATAGCGCGCAGCGTTATTGAACAGGCCGAGCACGGCGGCAAAAGCACTGGTTACTACCAGCGTCGCCAGGGTGACTTCGCCAACCCGGCCAAGATAGGCGCGGGCGAGATTGGTCACGAAATGCCCGGGATCGCGCTGCGCTATGCTCACGATGTCCGGCCCGTAGGCCACGGTGAAACACCAGGCGGTGAACACGTAGAACACGCAAATCAAAGCGATCGATGCATAAGTGGCGCGCGGCACCGTGATATGCCGATCGCGGGCTTCTTCCTGATAGATCGCCGTGGCTTCGAACCCGATGCAGCTGTTGAATGCATAGATCGCGGCTACACCGATCCCCGGCGCGAATACCGCGCCCGTGCTCAAGGCAGCGGTCAGGTGAATCGGCCTCGGTGCAGCCAGGATCGCCAAGTCGAGCAGCAGCAGCATGACCACCTCGGCGGTCAGGGCGACCGCTAGGATCTTGGCCGTGAAATCGATCCGGAACCATGACAGCAGGGCCAAGATCAGCACGGTCGCCAAGGCGATGATGAGCCACGATGGCTGCCGCCCGGTGAATTGCTGAACGAGATCGGCCCCGAAGAGAGCCAGCGCGCCCAACGTCGCGCAGGCAAGTGCGAGGTACGAGATCAGCGCGACATAGGCGGCGGCCAGCCCGGCGATCCGGCCGAAGCCGAGCGAAATCAGCGCATAGAAGGCCCCAGCGTTGCGTACGTGCGGCAGTATTCTGACATAGCCGATGGCAAACAAGGCCATGGCCAGTCCGGCAAGTGCATAGGTCCCCGGAACGCCCAGCCCGTTGCCCAGGGCAAAGGCGATCGGCATCGTCGCGACCACCACCGCCATCGGCGCGGCGACCGCGATCACCATGAAGGTGATGTCCCCGGCCCCCAACAGTCCTCCGGCAAGCTTCCCATCGACGGACTTGCCATCTGCAGCCCGGCTCAAATCTTCACCCCATCGCTCGCTCATCGCCGTGCTCATTCTTCCTGCTTGTCGATCAGCGCCCCGGCATCATGCCGCCCGCTGTCTGCTGGTGCCACTTCGTGCCGAACCCGGCGACATTCGGCCGAGCGGCGACTGTGCACAATCTCCGTCGCGTTCAACCTTGTTGCAGCGCCCGCAACAATGCCTTTAAGTCTGCGCTGTTGCGGAAGGCGCAACATGACCGCGTCGAGGCGGGATTGATCCGCGAGCCCCGGATCGGCTGTCTTGGCGCAAGTCAAACGGATAGCCAGGTAAGGACGCGGCAGCAGCGATGGTAGGCAATGTAAGCAGGCGGAATGTCATCAAGGCGGCTGCCGTCATTCCGGTTGCCTCGAGTCTGCCGGGATGCTCCTATTTCGCCGCGCCGACGGCCGCCAGCGATCCGGCCGTGCTGCAAGCCCGCATCAAGGGCAAGGTCGTTGTGCGAAGCGACGAGGATTACGAGATCTGGCGCGAATCCATGATCTGGCAGCGCGCCAAGGCCGACCGCGCGCCCGACATGATCGTGCAGGCGGACACTATAGAGGACGTGCGCGAGGCGGTGAACTACGCCCGCGCGCACAAGCTGCGCACCACGACGCGCTGCGGCGGGCACAGCATGGCCGCCTGCTTCCTGCGCAACGGCGGAATGCTGATCGATATCAGTCGGCTCGATGGGATCGAGGTCGACAAGTCCGCCAAGGAGGCAATAGTCGGCCCCGGCGTCATCACCCGCGGCCTTGCGGAACGCCTGCTGCTCGACGGCCTGGCCTTTCCCGGCGCGCACTGCGGCACAGTGCCGATCAGCGGCTTTCTGCTCGGCGGCGGGGTCGGATTGAATTCCAATGCCTGGGCTCACGGCGCCAGCGTCTTTGCGGTCAAGGGCGTCGATATCGTGACCGCCGATGGCGAATTGCGCCATGCCAGCGCCGACGAAAACCCTGACCTGTTCTGGGCAGTTCGCGGCGGCGGACCGGGGCTGTTCGGCGTCGTCGTGCGATTCTACCTGCAATGCTTCGACGCTCCCACGGTCATCTTCGGGGCGACCTACACCTTTCCCTATGCGGAGTTCGAAGCCGTCGTCGCCGTGATGAACGAGGTCGCTCCGAAGCTCGACAAGGACGTTGAAGTTCTGTGCTTCGCCACCGCGGATGCCGCCGCGCCCGAAGATGCGCCGGTAGAAGAGCGCCAGAAGGTCTACCTCGACGTCAATGCGTTCGTCGCCAATGCTGACGAGGGGCGCCGCAAGCTCGCAGCGCTCAGTCAGCACCCCCTGATGCAACGCGCGGTGGCCAAGGACATCGACCGAATAGGCAGCTACGACCGCTATTACGGCGACAACGAGGCATCTTTCTCGCAAACGTACTGGATGGGCGATTCGATCTGGGTCGACGATGCGCTCAAGGCGACGGAAATCCTCAAGCGCAACATTCCCGACTGCCCGGCCCCCAAGGGCACGCCGCTGTTGCTGTACCGCGGTGAAGGCGGCCTGCCCGACGCCGCGTTCTCGCGGATCGGGCGGTTCTATTGCGCCTACTACCTGGAATGGGACCTGCCCCAACAGGAAGCCGCGAGCCGCGCCTATTGTCTGAAGGTTTATAGCGAACTGAAATCGATCTCGAAGGGCAACTACATCAACGAGATGGACCAGGAAGGCCGTCCGCAAGACATCCCCGAATGCTTCTCCCCGGCTGCCTGGGGCCGGCTGGGCGAACTGCGAAGCAAGTGGGATCCGGGTCGCCTATTCCACGATTTTTACGGGCGCAGCTGAGCATGGTTGCGGTCGAAACACATCGGAGCAGAGGAGCGATCAAGGCAGTGAAGCATCTCAAGCTTGCCGTTCTAGCCGTGGCGGCCGGATTGCTCGCCACCACGGCTGTCTGGTCGCGCCAGCCCGGGCCGACCGCCCCCGAGGCCGTCGCGCGGTCGCTCTACGCGGCCTTCGAGGCAGGCGACATGGACAAGATCCTGAGCCTGATCGACGAGGACGCCGCCTGGACCTACCACGGTCCGCCGTCGCTCCCGTTTGCCGGAACGCGGCGCGGGCCTGAGGGCGTGAAGGACTTCTTCGCCAAGGTCGACCAAACGCTGACCGACGCCAAGGCGGGCCAAACCGAGTTTCTCGTGGCGGGAGACACCGTCATAGTGCCGGGTTACGAAGCAAGCACCGTCAAGGCCACGGGGGTCCACTACAACGTCAAAAATGTCCACGTGTTCAAGATCCGCGGCGGGAAGATCATCCAGTTCGACGAATACATCGACAGCGGCACGGTGCTGGAAGCCTTCATGCCGGCCAGCCCTTCGCGCGGACGCGCCGCGTTCACCACCTGCGCGGGTTGTCATGGCAATAATGCGGAAGGGCGGGCCGAAATGTTCGCCCCTGCCCTGACCGGCCAGGATCCCGCCTATCTGATCCGGCAGCTCGCCAATTTCCGGGAAGGTCGGCGCGGCAAGGTCGAGGACAACCACGCATTCCAGATGGTCGGCCGGGCCAGCGTCATCCCCGGCGGCGAGCGCGGCGTGCGCGATGTGGTCGCGTATATCACCACCCTGCCCGCCGGTCCGGCGCCGGCCGGCCTGTCCGCCGGGGCAGCGCCGGCCGATGCCCAAGCCTGCACGGCGTGCCACGGCGCATCGGGCGAAGGAAATCCCAAGCTGGCAGCGCCCGCGTTGCGGGGTTTAAGCCAGCAATACATCGCCGCTCAGTTGCACAACTTTCGCAAAGGACTGCGCGGCTATGCCTCGAACGATGCTAACGGCCAGGTCATGAAGGCCGCGGCGGCGGCTCTGCCCGACGATAGGGCGGTGCAACAGGTCGCCACATATTATGGAATGCGTCGATAGCGACCGGCACCAGGCCCCGGCAGCTTGCCGCAACCACGCGGATCGCGATAGGGTACCGGGTTTCCTAACGGACGTGCCCGCGAACAGGAAGGATCCGAGATGCAGCAGCCCGATGAACCCGAAGTCGATCGGATCATCGACAAGTGCGTTCACTTCGAAGCGCTATTCGCCGAAGCGCGCATTCTCGAACTTACGCGCATGTTCTATCATGCCACCGCTGTATTAGAAGGGCGGGACCTGCCTCCACAAGTGGGTCATGACGCGATCAGCAAAGTCTTCATCGAAGCCAGCTATAATTACGCCGGCATCTCGATTCTGCTGGATGACATTGAGATCGTCGACACTGTTGCCTACGGTTCAATCACGAACAGCAACACTCTCAAAAACGGCGCGACAGAGGTGCATAGAGGGGTGCTGATTTGGCGGAAGTTCGGCAATGACTGGTTCGTTGTCCGCGACTTCTTCTTTGCCGAATCGGATCACCTTAGTCTCAGCGACGGGCTGAGACACAGCTTGGGCGCAATCGTCGAAGGGGCGGTCGAATTGAAGATGGCTGCGAAGGCCATTCCGGGCACCTGATATGCCAGGTATCGCCCGCTCGCACGAAATCAACGTTCAGGACCATCGCCTTCAATATTTGTCGCTCGCTGCGCGGCATGGCTCGATGCGCGCCGCTGCCGACTATCTCGGCATCGCGCCATCGTCGATCAGTCGCCAGATCACGCTCCTCGAACGCGCACTGCAGATCGATCTGGTCGAGAAGGGCTCGCACAAGATGCAGCTCTCGGATGCCGGACGCCTGCTGATCGATTATTATGACAAGCGCTTGGCGGACCAGCAGGAACTGCTGATGCGTCTTGCGGAGTATCGCAATGTCCGTTCACGCGTGATCCGCGTTGCCAGTGCGGAGGGAATGCTGGGATCGGGCTTCCTGACCGAAATCAAATCGGTCGTGCACCGTTTCCCCGACACCAACCTCGACCTGATCACAGCCGATACCGAAACCATTCAGCGCATGATCCTCAACGACGATGCCCAGATCGGCCTTTTGCTCGAACGGCCGGTCGATGTGCGGCTCAAAGTTCACTCGACCTCCTCCCAACCACTTCATGTCGCGGCACGGGCCGATCATCCGCTCATGCGCGGTGAAAAGGTGGAATTAGTAGACCTCGCCAAGCATCAAATGTTGCTGCCTGGCCGCGGCAGCCGGATCGCCGAAGTGACTTATTCTGTAATGAAGAACTATGGTTTGACCATCGAAGCGCCACTGACGACGGAATCGATAATGCCGATCATCGACGGCATCAAAGCCGGTTTGGGCGTTGCGATCATGCCGGCATTGATCATCCAGGATCAGATTCGCAACGGCGGACTCACATCGCGACCGATCGCCTGCCCCGAATTCGAAGATTTCAAATTGCATGTCGTCAGCAAGATCGGCAGACGGCTGTCACCGGCGGCGTTAGCGTTACTGAACGGATTTTCTCGGCAAAACAGACAGTTAGATCAAAATCGATAAAACTGTAGGCGCTATCAGAGCAAATGCACTGGCTTTTGTACAGGTCCAACTCGGCTAGGTGTTTAGTCCCGGCATTTGATGGTGGATTATTCAGCCAGGAATGGAATGATACGCTATGGGCTAGGTTTTACACGGGAGCGCCCGCACGATAGAGGCAGTCCGTCGAGCGATACAACATAGTCAAGAGAGCCTGAGGGCCTTGGCGAAGCGCTATGGCATCAACCAGAAGACCGTCGCGAAGTGGAAGAAGCGCACGGCGGTCAAGGATTTGCCGACTGGTCCAGCAGATGTGCATTCGACGGTGCTGAGCATTGAGGAAGAGGCGATCATCGTCGCCTTCCGCAAACACACTCTGCTCGGGGCGCCGGCCGAACAGGGCATCGAGCCGTTCGCACCGCTTGTTCGGCGTCGTCACCGACCCCATCCTCAGGCCGAGCAGCTTCAGCATGCCGCGCAACTGATTGGTGCAGGCCGTGCGCGACTTGATAGGTTGCTCCCTGATCTTCAAGGCCGCGCGGTCGATGTGGGTGGCTCCCGCCTTCATGTGCACGGCCTTGAACCAGCCGGTGCGGGCCAACTGGGCGAGACCTTCGGAATTGTGAACATTGCTCTTGTAACCCGCGCTGACAGCGCGCCCTTGGCATGGCGCGCGCAGATGCACACCGCCGGCACATTCCACTCGGCCAGGCCGTGATAGAGGAAGGTCGAAAGCGGCCCCGTCTCCAGCACACCGCCCGCGCCAGTCCAGGGACATGACGTTTCAACCAGCGCCCCAGGGCATCGGGATCGCTCGTCACCACATCGCGGCGGATCACACCGCCATCCCCATCGACCAGGCACACGTGCGTCGCCTTGTCAGACACATCCAAACCAGCGTAAATCCTCATCGGCCGTCCTCCTGCTTTGAAGCCCCTCACGGGGGACTTCGTATCAAGCAGGTGGGCGGCTACCTCAATTACGCCATGTCACCGGAATTCCACACTTGGCCCGAATTGCTCGACTGCCTGCGTACCAGTCCCGACCTGTCGCAGGACGAGAAGGAATGGATCCTCGGCCGAACCGCGCGCAAGGTCCTGAAGTGGCCCGCACCCGCAAGCCCGCCCGCCTTTGCACCGGCGCTGCCGACCGCCCGTTGACGGCAGCGTCCTGGGCGGCAGCCGATCCGGTCGCGGCAGCATGGGCATCGACCCGTTCGGGACGGGTTCGGGCCGGTCGATTTGCGAATCGTTCGCAGATCCTCTAGTTCGGTGCAATGCTGACGAACGCCTTCGTCATTTCGAAGCTCGTCCTTGCCGAACGGACCTCCCTGCAACGACTGGTGCAACGGATCGTGGGGAGCGCCGCCGCCGCCGAGGACGTGACCCAAAGCCTCTGGCTGCGCGTCCAGCGGATCGCCGACGATCCGCCGATCGCCAACAAGCGGGCCTATCTCTACCGGCTCGCCAGCAACCTGGCGATCGACCACCTCAAGGGCGAGGCACGGCAGCTCGAGGTCCACCAGGAGGCCGGCGCGCTGCTGTGGAGCTGCGACGAGGCGCTGGCGGCCGAACGGGTCGTCATCGCCAACGATATCCCCAGGACGAGAGCAATCAAGCCGACACGAACTATCGCCAGGATTGGTCGAGTTCGCTCCAGGCCCGACTGGGCTATACGCTCAGCCGCGCCATGCTTTATGCAACGGCCGGTCTGGCTTTCATGAAAGAAAGCCAAACGCCGACCCAATATATCGACCGCACCGTGCCGATGCGGATCGGCGAGCCGTACAGCGCGAACTCGACTCCCTTCTTCTCGGAAAAGACGAGCAAGACCCGCGTCGGCTGGACTGTAGGAGGTGGCGCGGAACTGGCCCTGGGCAACCGTTGGCTGGTGCGCGGCGAATATTCCTATGCCCGGTTCGGCAACAGCGAGTTCGCGTTCCCAGATGCGCGCGCCGGCGTCGGCCGGGACTGGCGGATCAGCAGGCTCGGTTACTACCGCAACGAACTCGGCCAGATCGCGCAGAATCCGGCCACCGGAGACTTCTTCGTCTACGAGATGGGCCAAGGCTCTTCCAACACCGTCACCGGCCGCAAGGCGCGCAACAGCGCCGAGACGCACTCCATCCGCATCGGCATCGGCTATCGCTTCTGATAGGACAGCATTCATGACCGACATCCTCGATCCCTCACGCGCCAGGCGGCTCCGCGCCCTGACCAGCCAGGTCCACCAGGAGCTGGACGACGCGATCATGGCGGCCGCCTCGTTCGACAGCCTCGCCGGCTACGGCCGCTTCGCCGCGATGCAGTACCGCTTCCACCGCGACATCGCCCCGCTCTATGCCGATCCGGCGCTGGCGGCGGTGCTGCCCGGGCTGCCTGACCGCGCCGCGCTGGCGCTGGTGGCGGCGGACCTCGCGGACCTGGGGGAGTCCCCGCCGCCCGAAGCGGCCCCGGTCTTTGCCGGCGAGATCGATCTGCCGACGGCGCTTGGCTGGCTCTACGTCGCCGAAGGCTCGCGGATGGGCGCGGCGCTGCTGCGCAAGGAAGCGGCCAAGCTGGGCCTGTCGGACGCACACGGCGCGCGCCACCTCGCCCCCGCGCCCGAAGGCCCGGCGGCGCACTGGCGCGCCTTCACCGCGGCGCTCGATGCTCCCGAACTGACCGCGGCGGAGGAAGAGCGCGTCGTCGCCGGGGCCAGGGCCGCCTTCGCGCGGGTGCGCGGCCACGCCGAAGCGGCCTTCGCCTGAACGGGCGGCGAGCTTGATGTCGGACCGCCTGGCACGGCTGTTCTGGCGAGCGCTCGGGCTGGTCTGCGTCGCGCTCGGGATCATCGGCGCGATGCTGCCGCTGATGCCGACGACGATCTTCCTGATCCTGGCTGCGGCCTGCTTCGCGCGCTCGTCGCCGCGGCTCGAGGCGCGGCTGCTCGCCGATCCCCGCTTCGGCCCGGCGATCCGCGCCTGGCGCGCGAACGGCGCGATCTCGCGGCGCGGCAAGCAGGCGGCCTGCGCCGGGATCGCCCTGGGCTACGTTCTGTTCCTGCTCGGCGCCCACCCCCATGCCCTGGCCGCAATCGGCGTGGCGCTCGCCATGGCGGCCTGCGCGGTCTGGATCGCGCTGCGCCCGCTTCCCCTCGATTCGGAGCAGGGCAGGTGACTTGGGCAGCACCCGCTACAGCGACTTGCCGACCGATTGGCGCACCCGCCTGGCCGGCCTGTCGGGCACCGCCTCGGTCATGCTCGGTGCGCTCGGGCTGCTCCTGTTCACGTGGCAGACCATGGCTCCTCCGGTCAGCGCCCCGGCGCCGGCGGTGGTCACGTTCAAGGCCCGCGCCGCCACGCCCGACACGCCCGAGGAAGTCCCCGACGGCCCGCGCCAGGTCGAGCAGCAGGCGCGCAAGGCCGTCGAGGCGGTGCCGCCGCCGCCCGATCTTGTCGTCCCGCGCCCGGCTCCGGGTCCGCCGCCGCCCCCGCCCCAGCCTGCTCCGGCCGCGGCCGCCGATCCGGTGCCGGTGACCACCGCGCCGAAGGCCCTGCCCGCCCCGGCCGGTCCGCGCGCGGCGAGCGAGGCCGCCACGACCTGGGAGGCGCGGCTGCTCGCCCACCTGGAGAAATACCGCCGCTATCCGCCCGGTGCCCGCGACCGGCGCGAGCAAGGCGTGGCCCACGTGAGGTTCCGGATGAACCGGGCCGGCGGCGTGCTTGCGGTCGCGCTCATCCGCTCTTCCGGCTCGGCGCAACTGGACCGCGCGGCGCTCGACACCATCCGCCGCGCCGCGCCCCTGCCGACCATCCCCGAGGACAAGCCCGACCCGCTGGAGCTGTCCATCCCCGTGGAGTTCTTCCTCGATTGATCCGCATCGCCGCGCGATCGGCGTTCGGCTCGTCCCGCCTCTGGCGCGGCCCGTCGAAGCGTTGGTGCCGGCCCCCGCGGCCTGGGGCATGTGCCCTTCACGAATTGGACGGGTACGGGAATTCTTGTGATCGAACGACTTGTTGGCGGCGCTCGCCGATGGCTGGCCTGCAACCTGGCCGCTGCGGCGATCCTGACGGGGCTGGCGCTCGCGCCGGCGCCGGCCGAGGCCCGGGGCGTCCTGCAATGCGTCCCCTACGCGCGCTCGGTCTCGGGCATCGAGATCCGCGGCAATGCCCATACCTGGTGGAACCAGGCGGAAGGCGTCTACGCGCGTGGCCATGAGCCCCGGGCCGGCGCCGTGCTGGCTTTCCGGGCGAGCGGCGCCATGCCGCTGGGCCATGTCGCGATGGTCAGCCGCGTGCTCGACGATCGCCGCGTCCTGCTCAACCATGCCAATTGGTCGCGCCCCGGAATGGTCGAACGCGCCGCCCTGGCCGAGGACGTCTCGGCCGCCGGAGACTGGAGCGAAGTGCGCGTCTGGTACGCCCCCACGGCCTCGCTCGGCCTGCGGGTCAGCCCGGCCTACGGGTTCATTTATGCGGACAAGCCGGCGGACGAAGCCCCCGCCCTGCAAGGCCCCGTACAATTGGCAAGCCGCGGGACCAGCGCGTTCCGTGCGGCCTTCGCGGACATTCAGGCTCCGCTGTAAGGCTTTTTGCGGGGCGGCGCTGCCGGGTACGTGAACAGGCCCTAGTTGTTTGGTCCCGGCATTTGATGGTGCGGATTTAGCGTGAAGCGATCGGGTTCGGTTGTCCAGCATTTGCAGATGTATTCGTAGGGTGTGAGGCCGCGCAGTGTCTTTAGACGCCGAGCGTAATTGTATGCGTTGATGAAGTCGTGGAGGTGAGTGGTCAGGTGGGCATGGCTGTCGTAGTGATAGCGCTTGACCGTGGCTTCCTTGATGGTTCGGTTCATCCGTTCGACCTGGCCGTTGGTCCACGGGTGCTTCAGCTTGGTCAGGCGATGCTCGATATCGTGCTCGTCGCAGACCCGGTCGAAGATGTGGTGGAAGGCGTATTTGTGGCCGGCCTGATTGGTGAACTGGATACCCCCTTCGACTTCGCTCAGGACAGGATTGTCGGTGAGCACAGTGTGGATGGTATAGGGTACGGCCGCGATCAGGTTACGCAGGAACTGGGCGGCAATCACCTTGCCAGCTTCGCGGTGCAGTTCGACGAAGCCTGTCCTGAGCCTGCCGAAGGGGCGAACTTGCTGGTGCGGTCGATCGCCACGAACAGGCGTAGCTTACCTTCGGCAGTCTGCCCCTCGGCGATGTCGATGTGGAAGTAGCCGATGGGATAGGTCTTGAACTTGCGCTTTGGCTCCCTCTCGACTTCGCTCGAGACAGGCTTGTCGCCGGTCACCTCGGGCAGCCGGCTGATACCGTGCCGTTGCAGGCAGCGATGCAGGGATGAGCGGGTCAGGTGCGGGATCGTTGCCTGTAACGCATAGAGGCAGTCGTCGAGAGGCAGCAGCGTGTGCTTGCGGAAGGCGACGATGATCGCCTCCTCCTCGATGTTCAGCACCGTCGAATGTGCGTCCTTCGGCCCGGTCGGCAAATCCTTGACCGCCGTGCGCTTCTTCCACTTCGCGACGGTCTTCTGGTTGATCCCGTAGCGCTTGGCCAGAACCCTCAGGCTCTCTTGACTATGTTGTATCGTTCGACGGACTGCCTCTGTCGTGCGGGCGCTCCCGTGAAGAACCTGTCCCATAGCCCATCCTTCCATTCCTGCGTGGATGATGCACCATCAAATGCTGGGACCAAACAGCTAGCCCTTGCCTTCCGGGCTGCGAGGGCTAGCGAAATCGGGCAGGCTGAACCAGCAGAGGATTCAAAGCGGATGCGCCGGCTGCGGCTCGGGTTCCGGGTCCTCGCCGAAGGAGTACGGCGGCAGCGAGAGGAAGGCCTTCTTCAGCGCCTCGCCCCAGCCCGAGGAGATCGTGCGGAAATAGGGATCGTCGCCGGTGATCCGGCGGACATGCGCGGGCTCGTAGGTGTCGCGCTCGATCACCAAGAGGTCGAGCGGCAGGCCGACCGAAAGGTTCGCCTTCAGCGTCGAATCGAAGCTGACCATGAGGAGCTTCACCGCATCCTCGAAGCTCATCGCCCGGTCGTAGCCGCGCAGGATGATCGGGCGGCCGTACTTGGTCTCGCCGATCTGGAAGAACGGGGTGTCGAAGCTGGCCTCGATGAAGTTGCCTTCGGGGTAGATCAGGAACATCCGCGGTTCCATGCCCTTGATCTGGCCCGCCAGGATCATCGAGGCGGTGAACTGGCCCGCGGCTTCCTGCCCGCCGTTCACGGCCTGGCGCCCCTGGATCGTCTCGCGCAGCAGCTTGCCCACGGTCGAGGCGATCTGGAACATCGTCGGCGCCTCGAGCAGCGAGTTGTGCCGGTCCTCGGGCGCCTTGTTGCGTTCTTCGAGCTGGCTGATCACCGCCTGGGTCGTGGCGAGGTTGCCCGCGGTCATCAGCGCGATGATCCGGTCGCCCTCGACCTGGCAGTGGTACATCTTGCGGAAGACCGAGATGTTGTCGACGCCCGAATTGGTGCGGGTGTCGCTCATCAGCACGAGGCCGGAGTCGAGCATCATCCCAACACAATATGTCACGCTGATCCCCTTGGCGCGAATCCCCTGAGCCAGGGTGACTACTGTTCCGCGGTCTGCTGTTCAACCGCCAGGCGGACGCGCAGGTCGCTATCCCCAGCTCCGTAGGACAGGCCGGTGACCGGCGCGGCCTCGCGGTAGTCGTGCCCGGTCGCCACGCGGACATAGCGCGCGTCGGGGCTGATCCCGTTGGCCACGTCGAAGCCCACCCAGCCGATTCCCTCGACATGGGCCTCGGCCCAGGCGTGGCCGGCTTCTTGTTCCACCCGGTCGTCCATCATCAGATAGCCGCTGACGTAGCGCGCGGGCACGCCCATGGCGCGGGCGCAGCCCAGGAACAGGTGGGTGTGATCCTGGCAGACCCCGGTTCCCGCGACCATCGCCTCCTCGGCGGTGGTCGCGGCATCGGTCGCGCCGGTCTGATAGCGGACCTCGCCGAGGATCGCCTGCGACAGGCGGTGCAGCATGTCGACCTTGTCGCCCCCGCCGGCAAAGCCCTGGCAGAAGGCCCGCATCCGGGGTCCCGGGCGGGTCAGGGGCGTCTGTCCGAGCAGCGCCCAAAGCGGCAGGTTGCCCATATGCGGCCCGACGATCCCTGCGCGGTCGGCGGTCTCGACCATGCCCGTGCAGGCGATCGTCACGCCCTGGGCGCCGGGCTCGACCGAGACCAGCGTGGTGTGGTTGTGGTTGTGATCGTCGTATTCGGCCTCGAAGCGCACGCCTTCCAGTGTCATGTCCCAGTCCAGCACGGTCTGCCCGTGACTGGGCTTGGGGCGCAGCCGCAGGCGCTGCAGCCCGTGGGCGACGGGGTGCTCGAAGCGGTAGGACGTGACGTGCTGGATCGAGAGCAACATTATTCGATAAACCTGTAGTCCGCCGCGATCGCGTCGGCCAGCCGCTGGTTTCCGGCGATGAACTCGCCGATGAACTGGTGCAGCCCGCGCTCGACGATCGATTCGATCCCGGTCTGCTGCAATTGGGCGCCGGCCGCGCGGAGCAGGTCGTGCGCCGGGGATTCGTGCCCGTATTCGCGGGCCAGGCTGGCCATGTTGCTGCGCAGCTTCTCGTAGCAGAAGGTCAGGCTGCGCGGGAAACGGCCATCGAGGATCAGGAACTGGGCGATGCCGCGCGGGTCCATCGAGCCGGCGTTGAGCCAGCGGTAGGCACGCTCGCCGGCGACCGAGCGCAGCACGGTGTCCCACTGCGCATTGTCGAGGCTCGAGCCGACCCAGGCCAGCGAGGGCAGCAGGACGTAGTACTTCACGTCGAGGATCCGCGCGGTGTTGTCGGCGCGTTCGATGAAGGTGCCGATCCGCGCGAAGTTGAAGATCTCGTTGCGCAGCATGGTGCCGTCCATCGCCCCGCGCACCAGGGTCGACTGGCGGCGGATCGCGGACAGGACATCGCCGAGGTTGGTTGCCTTGACGGGCCTGGCGAGCAGCTCGCGCAGGATCATCCAGCTCTCGTTGGTGGCCTCCCAGACCTCGCGGGTGATCGCGGTGCGAACGGCCCGGGCATTGGTTCGCGCGCCCTCGATCATCTGGAGGACCGAGCCGGCATTGTCACGATCGCGCAGGATGTAGTTGCTGACCGCCGGCCCGGAATAGTCGGCCCCGGTGGCGGCAAAGCTGGCATCGAGCCCGGTCGTGATCAGGACCGAGCGCCACTCGTCGCGAGCGGCGTTGGCCCCGCGCGTGAGCGCCATGCGGAGCCCCGCGTCGAGCAGGCGCGCGGTATTCTCGGCCCGCTCAAGATAGCGGAGCATCCAGAACACGCCATTGGCGGAGCGGCCTAGCATGGGGCCTGCTCCCGTGTGGCCATAGAAAGATGAATTCGCGCACGAAGACACGAAGACACGAAGAGGCCGCACAATCCGGCGAAGCCGCTTTCAACTGCAGCGGTCGAGCCTAGCGGCACCTCTGAGAAACGAACACGGCCTTCGGCTGAGCGCGGCCTCTTCGTGTCTTCGTGTCTTCGTGCGAGACCAATTTCCATCATCAGTCTTCCAGTACCCAGGTATCCTTGGTCCCACCGCCCTGCGACGAGTTCACCACCAGCGAGCCCTTCTTCAGCGCCACCCGGGTCAAGCCGCCGGGCGTGATGTCGATCCCGTTGGGCGAGACCAGCACGAAAGGCCTGAGGTCCACATGCCGCGGGGCGAGGCCCGAACGGGTGAAGATCGGCACGGTCGAGAGCGAGAGCGTCGGCTGGGCGATGTAGTTTTCCGGCTTGGCGCGCAGCTTCTTCTCGAAGGCCGCCAGTTCCGCCTTGTTCGAGGTGGGGCCGATCAGCATGCCGTAGCCGCCCGAGCCGTGGACCTCCTTGACCACCAGGTCTTTCAGGTTGTCGAGCACGTATTTCAGCGCCTCGGCCTCGGCGCAGCGCCAGGTGGGCACGTTGTTCAGCACCGGCTTCTCGCCGGTGTAGAACTCGACGATCTCGGGCATGAACGAATAGATCGCCTTGTCGTCGGCGATGCCCGTGCCCGGCGCATTGGCGATAGTGACCCCGCCCGCGCGGTAGATGTCCATGATCCCGGCCACGCCCAGGCAGCTGTCCGGATTGAAGGTCAGCGGATCGAGATAGTCGTCGTCGACCCGGCGGTAGAGCACGTCCACGGCCGAATAGCCGCGCGTGGTGCGCATCGCGATCCGCCCATCGACCACGCGCAGGTCGCTGCCCTCGACCAGTTCGGCGCCCATCTGGTCGGCGATGAAGGCATGCTCGAAATAGGCCGAGTTGTAGATGCCGGGCGTCAGCACCGCGACGACCGGGCGGCCAGTCGTGGCCGGCGGAGCGCAGGCGGCCAGGCTGCGGGCCAGGCGCCGCGGATAGTCCGAGACCGGGCGCACGGGCACCTTGGTGAACAGTTCCGGGAACATCGCCATCATCGTCTCGCGGTTCTCGAGCATGTACGAGACCCCGGAGGGCGTGCGGGCATTGTCTTCCAGCACCATGAATTCGTCGGGCCCGGTGCGGACCAGGTCGATCCCGACGATATGGGTATAGACCCCGCCCGGCGGGGTGAAGCCGGCCATCTGCGGCAGGAAGGCCTCGTTGTTCTTGAGCAGCCGTTCCGGAAAGCGGCCGGCGCGGACGATCTCACGGCGATGGTAGAGATCGTGCAGGAAGGCATTGAGCGCCCGCACCCGCTGCTCGATCCCGCGAGTCAGCTTGCGCCATTCGGCCGCGGTGATCACGCGGGGCACCACGTCGAAGGGGATCAGCCGCTCCTCGGCCGCGTCATCGCCATAGACGTTGAAGGTGATCCCGGTCTTGCGGAAGAAGCCTTCCGCCTCCTCGTTCTGGCGGCGCAGCCAGGAGCTGTCCTGATCGTTCAGCCAGCCGCAATAACCCCCATAGGCGGCCCGCACCGCACCTTGGCTATCGTACATCTCGTCGTAGGACGAGAAGGAGGAAGGACTCATTGGCGGCCTTTCGTTATCCCCGATTTGTGACGAATGATTCGACACTTGCCAAGAGCTAATGCTGCAAGTGCGAAATACCCTCTCGCACTATCGACGCATATCGCCCCGACGCGTTTCCCGGGCTTCCCCGCCGCGCCGGTTGTGTTACGGCCGGCGCCACCCGTGAATCGAAAAGGACCCGAGGATGGCCGAGAAGACGATGTGGCGCATACCGCGCCTCGCGAAGGAGGAATACACCGAGGAATCGCAGGACGTGCAGGCGTTCTGGGGCGAGCCCGGCGCGCGCGAGAACGGTTCGGCCACCAATATCATCCAGATCATGGCGCAGCATCCCGACCTCGGCAAGGCCTACAACGTCTGGGGCTGGCACCTGCTGGTGACCAACACCGTGCCGCCCAAGCACCGCGAGCTGATCATCCTGCGCGTGGGCTGGCTGAAGAACTCGGAGTACGAGTGGCACAATCACGTCGGCTATTCGCTCAACCTGGGCATGAGCCTGGAGGAGATCGCGGCGGTCAAGGAGGGCTGGCAGGGCTCCTGGCCGTGGAGCGACGAGGATCGGACAGTGCTCAAGGGCATCGACGAGCTGATCGAGACCAACGACCTCTCGGACGAGACCTGGGCTGAACTGACCCAATACTACGACCGCCGCCAGATGATGGATTATCTCCACACCATCGGCCACTACGTGATGATCGCCTGGTCGATCAACGCGATGCGCATGCCCCTCGAAGACTACGCCGACCCGATCGGCTGGGACCTCAAGACCCGCTCGGGCAAGACCCCGACCCCGACCCAGAAGCCCGGCGAGGGCGACGACTGGGCCGACAACCGCGGCTACGATACCGGCGCCCTGGTCGAAGACGGCAAGCGGTGAGCGAACGCCAGTTCTGCCGGACCGAGGTCGACGGGCGGATCCTGACCGTCACGCTTGCGCGCGAGGAAGTGCGCAACGCGCTGAGCCAGGACGCCTCGTGGGAACTGGGTGAGGTCTTCGACGAGTTCGACCGCAATCCCGACCTGTGGATCGCGATTCTGACCGGCAGCGGCGACAAGGCCTTCTGCGCCGGAGCGGACCTCAAGGGCGGGATGGACCGCTCGCGCGCGCCGGTGCCGCCGACCGGCTTCGGCGGCATGGTCGCGCGGTTCGACCGGCTCAAGCCGGTGATCGCCGCGGTCAACGGCCAGGCGATGGGCGGCGGCTTCGAGCTGGCACTGGCCTGCGACGTGATCGTGGCCGCGGACAGCGCGACCTTCGGCCTGACCGAGCCGCGGGTCGGCCTTGCCGCATTGGGCGGCGGCATCCAGCGCCTGATCCGCGAGATCGGCTCGAAGCGAGCGATGGCCATGCTGCTCACCGCCAGGAAGATCACCGCGAGCCAGGCGCTGGACCTGGGCCTGGTCAACGAGATCGCGCCCGCGGGCGACGTCCTCGCCGCGGCTCGGCGCTGGGCCGAGGAGATCCTCGAGTGCTCGCCCAATTCGGTCATCGCGACCAAGGCCGTGGCCAATGCGCTCGACGGGCGCAGCCTGGCCGCCTCGATGGGCGACATGTTCGAGCTTCCCGAGGTGCGCAGGCTGCTCACCGGCCCCGACGCGCGCGAGGGGCCCAAGGCCTTCGCCGAGAAGCGCCCGGCGGTCTGGAGCAACCCCGAAGGGGCTCGGCCCGAATGAGCGAGGCCCCGGTCAGGCTCGAGCATGACGGCGCCATCGCCACGATCACGCTCAGCCGCCCGGGCCGGCGCAACGGGGTGACGGTGCAGATGTGCGCCGAGCTTCACGCCGCGGTGCAGGCGATCGCCGCCACCGACGCCCGCGTGGTGATCCTGCGCGGCGACGGGACCGACTTCTCGGTCGGCGCCGACCTCGGCGGCGCGCCCGACATGCCGCGGCCCGGCTATGGCGAGCTCGCTCACGTCTATCACGCCTCGACGATCCTTCATGCGATGCCGCAGGTGACGATCGCCGCGATCGACGGCGGCTGCGCGGGGGCGGCGATGGGCTGGGCCGCGGCCTGCGACTTCCGCTTCGTGACGGCACAGGCGCGGTTCAACACCGCCTTCCTCAATATCGGCCTGTCGGGAGACATGGGCCTGCCCTGGACCTTGAGCCGCCTGCTCGGCGGCGCCCAGGCGCGCGAGCTGCTGCTCGCGCCCGAGAAGCTGACCGGTGAGGACGCGCTGCGCCTGGGCCTCGCGACCCGGCTGTTCCCGCGCGAGGCGCTGCACGCGGAAACCCGGCTGCTGGCGGAGCGCCTCGCCGCCTACGACCCGGTGGCGCTACGCACGATGAAGGCCAACCTGCTGTCGGCCGAACGCACGGACTTCCACGAATACATGGAGCTGGAGAGCGCCCGGCACCTCCATCTGACCGCGCGAGCCGGCTTTGCCGAACGCATGACGGGCAAGCAAAAGTAGGGCTTCAGTCCAGCCCGTCCAACTGCCGCAGCACCTCCGCGATCACCGCCGGATCGTTGGCGAAGGCCAGGTGATGGCAGCGCAAGGCCACCGCCTGATCGCGCTCGCCCGGCCAGCCGCAGGCGGCGCGCGGGGCGACGATGCCGTCCCGCGGGCTCCACAGCGCGATCGTCGGGACCGGAGGCTTCTGCGAGAAATCGCCCGGCACAGGCGGCGCGTCGACCGGGTGGCCGGTCACGAACTGGTAGGCCCGCCAGGCGTTGTTGGCGCGGCGGTCGCCCGAGAAGGGTGTGCCCATCGTGATGACCCCGGCCACGGCCTGGGGCGCCAGCTTGGCCAGTTCGCGCGCGAACAGCCCACCCAGGCTCCAGCCGATCAGCACGACCGGCTGGCCCTCGTCCCGCGCCAGGCGGATCACCCGGTCGATCAGGAAGGCGAAGTTCTGCGGCGTGGGCCCCAGGTTGAAGCCCAGGCCCCATTCGTGGACCGAGTGCCCCGCCGCGCCCAGCGCGCGCAACATCCGCCGCATCCGCACCGGGTGGGCGCCGAAACCGGGCAACAGCATGACCGGCCGGGGGCGGAGCGCGGGAGCCGGCGCGACGCTGCCCAGCGCCTTGGGCAGAACCCCGCGAAACTCGCCGAGCAGCAGCCGCAGCGGCGGCCCCGCGATGCCGTCGGGCGCGGGCTGGCGGGCCAGGGCCGCGCGGCGCGCGAGCTCGTTGCGGCTCACGCTGCCGCGCTCCACCGCGCCGCGCCACCAGGCACCGCCCGTGGAGAGCGCCGTGTTCCGAAAATGCTCGAACATCGCCATGCCGGAGACCTTCGCACAGTTTACCCTTCAGCGCGATGAACGGACCGGGGCGCGCGGCAGTTCCCGCCGGCCGGCTACTTGCCCAGGATCTTCTCCCCGCCCGTGCAGTCGCCGGTCCGCTGCGAGACGAGGTGCATCGCGATCTTGGCATTGGCCATCGGCGCGTGCCCGCCCTGCTGCTCGATCGAGACGGTGACGTCTGAGCCGGTTTCGCTGACCGTGCCGGCCAGCGTGATCACGCCCTTGCCTTCGGTCTTGTTCTCGCACTGCAGGACGGCATCGAGCTTGCCGCCGCTCACGTCGAAGCGGTCGTACTTGCACTCGCCGTCGTTGCCGACCTTGTCGAACATGTCCTGGAAGCCCTTGCCGGCCATTTCCTCGGTCAGGCAGAACGAATGCTCCTGCGCCTTGCCCATCGCCGCCTTCATCTGCTCGGCCATCTGCGGCGGAGCGCCGGGAACCTCGAACTTGGTGACGGTCATCTTCTGGCTGTACTGGCCGGGCTTGGGCCGATCGAGCTTGGCCGCCTCCTGCTTGGCCTGGTCCATTGTCTTGGGGCCGGTATCGGACTTGCCGCAGCCGGAGAGGGTGAGGAGCGCCAGCGCGGCGGCGGCGGTCGGCAGAAGCGGCTTCATCGTCATGGTTCTGGTCCCTTCCAAACTTCGCCTCGCTAGATGACCCAGCCGGCGACGATTGACAACGCAAACCCTGCGCCGTCTTCTGGCGGCAACGAACGAGCCGACGAACGGCGCCGAATAACGAATTGGAGGGGCGGAACGGTGCCGGCAGGAAGAAATCCCGCGATCTGGATGGTGCTGATCGCCGCCTTCCTCGACATGATGGCGATGGGCATCGTCATGCCGGTCCTGCCCCACCTGATCGAGGACCTGACCGGATCGCTCAGCGCCGCCGGCCTGTGGACCGGGATCATCGGCAGCCTCTGGGCGCTGATGCAGTTCGTCTGCGCGCCGATCCTGGGCAGCCTGTCGGACCGCCATGGCCGCCGCCCGGTGATCCTGATCTCCACCGCGGGGCTCAGCCTCGACTGGGTGCTGATGGCGCTGGCCCCCAACCTGTGGTGGCTGGTCGTCGGCCGGGTCATCGGCGGAATCACCTCGGCGAGCGCCACCGCGCTGTTCGCCTACATGGCCGACGTCACCCGGCCCGAGGACCGCGCCCGCGCCTTCGGGCTGATCGGCGCGAGCATCTCGGCGGGCTTCGTGCTCGGCCCGGCGCTGGGCGGCATCCTGGGCGACATCGCCCCGCGCCTGCCCTTCTGGGTCGCCGCCGGCTTTTCCGCCGCGGCCTTCCTCTACGGCCTGGTGGTGCTGAGCGAGAGCCTGCCCGAGGAGCGCCGCCAGCCCTTCTCCTGGCGCTCGGCCCATCCGATCGCCGCCTTGCGGATGCTCGCGACCCGCCCCGGCCTCGGCGGACTGTCGCTGGGCGTCTTCCTGCTGACCTTCTCGCACCGCCTGTTCATGACCGTCTTCGTGCTCTTCGCCGGGCACCAGCACGGCCTGACCACGCTCCAGGTCGGCGCGCTGCTCGCCTTCTCGAGCGTGCTCGACCTGATCATGCAGGGAATCCTGGTCGGCCCCGTCACCACCCGCCTCGGCGAGCGCCGCACCAGCGTGATCGGCCTGGCGGGCGGCGCACTGAGCCTGCTCGCCATGGGCCTCGCCCCCGGCCCCCTCTGGTTCGTCCTCGCCATGATTCCCGCGAGCCTGATGGGCCTGGCCGAACCGACGATGAAATCGATGCTCTCCGCCCGCGTCGCCGAGAGCGAGCAAGGCCAGCTCCAGGGCGCCATGCAGAGCCTCGCCAGCGTCGCCGGGATCACCGGGCCGGTGTTCTTCGGCTGGGTCTACGGCATGACCAGCGAGACGCTGCCGGGGCTGGGCTTCGTGATCGGCGCGGGGATCCTGGTGCTGGCGGCGGGGTGCGTCGGGGTGGGGCGGGCCGCCGAGCGGCAGGCCGCATAGTTCTGTAGAGTGCTGCCGCCTGCCTGCATGAGCACACCGCCCCGTTGCGGAACGCACCCGGAACGCCCATATCCCGCGCCATGGCCGAACTCGTCATCCGCCGGGGCCTCGCAGAGCCCGATACCTCGGGGGGGTTCGTCCCTCACAAGCCGCAGCGGCCGGAGAAGTCCGACGGCGGGCGGCGGTTCAGGATCAGTTCCGAGTATCAGCCCGCCGGCGACCAGCCGACCGCGATCGCCGATCTCGTCGCCGGCATAACCGCCGACGACCGGACCCAGGTGCTGCTCGGCGTCACCGGATCGGGCAAGACCTTCACCATGGCCCAGGTGATCGAGGCGACCCAGCGCCCGGCGCTGGTCCTGGCGCCCAACAAGATCCTCGCCGCGCAGCTCTACGGCGAGTTCAAGTCCTTCTTTCCGGACAACGCGGTCGAGTACTTCGTCTCCTACTACGACTACTACCAGCCCGAAGCCTACGTCCCCCGCTCGGACACCTACATCGAGAAGGAAAGCTCGGTGAACGAGGCGATCGACCGGATGCGCCACTCGGCCACCCGCGCGCTGCTGGAACGCGACGACGTGATCATCGTCGCCTCGGTCTCCTGCCTCTACGGCATCGGCTCGGTCGAGACCTATTCGGCGATGATCTTCGACCTCAAGAAGGGCGCGTCGGTCGATCAGCGCGAGATCATCCGCAAGCTCGTCGCCCTCCAGTACAAGCGCAACGACGCCGCTTTCGCCCGCGGCAACTTCCGGGTCCGCGGCGACAATCTGGAGATCTTCCCCTCGCACTACGAGGACATGGCCTGGCGCATCTCGTTCTTCGGCGACGAGATCGAGGAGATCGCCGAGTTCGATCCGCTCACCGGCAAGAAGGGCGCTTCGCTCGACAAGGTGCGGGTCTATGCCAACTCGCACTACGTCACGCCCGGCCCGACGATGAAGCAGGCGACCGAGGCGATCCGCTTCGAGCTTTCGGAACGCCTCAAGGAGCTGGAGGCCGAGGGCAAGCTGCTCGAGCACCAGCGGCTGGAGCAGCGGACCAACTTCGACCTCGAGATGATCGCCGCCACCGGCTCCTGCGCGGGGATCGAGAACTACAGCCGCTTCCTCACCGGGCGCCTGCCCGGCGAGCCGCCGCCGACGCTGTTCGAATACCTGCCCGACAACGCCCTGCTGTTCGTCGACGAAAGCCACCAGACCGTGCCCCAGATCGGCGCGATGTCGAAGGGCGACCACCGCCGCAAGATCACCCTGGCCGAATACGGCTTCCGCCTGCCGAGCTGCATCGACAACCGCCCGCTGCGCTTCAACGAGTGGGACGCGATGCGGCCCCAGACCGTCGCGGTCTCGGCCACGCCGGGCGGGTGGGAGATGGAGGAAAGCGGCGGCGTCTTCGCCGAGCAGGTGATCCGGCCCACCGGGCTGATCGACCCGCCGGTCGAGATCCGCCCGGTCGAGGACCAGGTCCAGGACTGCATCGACCAGTGCCGCAAGACCGCCGAGGCCGGCTACCGCACCCTCGTCACCACGCTCACCAAGCGCATGGCCGAGGACCTCACCGAGTTCATGCACGAGGCGGGCCTGAAGGTGCGCTACATGCACAGCGACGTCGAGACGCTGGAGCGCATCGAGCTGATCCGCGACCTGCGCCTCGGGGTCTACGACGTGCTGGTCGGCATCAACCTGCTGCGCGAAGGCCTCGACATCCCTGAGTGCGGCCTGGTCTGCATCCTCGACGCCGACAAGGAGGGCTTCCTCCGCTCCGAGACCTCGCTCATCCAGACCATCGGCCGCGCCGCGCGCAATGTCGACGGGCGGGTAATCCTCTACGCCGACCGCATGACCGGCTCGATGGAACGCGCCATCGCCGAGACCGACCGCCGCCGCGAGAAGCAGCGCGCCTACAACGAGGCCAACGGGATCACCCCGGAGAGCATCAAGCGCAACATCCACGACATCGTCGCCGACACGGCCAGCCGCGACGGCGTGCTGGTCGAGATCGAGGCCGAAGGTCAGAACAACCTCGTCGGCCACAACCTGCGCGCCTATATCGAGGACCTCGAGAAGAAGATGCGCAAGGCGGCTGCCGACCTGGAATTCGAGGAAGCCGGCCGCCTCCGCGACGAGATCCGCAAGCTCGAAGCCGACGAGCTCGGCCTGCCGGGCGAGGCGTCGAAGGCGCCGCTCGTCGGGCGGAGCAACGAGGGCAAGCCGGGGACGCGGAAGATGCGTTATGGGAATACGCAGCGGAAGTGGGGGCGGTAGGCTGCAACCACGTTCTTCGCACGTTGGCCTCCTGAACCCATAGCAGGAGAGCGTGCATGTCGAACAACGTCGCCAAGGTCATCGAAGTCATCGGCACATCGGAAACCGGAATCGAGGACGCGATCCAGGGTGCCATCACCCGCGCCGGGAAGACCGTCGAGAACCTGCAGTGGTTCCACGTCACCGAAATCCGTGGCGCCCTGAGCGACCAGGGGTCAAACGCTATCAGGTGATGCTGAAGATCGGCTTCGGGCTCAACGACGACTAACGCTACCGGGTGCAGTCGGGTGACGAGCCCGAGCAGGTGCCGTCAGCCAGCCGAAAATAGGTATTGTGGCTACCCGGATCGCGAGGGCTTGGCACTCCCGCCGGGACAATGAAGGTCGCGGAGTGTGCGCCATACATCCCGCGCGGAATCTGGATCGGCGCAAGGATCACATAGCTTCGGCTGGCCGAGAGATAGCTCGAGGTGAACGGAGCGAGCCGGCCGGTCGCCAGGCGCGCGGTGGCCGCTGCATTCCACCGATCGACGTCAGTCTGGGTCGCATGGCGCAGCTTGCCCTGCTCGATCAGTTGCGCGAGGCCCGCTTCGCGCGCCGGCAAGGCGTCCGGAAGGACTGAGACCGCCGAGCGCAAGGGCCCTGCACGCACCTCCGGAACGGCCGCAAGCGGACTGAGTACGGCACCGAACTGAACCCCCGGAACGGCATAGCTGCCCGAGAAGCTCTCAACCGACAGGCCCGTGGCGGCGGAGAGCCGCTCGACGGCCGCCTCCAGTTCACGGCCGCCCTTGTAGGCATAGCCGAGCCGGCCACATGCGCCGGGGTTCTGGTAGGACGAGAACCGCACCGGGATATGCGCAGGCAGGTTCATTGCCGCTTGGTCGTAATAGCCGGACAGGATCACAGCCTCGATGCGGTTGACCGGTGCCAGGGAGAAGTCCCAGACCACCGCTTCGTAGGACATCAGCCACAATACTCGCGGTGGACCCTGGCGTGGACCCGTGACCGGGATGACGTAAGTCTCATGCGGCGACGTGCCGACCACCGCCTGGATCGTCTGTCGTCCTTCGTAAACCCCGAAGGCGGCAACCGGCGTGCCCTGGACTCGCGCCGCGCCCAAGGTGCAGACGCCGCCCGGGTCGTCGCTCGTGGCGGAGGCCGGAACCCGGTAAACCCGCGGTTCGGCCCGGGCAGGACCGGCGACAAGGGCCAGGACCGCCGCGACGAGCGCGAGACCGGCGATGTTCGAGAAGGGCGAGCGGATCATGCCGCCAGCCTAGCCGGGCATTGCTTAAAGCTTCCCGAACTTCCCCTCGAACCCCGCGACATCCCCGGCCGCCAAGAACTTCGCCTGCTCGACCCAGCTGTCTCGCCGGATGCGCCCCGCGAAGGTGCCGAGCTGGGCGTCGATGCGGTCGATCTCGGCATCGTCCCAGGCGGCGATCTGGGAAAAGCGGGTCACGCCGAGCGAAGCCAGCAGGGTCACCAGCTTGGGGCCGAGGCCCTTGATCTTGCGCAGGTCGTCGGCCTCGCCGCCCAATTCGGCGATCACTTCGCGGGGAATCTCGGGGGCGCTCGCCGCGGCGACCTCGTCCTGGGCGGCGACGGCGATGACTTCGCCCGCCCCGGCGAAAATCCCGGGGCCGGTGTCGGCCAGGGCAGCCGTGGAGACCGCCGAGGGGGCATCGATCAGGGCCTGGTTGCGCTGCGCGGGCGCGGCGCCTTCGTCGAGCACGTCCGCGCCGCGGTGACGCTCGCGGGGCTTGGTGCCGCGCGCGAAGACCCACCAGGCGACCAGCAGGGCGATGATCAGGACCAGCACCAGGGCCAGCCAGTTCGCCTCGATCATCTGCAGCGTCATCTCATCGTCTCCCGAACAGCAACGCGCCCAGCCCCAGGCCGGCGGCATAGACCGCCAGCAGCACGAGCAGCATCGCCGGCAGGCCCGGGCCGGGCTTGCCGGCGAGCTTGGTGCCGAAGGCGATGACCGCCGTGGCGGCCGCTCCGGCGAGGATCAGGGGCAGGCGCGTGTCTTTCACGCCCGCACGGTTAGCGGGATCGATCCCTCATGACCAGCGCATGTCCTGCGAGACGCCACTTCGTGTTCGCGGCGCCTCGGGATGAGGGGCCTTGTCCTAATCCCGCGAGGCCGCCGGCGCACTGGACCGCGACTGAATCGCCCCGGCGTTATCGCGAGAGCCTGCTGGACAAGCGGCAGAGGCACGACAAGATGCCGGCCAAGCCGCGCCAAGTGCATGAGAGTCGGGAGCAGTATCTTGTCGTTTCGTGAAAAGTACGGCCCCTGGGCCCTGATCACCGGGGCCTCCGAAGGCACCGGCGCCGCCTTCGCCCGCCAGATCGCCGCGGAGGGCGTGAACCTGATCCTGGTCGCCCGCCGCGAGGGTCCGCTGGCCGAGCTGGGGGCAGAGATTCGCGCGCTGGGCGTCGACTGCGTGACCGCCTCGGTCGACCTGTTCGGCGCCGAGGCCGCCGCCCGGATCGCCGAGGCCGTGGGAGACCGCGAGGTCGGCCTGTTCATCGCCAATGCCGGGGCGGATACCAACGGTTCGCGCTTCCTCGACACCGCGGTCGGCAACTGGGACGACCTGATTTCGCTCAACGTCACCTCGACCATGCGCAACTGCCACCGCTTCGCCGCGCCGATGGCCGCGCGCGGCCGCGGGGGGATCATCATCGTCGCCTCGGGCGCCTGCTATGGCGGGCTGAGCGGACTGGCGGTCTATTGTGGGTCCAAGGCCTTCGAGCTGGCCTTCGGCGAAGGGCTCTGGGCCGAGATGCGGCATCACGGGGTGGAAGTCCTGACGCTGGTCCTGGGCCGCACCGATACGCCGGCGCATCGCAAGATCCTGGAGGAAAGCGGCCAGCCGATCCCGCAGGCCGATGCCTGGGCCGATCCGGTGGACGTCGCCCGCCTCGGTCTCGAACGCCTGCCTCACGGCCCGATCCAGAACTGGGGCGAGGACGACGACACGATTCGCATGTCGCCCAATTCCCCCGCCCAGCGCCGCGAGAAGATCCTGATGATCGAGCGGATGTCGGCCGCCTATGCCGCGCCGAAGCAGGACGCATGAGCGAGGCCGGGCTTCTCCGCCAGGTCGCCGACCGCCAGGCGATCACCGACCAGATCTACCGCTATTGCCGGGCAATGGACCGGATCGACCACGAGCTGGGCTATTCGATCTGGCACGAGGACGGCACGGCGGACTACGGCGCGGAGGTCTATCAGGGCCCGGGCCGCGGCTTCATCGATCACGTCTGCGCGCAGCATGCCCAGTTGCTGGTCCATTCGCACCAGGTGACCAATATCGTGATCGAGCTCGACGGCGACCGCGCCGCCAGCGAGGCCTATGTCACCGCCCGGCTCAGGATGGAGCGCGGCGGCAAGCTGCTGCAGATGGTCGTGCTCAGCCGTTATCTCGATCGCTGGTCCCGGCGCGATGGCCGCTGGGCGATAGAGCATCGCCAGACCGTGATGGACATGGACGAGATCCGCGAAGTCGTGCCAATGAAGCAGCACGACCGCTGGCGGCGCGATCCGACCGACCCGTCCTACGATTTCCTGAAAGGCTGAAGATGCGTAACGTCCAGGTCTCCTGCTCCTTCGACATGCGCTCGCCCGACTGGGCGACGCCGACCCACGAGCTCTACCGCGCGGCGGTCGAGATGGCGGCCTATGCCGATGAGGTCGGGGTCGACCGGATCGGGTTGATGGAGCATCACGGCTCCGACGACGGCTACCTGCCGCAGCCCTTCGTGCTGGCCGCGGCGATGGCGGCGGTGACCAGGCGGCTGCGCTTCGTGCTCGGCGCGGTGATCCTGCCGCTGCACGAGCCGCGGATGCTCGCCGAGCAGATCGCGGTGGTCGACAACCTCTCCAACGGCCGCCTCTCGGTGATCTTCGGCGCGGGCTACGTGCCTTACGAGTTCGCGATGTTCGGCAAGTCGCTGAAAGAGCGCGGCAAGCTGATGGACAGCGGGGTCGAGCTGATCCTGCGCGCGCTCAAGGGCGAGAAGTTCGAGATGGACGGGCGCCCGGTCTATACCCGGCCGCTGCCGGTGCAGGAGCCCGAGGACATCATCATGGTCGGCGGCGGGGTCGAGGCCTCGGCCAAGCGCGCCGCGAAGTTCGGCGTCGGCTTCGGGCCGATGAAGCCCGAGCTGGTCGACGTGTACCTCGCCGAATGCGCGCGTCACGGCCACAAGGCGCGCCAGCACTGGCGCCCGGTCCCGGGCATGCCGCTGGCGATCCACCTCTGCGAGGACCCCGAGGCCGGGTGGAAGGCGATCGAGCCCCATGCCGTCCACGTCATCACCGAATATGCCAAGTGGGCCGCCGCCGAGGGCGACAAGTCGAACTCGCCGTTCAAGGGCCTCGAAGACCCGGCAGCGCTCAAGCATTCCGGGCTGTTCGCCGCCTGGACGCCCGAGCACCTGCTGGCCAAAATCCCGTCGATCCCCGACCTCGGCCAGGTCGGCATCCAGCCGCTGCTCGGCGGCCTCTCGCCCGACGAGGGCTGGAAGAGCCTCAAGCTGCTCGGCCAGATGATGCCCGATATCCGCGCCGCCGTAGCCAAGGACTAAGCCCATGAAAGCCGCCTTCATCCAGAACGGTACCGTCCAGGTCGGCGAGATGCCGGAGCCGGTGCCGGGCCTGGGCCAGGCGCTGGTGCGGACCCATTCGTGCGGGATGTGCGCCTCGGAGCAGCACTTCTTGCATTCGGGGCAGAACGTGATCGACCTGTCGAAGCAGTTCGGCGGCGCCTATGCGGGGCTCGACATGGGTCGGCCCTTCGTGCCGGGCCACGAATATGTCGGCGAGGTGATCGACTACGGTCCGGGCTCGAAGCGGACGGTGAAGCCCGGCCGCAAGGTCACCTCGATCCCGATCATGCGCCAGCAGGGCCAGCATGCCGTGGTCGGCTTCAGCCACGACTGCCCCGGCGGCTGGGGCGAACTGATGCTGCTGGACGAGGACATGATGATAGAGATCCCGGGCGGTCTCGACGACGACTTCGCGGCGATGACCGAGCCGCTCGCGGTGGGTCTCGAGCATGCCCGGCGCGGGCGGCCGACCAAGGAGGACGTCGCGCTGGTGGTCGGCTGCGGGGCGATCGGGCTGGGCGTGATCGTGGGGCTGAAGCTGGCCGGGATCGCCCCGATCATCGCCGCCGACTTCCATCCCGCGCGGCGCGAGATGGCGCTGAGGATGGGCGCCGACCTGGCGCTCGATCCGCGCGAGGCCTCGCCCTACGACCCGCTGCCCGAGCTCGGCAACCGCCGCGCCAACCTCGTCTACGAATGCGTCGGCCAGCCGGGGATGCTGCAGCGGCTGGTCTCCGCCGTGGCCTTCGACGCGCGGATCGTCATGGGCGGCTACTGCATGGAGCCCGAGCCGCTCTACGTCTTCTCGGCCCAGAACAAGCGCCTGACGCTCTGCTTCGCCGCGGGCGAGGAGCCGCAGGACATGGCGCTGGCGCTCAGGACGATCGCCGAGGGCAGGATCGACATTCCGTCCTGGGTCGGCGGGCGGATCGGACTGTCCGGCGTGGCCGAGGCCGTGGCGCAGATGTCCGGGCCCTTGGCGCCGGTGCGGACCGTGGTGGACCCGCGGAGGTCATAGCGGCGAGGTCGCGCCGGGGCCTTCGACAAGCTCAGGCTGAGCGGACCTTTTTTCTGTATTCCAAAACCCAAACCCGCTCAGGCTGAGCTTGTCGAAGCCCGCACGCGGCCCAGCAGCTACTCCGCCGCCTCCGCCATGCCCTGGCAAGCCCGCATCGGCTCCTCGCTGGTCATCGGCCTGATCCCCAGCCGGGCGAACAGCGCCGCATCGGCATCGTCGCCGGCATTGGCGGTGGTCAGCAGCTTGTCGCCGGTGAAGATCGAGTTCGCGCCGGCCATGAAGGCCAGGGCCTGGGTCTCGTCGCTCATCGATTCGCGGCCCGCGGAGAGGCGGACCATGGATAGCGGCATGGTGATCCGCGCCGCGGCGATGGTGCGGACGAATTCGATCCCGTCGATCCGGGCCATCGGCGTGTCGGCCAGCATGTCGCCGAGCACGGTGCCCTTGACCGGGACCAGCGCGTTGACCGGCACGCTTTCCGGGTGGCGCGGCAGGGTCGCCAGGGTGTGGACGAAGCCGACGCGGTCCGCCCGCGTTTCGCCCATCCCGACGATGCCGCCCGAGCAGACGTTGATCCCCGCATTGCGGACGTTGTCCAGCGTCTCGAGCCGGTCCTCCATCGTGCGGGTGGTGGTCACCTCGGCATAGCGCTCGGGCGAGGTGTCGATATTGTGGTTGTAGTAGTCGAGCCCGGCCTCGGCGAGCATCCCGGCCTGCTTGGGCGTCAGCATGCCCAGCGTCATGCAGGTCTCCATGCCCATGGCCCGCACGCCGTTCACGATCTCGACGATCGCGGGCATGTCGCGGTCCTTGGGGTTGCGCCAGGCGGCCCCCATGCAGAACCGCCTGGAGCCGGCATCGCGCGCCTGGGCGGCGGACTGGAGCACCTGGCGCACGTCCATCAGCTTGGTCGCCTTGACGCCGCTGTCGGCCTTGACCGATTGCGAGCAGTAGCCGCAGTCCTCGGGGCAGCCGCCGGTCTTGATCGACAGCAGGGTGCAGAGCTGGACCTCGCCCACGGCGTGATTGGCGCGGTGGACCTCGGCAGCGCGGAAGACCAGCTCGGTGAACGGCAGGTCGAAGAGCGCGGCGATCTCGTCGCGGGTCCAGTCGGTGCGGATCTGAGTCATGCCCCGCCGTTACCAGTTTGCCCCCTGCGGCGCTAGATGTGAGCTTTCAGGAGGTTGGATGCCGCCGGAGGTGATGCGGCGGCGCGCGAGGGAAGAGCGGCATGCGGTTGGCGGCGAGCTCGCAAGCGCCTAGAACCCTCTTCATGCGGACGACCCCGGACCTCGACAGCTTGAGCGAAAGCGCCGCGATGATCCGCGACGCCGCCGCGCGTTTCGCCGACACGAAGATCGCGCCGCTCGCCGCGAGCATCGATGCCGAGGACCGCTTCCCGCGCGAGCTCTGGCCGGCGATGGGCGAGATGGGCCTCCACGGCATCACCGTGGAAGAGGAATTCGGCGGGCTGGGCCTCGGTTATCTCGAGCATGTCGTGGCGATCGAGGAAGTGAGCCGGGCCAGCGCCTCGGTCGGCCTGTCCTACGGCGCGCACTCGAACCTCTGCGTCAACCAGATCCGCCGCTGGGGATCGCCCGCGCAGAAGGCCAAGTACCTGCCGAAGCTGATCTCGGGCGAGCATGTCGGCGCCCTCGCCATGTCGGAAGCCGGGGCGGGATCGGACGTCGTGGCGATGAAGCTGAAGGCCGCGAGCGTCCCCGGCGGCTTCCGCCTCGACGGCACCAAGTTCTGGATCACCAACGGGTCCGAGGCGGATACCCTGGTGGTCTATGCCAGGACCGGAGAAGGCCGGAACGACCGGAAATCGGGGGGCATCACCGCTTTCCTGATCGAACGCGGCATGGCCGGGTTCGGCATCGGCCAGAAGGTCGACAAGCTGGGCATGCGCGGCTCGCCCACCGCCGAGTTGGTCTTCGACGACTGCTTCGTGCCCGAGGAGAACGTCATGGGCCCGCTGCACGGCGGGGTCGGCGTGCTGATGAGCGGCCTCGACTACGAGCGGGTGGTGCTTGCGGGCATCCAGCTCGGGATCATGCAGGCCTGCCTCGATTGCGTCATTCCCTATGTCCGGGAGCGCCGGCAGTTCGGGCAACCGATCGGCGCGTTCCAGTTGATCCAGGGCAAGGTCGCCGACATCTATGTCGCGCTCCAGTCCGCGCGGGCCTACGTCCATGCCGTGGCGCGGGCCTGCGACGCCGGGCGGACCACGCGGTTCGACGCGGCCGGCGCGATCCTGCTGGCCAGCGAGAACGCCTTCCGCGCCGCGGGCGAGGCGGTCCAGGCGCTGGGCGGCGCGGGCTATACCAAGGACTGGCCGGTCGAGCGCTATCTCCGCGATGCCAAGCTGCTCGACATCGGCGCCGGCACCAACGAGATCCGCCGCATGCTGATCGGCCGGGAATTGATCGGGGCGGCATAGACGGCCTCAGGCATCGCCGCGGCGGTTGCAATGCCGCGGTGGTTGCAATTTATGAGCCATTGAGGCTCAATACTGCGAAGGCCGCGCGAGCGGCGTCAGGAGAAGGGTGATGACAGGCAAGCTCGATGTGCGTCCGCTCGGCGGCGGCCTCGACTTCGGTGCACGGATCGGCGGCGTGACGCGCGAGAACCTGGGCGACGCGGCGGTGCGCGCCGAACTGAACCGCGTGTTCGAGGAAAGCGGGCTGATCGTGTTCGAGGATGTCGAGCCCTCGGCCGCGATGCATGCCGAGCTCAGCAACGTCTTCGGGCCGATGAAGGACCACCCCAGCAAGGCCGTGCCCCGGGTCGACCAGGATGCCATGCCCGGGGTGATCGACATGAACTGCAAGCCGTTCGAGGAAGGCGCGATCCGGATCGAGGGCCGGACGGTGCTGTCCTGGCTGCCCTGGCATTTCGACCATGCCTACAACAACGAGCTCAACCGCGCCGGGGTGCTGCGGGCGATCGACATTCCGCCCGAGGGCGGGCTGACCGGCTTTGCCGACGGGGTCGCGCTGTACCGTCTGCTCGCCCCCGAACTGCGCGCGAAGATCGAGGGGCGCAACGTGCTCTACCGGATGAACGTCATCATGGAGAACCTGCGCTTCGGCCGCCCGGCGGACTACGCGGTGCTGGGCGAGCGGCCGAGTTCCGACAAGGTGATGGAAGCCGCCCTCGGCACGCCCCGCGCGGTCCACCCGGCGGTCTGGGAGCGGGCCGACGGGCGCAAGGTGCTCCACGTCTCGCCGTGGATGGCCGAGGGGATCGAGGGCGCCGAAAACCCCGAGGGCGACGCCCTGCTCGATGCCGTGGCGCGGGAGATCTTCGCGCTCGCCAAGACCCACTCCTATTTCCACGCCTGGAAGCTCAGCGACATGATCATCTGGGACAACTGGCGCGTGCTGCACTCGGTAAGCGGCCACGATCCGAAATATTCGCGCCGGATGCAGCGCACCACGATCAAGGGCGACTACGGCCTGGGCTATTTCGAAGGGGGCGGGACCGGCAGCAAGGTGCTGGAGATGACGTTCTGATGCCCCGCGCCACCATCGACATCTTCGGCCACGCGATCGGCATCGAGCACGAGCTGATCGGCGATGCCGGCGGCCAGCCGGTCGCCCTGACCCCGGGCGGGCGCTTCACCATGGATTCGCCCGGCATCCGCGAGATGGCGCAGGACCTGGCCGCGGCGGGCAAGCGCGTGCTGCTCTACGACCGGCCCAATTGCGGCAAATCCGACGTCTGCCTGGCCGGGCAGAGCGAGAGCGAGAACCAGGCCGAGGCGCTGGCCGGGCTGATCCGCCATGTCGGGTTCGAGCAGGCGGTGATCGCCGGCGGCTCGGGCGGGTCGCGGGTCTCGCTGCTGGCGGCCTCGCGCTATCCCGAGCTGTGCTCGCACCTCGCGCTGTGGTGGATCAGCGGCGATCCGATCGGGCTCATGCAGCTCGCCACCTACTATTGCGGCGAGGCGGCGACCCTGGCCAGCCAGGGCGGGATGGAAGCCGTGCTGACCGCCACCTCCTGGGCCGAGAACTTCGCCAAGAACCCGGCGGCCAAGAACGCCATCCTGGCCCAGGACCCCGACAAGTTCATCGCGGTGATGCAGCGCTGGGCCGCGGCCTACGTGCCGAGCGACGTGTCGCCGGTGCCGGGGATGAAGCCGGTCGACTTCGCCCGGCTGACCATGCCGACGATCGTCTTCCGCAGCCACCGCAGCGACCTTTCGCATACCGAGACGACCAGCCTGTGGGTCCATCGCCTGATCCCGCAATCGAAGCTGCTGCTGCCGCCGTGGCGCGAGGACGAATGGAACTACCGCATGGACGCGGTGATGGCGGGCAAGGAAAAGGGCCTGTTCGAAAGCTGGCCCAAGCTGGTCCCGGCGATCCTGGAGCTGGCGAAGGAATAGTCGAAGCGGCGGGAAGGCCGCATCTTGGGAGGGAAAACGGAAATGCGTCGTCACTGGATGCCGGCCGCCTTGTCGGCCCTCACCTTTTCCACCCTGGCCCTGTCCGCCTGCTCCACCGGCCCGGTCCAGCCCGAGGAGGGCATCGGCGCCGCCGAGAACTGGAGCGCGGTCGGCGGCGGCGCGGACGAGACGGGCTATTCGCGCCTGACCCAGATCGACAGCGGCAACGTCGGCAAGCTCGGCCTGGCCTGGGGGCTCGACCTGCCGGGCGAGGTCACGCTCGAGGCGACCCCGCTCAGCGTCGACGGGGTGATCTATTTCTCCGGCTCCTACGCCACGGTCTATGCGGTCGATGCGGTCACCGGCAAGCAGCTATGGAAGTACGATCCGCAGACCTGGAAGAACAATCCGATGGCCATGCACTTCTCGTTCGGCGCCAACCGCGGCGTCGCCTACGAGAACGGCAAGGTCTTCGTCTCGGCGCTCGACGGCCGGCTGATCGGGCTGGATGCGAAGACCGGCAAGGAGCTGTGGGTCACCCAGGCCGTTCCCCAGGGCATGTTCAACATCTCGACCGGCGCGCCGCGGACGATGAACGGCAAGGTGATCATCGGCAATGCCGGCGCGGACTTCGGCGCGCGCGGCTTCGTCACCGCGGTCGATGCCAATACCGGCAAGCTGCTGTGGCGCTTCTTCACCGTCCCCGGCACGCCCGAACAAAACAAGGGCGATGCGGCAATGGAGGCCGCCGCCAAGACCTGGGGCCCGGACTTCGCCAAGGGCACCGGCGGCGGCGGCACGGTGTGGAACGGGATGACCTTCGACGCCGAGCTGAACCGCGTCTACATCGGCGTCGGCAATGCCGGCGGCTACGATCCGACGGTGCGCGATCCCGGGAGCAAGGGCGACAACCTCTATACCTCGTCGATCGTCGCGCTCGATGCCAATACCGGCAAGTACCTCTGGCACTACCAGGAGAACCCGCGCGATTCGTGGGACTACAAGGCGACCCCGAACATCCAGCTCGCCACGCTGAACCTCGGCGGGGTGCCGACCAAGGTGCTGATGCACGCGCCGACCAACGGGTTCTTCTACGTGCTCGACCGCAAGGACGGGAAGCTGCTCAACCAGCCGGGCAAGACCACGGTGGTGACCTGGGCCAAGGAGATCGACATGAAGACCGGGCGCCCGGTCGAGGAGCCGAACATCCGCTACGAGACCGGCGAGACCAGGATCTGGCCGGGCACGGTCGGCGGGCACAACTGGCAGGCGATGAGCTACAGCCCGAAGACCGGGCTGGTCTATATCCCGGTCCAGCAGATCGGCGCGCGGTTCTACAAGAACGGCGCCCAGACCGCGAATTCGTTCAACGTCATGGGCCTGATGCTCGAGCCGATCGCCGAGAAGGAAGGCGACGGCCACGGCTACATCGTCGCCTGGGACCCGGTCGCGCAGAAGGAGCGCTGGCGGGTGAAGAATGAGTTCCTGTGGAACGGCGGCACCCTGGCGACCGCGGGCGGCCTGGTCTTCCAGGGCACGGCCGAGGGCATGTTCAACGCCTACGACGCGGGCAGCGGCAAGCGGCTGTGGCAGTTCGATGCGGGCCTGGGCATCGTCGGCGCGCCGATGAGCTTCTCGCATGGCGGGAAACAGTACGTCTCGGTCCTGGTCGGCTACGGCGGGACGACCGCGGCCTACGGCAAGTTCATGGACGTGGGCTGGAAGTTCGGCCAGCAGCCGCGCCGCCTGCTGACCTTCGTGCTGGGCGGCACGGCCAAGCTGCCGCCCTCGCCGCCGCGGACGATGAAGGTCGCCGCGCTCGACGATCCGGCGCTGGTCATCGACGAGGCGGACGTCCAGGCGGGCCGGGCCAATTCGGTGCAGTGCGCCGCCTGCCACGGCATCGGCTTCCACGCCACCGGCACGCCCGGGCCGGACCTGCGCGAAAGCGCGATCGCGCTGCGGCTCGATACCTTCAGCCAGTTCGTCAAGGGCGGGAAGATGGCAGCCGGCATGCCGAGCTTCCCGACCCTGACCGACGAGCAGCTCCGCCAGCTCCACGCCTACATCCGCGCCCAGTCGCGCGAGGTGCTGGGCCTCAGGAAGCCGAGCGCCGCGCCGCCGCCGAACGCGAAGCTTTAGCAGGTTGTTGAAGAAGTCACTGGAGTTCTCGGGGCTATGGTGATTCACT
>JASGGH010000006.1:0-66094 GCA_047605105.1 Novosphingobium sp. | reverse complement strand
CCCCGATCACCAGGGGTCAGGAAAGAAGAGCGGGGGCGCACCGCACTTTCTTTTCTGAAATCGAGTTTTTTAGCGGCTCTGAACGCTAGTTTATAACTCACCCCCGTCGTTCTTCATTTCACCTGCGCCTGACATTCTCATCCAGGCGAGTGAGCGGGACGATCTGTATTGCGAACGAGGGGCAGATTGATGACGATTGTAACAGGCCGTATCGTCCACCAACATAATCCTTGGCATGCCCCTCTCGACAGGCTGCTCCTGGCCGGATCAGGATCGACTGCTCCTCTGTCGGATCGGCCACGGCCAATCCACCTGCCGGCGCAAGCAGCCTGACATGGGGGCACGAACCTATGGCGCCCTGAAAAGGGCAACCCTGAAAGTCACGGAGGTAGCGGCCGGCTTGTGGCCATCCTATTCCAATGGGGAGGAAGTGCGCGCGGAGCAATTTTCCGCCCTGGCGCGGATGGTCCCGCTCCTTTATTTCATCCTCATCATCAATGCCTGGGGCCTTGGGGGAACATTCCTTGGACTGGCCCCGCCGTGGCTGACGGTGTATACGCCCCTCATCCTGACCCTCTTTTGCGGCGTGCGGTTGACCCAATGGTGGTCCAAGCGCCGGCTTCGTCCGTCGGACGCACAGGTGCGGAAGGAAATGCGCCGAACAGAGATCGTCGCGGTCGGACTATCGTCCGCCATCTGCCTCTGGTCGTTCGCGATCTCTTCCTATGGCGACGATTATGACAAGGCCTATGTCCCCTTTTTCATGGCTGTCGCCATGCTCACCACCATGCTCTGCCTCATCCACCTGCGCACGGCCGCCGTGATCGTCGCGGTGGTCGTGGGCCTGGGCTTCGTGGGTTATTTCTCTATGAGCTCGGCCAGAAGCCTCGTGACCGCGGCGGCTGTTTTTCTGCCGGTGACGTTCGCCTTCATCGTTATCATTCTCATCCAGAATCGGGACTTCGCGCGCACGGTCGATGCGCGCAATCAGATCCTGCGTCTCGCCGATTACGACACGCTGACAGACCTGCCCAACCGCCGCGCCTTCACCGACGAGTTGGCGCGGCATCTGGATCTGCCGGACAATCGCGGCGCACTGCTCTTTGTCGATCTCGACGGCTTCAAGCTGGTCAACGACACGCGCGGCCACGGGGTTGGCGACGATCTGCTCATTGCGGTCGCCGATCGCCTGAAAGCGGCCTGCAACGTCCCCGGCATCATGGCCGCCAGGCTGGGCGGAGACGAATTCGCGGTCCTCCTGCCACGCAAGACCGCCGCCCAGGCCCAGGCCCGTGCCGATCATATCATCAAGGCTCTGAGCGCTCCCTATTCACTGGTTCACGGCAATATCGAGATAGGCGCGTCCATCGGCATCGCGCTTGCGCCCGACCATGGCGACAACAACCAGGCGCTGCTCTCGCACGCGGACATCGCGCTCTATGAGGCGAAAGCGGCGGGCAAGGGCCATGCGCGCATGTTCGTGTCCGACATGGAGGATCGCCTTCACGAGCGGGTCCACATGGAGACCGAACTGCGCGCGGCCCTGCGCGACCGGGACGGCCTGTTCGTATTCTACCAGCCGGTCGTCTCGATCGAGACGGGCGAGGTCACGGCGCGCGAGGCGCTGATACGCTGGCATCATCCGGCGCGAGGCTGGGTTTCGCCCGCGGAGTTCGTGCCGATCGCGGAGCAATGCGGCCTCGCCGATGGACTCGGAGCGTTCGTCCTCGAGACCGCGTGCCATGAAGCGGCAGGTTGGGAGGACCGCGCGAGGGTCGCCGTCAACATATCGGCCGCCCAGCTCGGCAAGGGGACCTTGCCCGAATATATCCTGTCCGTGCTGGTCACGTCCGGGCTTTCGCCGAACCGGCTCGAGATCGAGGTCACGGAAACCGCGCTACTCGACGACGAGCATGACGTGGTTGGGGATCTGCGCCGCATCCGCGCCCTGGGCGTGCGCGTGGCGCTCGACGATTTCGGGACGGGCTTTTCCTCGCTGTCGCATCTGCGCGCCTTCCCGTTCGACAAGATCAAGATCGACGGGTCGTTCGTGAAGGATGCGGTCGATCGTCCCGACTGCGCCGCCGTCGTTCGGGTCGTCGCGGACCTTGGCAAGCGGCTCGGCGTCACGACCGTGGCCGAAGCCGTGGAAACGCAGGAACAGCTCGATTGCATCCGGAGCGAGGGCTGCACCGAAGTCCAGGGCTATCTGATGGGCCGCCCATCACCGAGCAGCAGCGACGCGCCGCTGATCGATTGCATAAACCGGGGGGAAGCCGATCAGGCAGCAGCGTGACCGCCGAGCTTGGCCTGCGGGATGCCTGCTATTACGGTGATGGTGTGGCCGGCGCTCTGAGGGAGGTTTGAGTCGCCCAGTTCCTCGGCAAGTACGGCCGCCTGCTGTACCGCCAGCCGCTGACGAAACCGGAACTCGCCTCGGTCATGCAACTCGCCGGTGCGGAGCAGAGCATGACGGCGAGCCGGCACCCGGGCCGCGCAGGGCATTCCGCTCAGAGCGTGAAGAACACGACACCATCCCGATCGACGATCTCGATCGAAGTCGCGCCCTTTCTGACCCGCAAAAGGTAGAATTTCTCTACCGCGAACGCCTTGGCGTCGATCAGGTTGGTATAATGGATTTCATGCACCACCTTGCCCCGCTTGAGGCATCGCAAGATAAATTGGCCGTGGCTCACAAGCGACCTTCACTGTTGCGGGGCGCTGAGCGGGCACCGCGCCGGGATTCTCGCCGGGATTCGAATGCCGATGGTAGCTGTCGCGGTGTATCCGGCAGCGACGCTGCCCGTCACCGTGGGCGTCATCTGCGCAAGCTGAGCGGAGGTATTGCTACCGAATACACTGTCGGACGAAAGCGACACCTGGCTGTAGTTCGACAGGCTCGTGCTGTAGCCCGAGCTGTTGAACACGGCCGTATTGGTCGTATTGGTCGCCGCCGGCATGGCGAGCTGGGCGATCAGCGTGGCGGTGCTGCCCGTGCTCGCAGCAGCGAGGCCGCCGCGGAATATCTCGAAATGCATGTGCGGCCGGCGGCCAGAGTAGCAGACGGGATAGATCGTGGTGAAGGTCACCTCACCGTTGGCATCGGTCACCTGGACACCGCGCAGATAGCTCTCGGTGGTGTCCCCCCCTCGAATATAGCGAGTAGCGGTCCTGGAACTGACGAGGAAGGCCAGCGCCCGCCGGCGTTCCATCGCACGCCGGGCCAGAGTCTGGAGATCGTGGGTCAAGCCGCGATCGTGATCCTGCGGTTGTTCGAGGTCCGCGCCATGTTGGTCGAGAATCATGTAAGGCCTCCGGCACGCCGCGGCCGATGCCGCGGCGTGCCGGAGGCCTTTTCGTCCCCCTGCTTTGCGCCGAGATTTCGTGCGAATTGCAGATCTGTAGCGTGAAGCTCAGGCTTGGCTGACGGGCGACACGAACAGATAACCCTCGTTGCGCACGGTACGGATCAACTCAGGGGTGGAATCGCTCCCGCTCGAGCCCAGCTTGCGGCGCAGGCGCGAAAGCTGGACATCGATCGCCCGGTCGTAGTGGTCGCTGTCCTCCCCGCGAGACCATTCCAGCAGCTGGTCGCGCGTGACGACCCGCCGGGGGTGTTCTGCGAAAGCGCGCAGCAGCCGGAACTCGCCGTCGGACAGGGCGATCGGCCGGTTGTCCGGATCGAACAGCAACCTGAGGCCCAGGTCCATGCGCCAGCCGGCGAAGCGCAGGTTGTCGCCCGAATCCGCCTCGCCTCCGGATTCGCCGGCCGGCGCGGCCTCGGCGGCATTTTCGTTCGCAGGCTTGGGCACCGCCTGGCGGCGCAGCACGGTGCGGATGCGGGCCAGCAGTTCGCGCGGGTTGCAAGGCTTCGCCAGGTAGTCGTCCGCGCCCATCTCGAGGCCGACGATCCGGTCGATGTCGCTGCCGACCGCACTCAGCATGATCACCGGAGGAGCGCGACCGCTGCCGACCAGCCCGCGCAGGGTGGACAGCCCGTCCTCCTTGGGCATCATGACGTCGAGCACGATCAGATCGAACCGCTCCACGGCGAGGAGCTTGCGCATTTCAGCGGCATCGGCGGCGGTCCACGTCTGGTAGCCGTGCTTTTCCAGGAATTCGGAGATCAGCGAGCGGATACCCTTGTCATCATCGACGATGAGGATGCGGGTCGCGAAGTCCATGATGATGATATTGGCGTGCATTCGGCAGGGATGCCAGTGCTGGATTGCCAGCATTTTTCAGCTTGCGGCGATTTGCCTCGCCAGGCGCCACCGCTGAAATGTTCGTGAAATCTGCACGAAATTCGTGAGCAATTCGGCACGCCCAAAACCCTGGGCATGCCGAACGCATCGCTCATTCCCCTGATCCGCGCCGCCTGCCTGGCAGGCGCGGACGAGCTGCGTGCGGAAGTTTTCGAGATTGCTGCGCACGGTTCAGGTTTCGTGCGCAGCGATGCCGGAGCAGCGTTACGGTTCGAACGTCCGGGTCCCCTTGCCCAGGCCGCCGACTCCCCCGCTATCATCATCCCTGCTGATGCTCCGGACCTGACTGCCGCCGCCCTGACTTTGGTCGAAGGTTACAACGCCCCCCGGCCTTCGCCCTACCCCTCGTCAGGGCGGCGGACTTTTCAGGCATCAGCCCGGCGCTGCTCGAAGCGCTGGTCTGGCAGGAGATCCGCCGGCGGACCGGCGCGGCCTCGCCCGCCGGCACGATCGGGCTGGGACAGCTGATGCCCGGCACGGCGCGCTACCTGCGCCAGCAGTTCGACCGTTTCGACAACGACGAGCGGCACCGCAGCGCCGACACGCTGGCCTATGCCCGCTCGGTGATCGACGTGGTGGTCTGGCTCGAACGCCGCGAAGGAACGCGGGCGATCGTGGAAGTGGCCGAAACCGGTGAGCCGGCAGCACCCGCCGCCATTCCCGGTTAGACGATCCCGGCGCGCGGTGGCAGAACCGGACGATGCAAGCTCCCTCCCTCCCCAGCCGGCTGGCCCTGCCGCTCGGGCTGCAGCTCCTGGCGATCCTGGTCAGCTCGCTGATCGTGGCCCAGCTCGTGACCCTGGTCCTGACGGTGGCGCTGCCGCCCGAGCCCGCGCAGCGCTGGAACCTGGACGACGTCGCCGCAAGCCTCGCGGGCCGGGCCTCGACCAGCCGTCTCGAACGCCGGCGCATGGCGGGCCCGCCCGACATCAGCGGGTCGGGCTGGCTGGTCTCGGCATCCTCCCGCGAGGCGCTGGCGAAGAAGCTCGGCAAGCCGACCGGCGATGTCGTCCTGGCCTTCTACACCCAGCTCCCGGTCGGCGGGATGACCGTGCCGGTCGGCAATCCGCGCCCGGCGCAGAGCGCGGCCGACGCCCCTGCCTTGTCCAGTGGCTGGGTGATCGAGACGGCCCAGGCCCAGGCGGTCCCGGGCGGGCCTCCGCCCGGCGGCGCACCGGGCGGCGCGTTCCCGGGGGGCGGATTTCCGGGCGGCGGCTTCCCCGGCGGCGGAACTCCGGGTGGCGCTCGGATGCCCGGCGGCAGCATGCCGTCCAGCCGTAGCCCCGCACCGCCCACGTCCTCGCCGCATCAACCGTCCGCTCCGGCGGCGAATGCGCCGGCAGGCGCGCCCGGCGCCGCGGTGGGCAATGCCGGTGCGCCCCCGCCGGGGTCCGGCCCGGCGCTGGCGAACAGCCCCGGAACCCCGCCGCCCAGCGCGATGCCGCCGCAAGCCGCTCCCCTTTCGAACCCGGTCCCGCCGCCGCTGAGCGGCCCGGTTGCCGCCTCCCCGACAAGGCCGCGCCAGGTCTCGGCGCCGCCGGCCCGGCCGGACAACGGCCCGGGCGCCGCATCGGCGGAACGCAGCGCCGTGGCGCCGGCCGCAGCGCCGTTGGAGACACGGGGCGTTTCGGCGCAAGCGCCGCTGCCGGCTGCCGCCGCCGAAGCCCCGGCCCTCCGCCGCGAGGGCCAGGCCGCGATTCTCCCGGCGGGCACGCCGCAGCCGATCCCGTTCCGGCAGTCGACCGGAGTGCTCGCGCTCGGCTCATCCCCCTTCATCGAGGGCGATTTCATCGCGGCGGCGCGCCAGGGCGACGGCAACTGGATCGCGGTCGCGCCCCAGGCCGAGCCCTTTCCCAATCGCTGGCAGCGCCGGGTGATGCTGTGGTTCGCCTTGTCGCTGGTGATCGTCGCTCCCCTGGCCTGGCTGTTCGCCCGGCGGATCGTCAAGCCGCTGGAGCGCTTCGCCCAGACCGCCGAGGTGCTGGGCCGCGACCCCGCCGCGACGGTCCTGCCGCTGTCCGGCCCGGCCGAGATCGGCCGCGCCGCCCGCGCCTTCAACATCATGCATACCCGCCTGCGCGCCTTCGTCGATGATCGGACCGCGATGATCGGCGCGATCAGCCACGACCTGCGCACGCCGCTCACCCGCCTGCGCTTCCGCCTCGAAGACGTGCCCGACGACCAGCGCGAAGCCCTGCTCCGCGAGGTCGAGGAGATGGAGCAGATGATCAGCCAGGTGATCGGCTTCATTCGCGACGCCTCGACCCCGGGCCCGCGCGAGCGGATCGACTTCGCCGAGTTGGTCGAAGGCACGGTCGCGGATGCGAAAGTCCTGGGCGGGCGGGTCGAGCTCCAGGGTATCGAGCACGGCATCGTCGAGGTCGATCCGCTCGGCATGCGGCGCCTGCTCGGCAATCTGCTCGAGAACGCCCTCAAGTACGGCGAAAGCGCGCGCGTCCGGGTCGCCCTGCGCGACCAGCAGGTCGTCGCCGAGGTCATCGACGATGGCCCCGGCATCCCCGCCGAGGAACGCGACCAGGCCTTCGATCCGTTCTACCGCGGCGTTCAGGTGCGCGATTCCGGCAAGCCCGGCAGCGGGCTGGGCCTTGCGGTATGCCGCTCGATCGCCCGCGCCCACGGCGGCGATGTCCAGCTCGAGCAGCGCAGCGAGGGCTTCGTCGCGCGCGTTACCGTCCCCTTGAGCTTCGCCGAACGCCCGCGCAAAGCCGCCTGATGTCGCGTCCGACCTTGACGGTGGGGCTGGCCTGTGCCCCGCTGTTCCGGACCCAGGCCCAGGCTGGCGCTGTCGCATTTCGAAGCGACCAACGGGTCCACCCGATCCCTGGTTCTTCCGGACGGCGTCATGGCGGGAATCCGGACGCCCGACAGCTGGCAGCAGCTCGAGCTCTCCGGAACGCTGCGCTTGCGGTCCGGCAGACGATCGACGGCCAGCCGCGCTACCGCTTGGCCTCGATGGACCATTTCACCGTCGATCGCCGCGGCAAGGTCATCCGCATGGTCGCCTTCCAGCGGGCGGGCCGGATCGGCCTCACCCCGCCGCGCATGGGCAACTGAATCATGGCAGCTTCCACCCGCAGCTCACCTCCGACTGGTTATTCCAGGCGCCGCCTATCCTGTGACTCAGTACAGGCTATTCAGCAAGCTGGTACTGTAATACCGCAGACCACGAACTTCATCACGCCGTCGCCGCTGGTGATCTTCACCACGACGTAGAAAAGAGGGTGCCAAGCTATGAGTTTAGGGGTTTTCGCACCTGGCATCGGAATCCTGGATCCCGAATCCCGAGCATGATTCGCTTTCGATTCGGGTGATTCGCGTCCCGCTCGGCATCCCCAGTAATCCCAAGGCCATTTTTTCGGCCCGCTCCGGACCAGGCTAAGTAACCATACGCATGGCGCGGTTTTGGGCGCCTGCGATGCCCGCGTGAGAACTGTGCTATCCCAGCACATGTTGCATCGCACAATTATCTTGACTCGCGCGCCCTCCTGATAGTTAATCCCTCCCTAACAAGGGCGCGCTTCTGAACGGGTCCGGGCTTCGATCCCCGGAGACCTGCAGTCGCCACAATCATTCAAAGGAAATCCAAGGCGTATCCACAGGATAGCCAACTGCTCGTTCGGAAGAGTGACCCTGATCTAGGCGGAAGCAACGTCAAACAAGCGCAAGGTTCTTGCGCGGGGGCATTGAACGATGAGCTATCCGTTGAACGGGGTCGCCGCAGCGACCTCCTACGCCGCGATCGCGGGGACCGACCCGCCGTTTTCCATCCACCAGCGGTTCCGCGCCAAGGCGGAGCGCTACCGCCAGTTGCTGAGCCACGCGCTCGCCTTTCGCGATGCCGACCAGATCGCCCGACTGGCCCACGCCTTTGCCGGCTGCGGCGCCATGTTCGGCTATCCGGCAGTCAGCCTGGCGGCCGGAAGGCTCGAAGCCGAAATGGGGCGCCGCGGCCGGCGCCAATGGGACGCGATCGCCGCATCGGGAGCGGAACTGGTCAGGATTCTCGAATCCATCAGCCACGAAAGCTGTGGCTGATGCCACGGCGGGTTCTGGGCTGGCCGGTTGCCGCCGCGGCATTGGCGATGTCGTGGCCGGCCGCCGCTCAGAACGCGACCGATGCCCCGAACGCGGCCGAACTGGTCTCACAGGCCCGCATCGCCGCCCGCGGCGATCGCAATGCCGAGGCGGCGAGGCTGTTCGACCAGGCCATCCAGGCCGATCCGGCCGTCAGAGCTGCGGTACTGCGCGAGTTCGCCGACCAGCTGACCTATTCCGACAAGGCGGCCAAGGCCGTACCGCTCTATCGCGAGGTGCTCGCCCGCCCGGACCTGGCGCAGGACGAGCGGCGATGGTCGCTGAGCGGGCTGGCGCTCGCCCTGTCGTGGAGCGGCCAGAACCGGGCGGCGGTGCAGACCTACACCCAAATCCTCGCCGCCGCGCCCGACGATCTGGGCGCACTGCTTGGCCGCGGGCGGGTCAGGACCTGGCTCCGTCGCTATGCCGAGGCGGAGAGTGACTTCCGCGCGGCGATCGCCCTGGACCCCTATAATCACGAAGCCTGGCGCGGCCTGGTCGAGGCGCAGAGCTATGCCGGCCACCAGCGCGAGGCGCTCGAAACGCTCCGCGCCGGCCCGGCCCAGAACGATACGGAGGGCTTGAGCCTTCTCGGGCGGACCCAGTTCTGGGGCGGACAGCCCGAGCTCGCCCGCGACACCCTGACCCAGGCGCTGGCGCTCGATCCCCGGCAGGACGGCATCGCGCAGCTGGCCGACGAGGTCGCACTGTCGATGCGGCCGCTGGCCGAAGCCTCGGTGCGCCGGGCGACGCAGTCCGACGACTACGACATTGCCCAGGCCTCGGCCTGGCAGTATTTCCATCCGGGCAGCGATCTCACTCTGGGCTTCGGCTACGACGGGGCGTTCTACCGATCGGCGACGGGTCCCGACGTCGACGTGCACCGGCCGAGCGTCTCGGCGCGGCTGCGCCTGTCGGACAAGGTGGAGGTCAACGGCCGGCTGGGCCTCGTCATCGAAGACGAGCCCGGCGGAACCGACCACGCGGCCGACTACAGCACCTGGGCAACCTACATTCCGAGCGATCACCTGCGGTTCGACCTGGGGACCAGTCGCAGCACGCTCGACAACGTCCAGTCGATCCTGCTCGACATTCGCACCAACACCTACAGCGCCTCGGTCGACATCGGCTCCGACGCGGCATGGAAGGCGAGCCTGCGCGGCAGCTACACGGCCTATACCGACGGCAATTCCCGCACCTGGGAGCAGGTCGAGCTGCGCCGCCGGATCGGCTGGAGCCCCAACATCTTCCTGGGCGCGCGCTATACCCATTTCGACTTCGCCCAGGTCCGCGCCGGCGGCTACTTCAATCCCGAGAAGCTCGATGCCGTCGAGGCGCTGGCCCAGGTCTGGGGCAAGGCCGGCAGGTTCTATTACGATCTGCGCGGCACGATCGGCGGAGAGTTCGCCGAGCCGGGTGACGGCAAGCCGATCTATTCGGTCGAGGGCCGGCTGACCTACCTGCTCGGCAAGCGCGTCCAGATCGAGGGCTACGTCAATTCGTTCTCCTCGAAGCTCGGCTCGGCGGGCGGCTTTTCCCGGACCACCCTGGGCCTGACCTTGAGGGCGCGGTGGTGAGCGCCGCCGAACGCCTGGGCCCGGCCGAGGCGCCGCACTGGGTCCTCCTGCTCGAGGACGACGAGGACATTGCCGCGCTGATCTGCGACGGCCTGATCGGGGCCGGCTATCATGTCGTCCGCGCCGAAAACGGCGAGGAAGGCCTCGCGCTCCTCGCGGCCAGCCTGCCGGACCTGATCGTCTCCGACGTGATGATGCCGGTGATGGACGGCTTCACCTTCCTCGATCGGGTCCGGGCCGATCGCCGCTATCGCGCGGTTCCGGTGATCCTGCTGACGACCAAGAACCGGGTGATCGACGTCGTGACCGGCTTCGGCCTGGGCGCCGACGACTACCTGGCCAAGCCGTTCCAGATGGACGAACTGATCGCCCGGGCGCGCTCCAAGATGGAGCGCCCGCCGGTGCCCGCCGAGGAGATGCGCCAGGACCGCGTCAGCGGCGTCATGACCCGCACCGCGCTGATCGAGGAACTGCGCCTCGACGTCGCCCGGGCGCGGCGCTGGGGCTTCAAGGGGATCGTCGCCTGCATCACGCTGGAGGAACTGTCGCGCTCCCGCTCGCGGCTCGACCCCGCCTTCGACCGCGAGATCCGCGCACAGATCGGCCGCCTGCTGGCCGAAAGCGGCGACGCCCTGGTCAGCGTCGGACGGGTGCGCGACGGCGAATATCTGCTCGCCCTGCCCGGCTGGGATGTCGAGACGGCGCGGCACTGGCTGGCCCGGCTTGCCCAGGCGATCGTCGGCGCACCGTTCCAGGTCGGCGCGACGAAGATCTGCCTGACGCCCTCGATCGGCTTCTGCACCTTCGACGACGCCTCGGCCCCCGGCGACCTGATCGCCAATGCCCAGACCGCGGCGGAGCATGCCTCGGCCCACCTCGATCTCCAGCCCGCGCGGTTCACCCCGGCGATGCTGGCCGGTGAGGAGAAGAGGAAGCCGTGGCTGCCCAAGGCGGTCCGCAAATGGGTCGAGAAGGCCCGCTTGCCCGCACAGATGATCAGCACGCTGCTGATAGCCTGGGTCGTCCCCTTCGCGGTCTACGTCGCCTGCGACGTCATCGGCTTCGACATCAGTGGCCTCGTCTATATCGCGCTCATGCTGGTCATCCTGCTGACCGCCCTGCTGATCTGGATCGAGGGCGTGCTGGCGATGCGGCGGATCGATCCGCCGGATGCGGCTTCCTACCCGCCCGCCAGCGCGATCATCGCCGCCTACCTTCCCAACGAGGCCGATACCCTCGAAGCGACGATCGAGGCCTTCCTGCGGCTGGACTATCCCGGCGCGCTGCAGATCATCCTGGCCTACAACACACCGCGCGACATGGCCTTCGAGGCCGTGCTGGCCGAGATCGCCGCGCGCGATCCCCGGTTCGTGCCGCTGCGGGTCTACGGCAGCACCTCCAAGGCGCAGAACGTCAATGCCGCGCTGTCGCTGGTCCAGGGCGAGTTCGTCGGCGTGTTCGATGCCGATCACCAGCCCGATACGGGCAGCTTCGTGCGTGCCTGGAACTGGCTGGCGGCAGGCTTCGACGTGGTCCAAGGCCACTGCTTCATCCGCAACGGCGAGGATTCTTGGGTCGCGCGCACGGTCGCGATCGAGTTCGAGCAGATCTACGCGGTCGCCCACCCCGGCCGCGCCCGGCTCCACGGCTTCGGCATCTTCGGCGGCAGCAACGGGTACTGGAAGACGCCGCTGCTGCGCTCGATCCGCATGCACGGCTTCATGCTCACCGAGGACATCGATTCCTCGCTGCGGGTGATCGAGAACGGCGGCAGGATATGTTCGGACCCGCTGCTCGTGTCCCGCGAGCTCTCGCCGATCGACCTGAAGGGCCTGACCAACCAACGGCTGCGCTGGGCCCAGGGCTGGTTCCAGGTTTCGCTCAAGCGCATCGGCCCCCTGCTGCGCTCGCCGCACCTGACCCTGCGCAACAAGCTGGGGGCGTTCCACCTGCTGCTGTGGCGGGAGATCTTCCCCTGGCTCTCGCTCCAGATCTTCCCGATCGTCGGCTTCTGGGCCTGGCGCGCGGGCGGGATCGGCAAGATCGACTGGTTCGTGCCGATCTTCTTCATCCTGACCCTGGCCACCCTGGCCACCGGGCCCGGGCAGGTCGCCTTTACCTGGATCCTCGCCGACCCCGCGCACAAGGCCCGCCGGCGCTGGTTCGCCTCCTACCTGGTAACCTCGCTGTTCTTCTACACCGAGTACAAGAACATGCTGGCCCGAGTCGGGCAGATCAAGGAGTTCATGGGCGAGCGGGCGTGGAAGGTCACCCCGCGAGGGAGAAGCTGAGATGACCCTCGCACTCCCTCGCAGGCGCAGCAGGCCTCGCCCCGGATTCGCCGGACAATCCCATTTCAAGACGGTTTTCCAGCGATGCGGACGATATTTTCCAGCCTCCAGGCGTGTTGCATCGCACAAACTTCTCGACTCTCGGAATTGAAGAATATAATTTCAATAGCGATGATCGGTTTTTCACGAATCGAAATTGACTATCCGTCACGAAAGAACATCTATCGATTTTACTCGTATTATCTGCTGCAGGAGTTTGATAATGAGCAAGATTATTGCATCGGCAGCTCTATGCCTTATTGCATTGACCGCAACTCCTGCTTTTGCCGAAGATCCCGTTATAGCAAGCTCAAGCGATACTTCGAGTAACGGCTCATCTACCGGAGTGGGCAATGCCGGCAGTTTCGGCATCGGCAGCGGCACCAGCGACAGCATCTCGACCTCGACGTCGAGCGCCACCAGCGACGGCTACCACAGCACCAGCACCGACAGCTCGACCGACAACAGCTTCTCGCTCAAGACGATCTCCAACCAGGATCTCCAGGCCACGACCTCGAATACCCAGGTGACCGTCAACGCCGGCGCCGATCCGAGCGGATCGCCGCTGCCGACCGGCACCAATGCCTTCGACGGCATGGCATTCTCGAACTATGCCGGGATCCTCACGATCAACCCCAACACCGGTCACTCGGCGATCACCCAATCGGGCACCAGCTTCGCCATCAATGCGACCGTGTCGCCGAACTGAGCACGGGACGGAGCGGGGAATGAACCGGCTGGGCCTCCTGGCATTGGGCACGGCAGCCGCATGGGCGGCGCAAGCCCCGGCGCACGCGGCGAAGCCGGCCGCCACGCCGGCCCAGGCGCCGGCCCAAGCGCCGGCAGAGCCGATCGTCGACCAAGACGGTGCCGCGCCCGCCGCGGTGCTTTCGCCCGCCGAGCTCGATCGCAACCGCGGCGGCGAGACGCTGGTGCTCAGCAACCAGTCGCTGAATGCCGTGACCAGCGGCAACACGCTCAACGGCAACTACACCGCCGGCGCGATCACCCTGTCGGACCGGGCGTTGTCGAATTTCAACGGAGTCGGCAATTTCGCGATCAACACCGGCGCGCAGGTGACGCTGCAAAGCGGCCTCAACCTGACGATCAACCTCGGGCGATGAAGCCCTGGCGGATCATCCCGATGGCCCTGGCCGCCTGCGGGCTGTCAGGCACAGCCGCCGCCAAGGCCCAGATCGCCACCGGCGCAGGCGGCAACTACCGCGTGGCGATCATGAGCTGGGCGGAAATTCCGTTCCGCAGCGTGGTCGCGCAGCAGTTCGATTTCAGCTGCGGGTCCGCCGCGGTCGCCACCCTGCTGACCTACCACTACGGCCGCCCGACGCCCGAGCGTCCGGTCTTCGCTGCGATGTGGGCGGCAGGCGACCAGGCGGCGATCCGCCGATCGGGCTTCTCGATGCTCGACATCAAGCAATACCTCGACGGCATCGGATTGCGAACCGAGGGCTATCGCCTGTCGATCGAGCAGCTTGCCAGGCTCGACCGGCCGGGGATCATCATCCTCGATTTCAACGGCTACAGGCACTTCGTCGTCGTCAAGGGCATCGCGCGCGGGCAGGTCCTGATCGGCGATCCGATGCGCGGGCTGTCGCGCTATCCGCTAGCCGAGGTCGCGGCGCGGTGGAACGGCGTGCTGCTGACGGTCGTCGCCGTGCCGGGCCGGGAAGCCCGTTTCAACGTGCCCGGCGAATGGCTGCCCTGGGCGAGCGCACCGCTGGACCGCGTGGCGATCGGCGCGCCCGCGGCCGACCTCACGCGGGCGCTGCCGAGCCTCTACCAGATCACGCCGAGCATCCTGACCGCCGCCCGCCCATGAGCACCGCGCTCTGCCTTGCCGCGGTCCTGGCCACAGCGCCCGCCGAACCGATGGCCCCCGTACCGCTCGGCGACGCCGATCTCGCCGAGCAGCGCGCGGGCTTTTCCTATGCCGGAATGGATATCCAGTTCGGGGTCGAGATCCGCTCCTATCTCGACGACGAGTTGGTCCTCCAGACCAATTTCACCTCGGGTGGCGGCCTGATCGAGGTCATCCGCTCATCCGTCACGGACGGGGGAGCGACCGATCCCGCCCTGAGCCTTACCCTCGACAACGCGACCGTCACCCTCGCCAACCAGGGCCAGACGGCGTTCATCCAGCGGGCCACGGGCACGATCCAGAACATCATCGTCAACAGCGCGAGCGGAGTGACCCTGCGGCAGGACGTCGATGCGACGCTCGACATCGCGGGCTACGTGCCGTTTCGCGAAGACCTGTTCGCCCAGCGGGTCGGCTCCGCCCTTTCGGCGATGAGCGCGCTGGGCCTGGCGCAGGGGGCTTCCCACTGAGGCCGCGGGGCATCGCCCTCGCCGGCAGCGCAGCGCTGGCCCTGGCCGCGCAGCCCGCACCGGCCGCCGCGCGCGGCCTGGCCGCTCTCGCCCGGCAGATGGAGCAGATGCAGCGCGAGCTCGCCGATCAGCGCGCGCTGATCGACGGGCAATCGGCACGCCTGGCCGCCCAGCAGGCCGAGATCGACCGGCTGCGCCGGCAGGTCGCGCTCGCCGAAGCTCCCCGCCCTGCACTCGCGCAGGCCGAACCCGCCGCTCAACCGGCCGCGACGGCCCTGCCGGGCTCCCCGGTCGGCCAGGCCCCCGCGCCGAGCCCGGCCGACCTGCAGCGGGTCGCCGACCTCGCCGGCGTCAACGTCCTGTCGCGTGCCGGGCGCCTCGTCATCGAACCCTCGCTCGAATATTCGAGCTCCTCGAGCAACCGCCTGGTCTTCCGCGGGGTCGAGCTGATCCCGGGGGTGCAGATCGGGGTGATCGAGGCGAGCAACGCCGACCGCAACACCCTCGCCGCCACGGCGACCGCGCGCTTCGGCATCACCGACAACCTGGAGATCGAGGCGCGGGTGCCCTACCTGATCCGCTCCGACCGGGTCGAGGCAATCCAGCAGCGCCAGGACACCTTGGTCCAGCAGGCAGCGCTCGGCCAGCAGGGCCTGGGCGATGTCGAACTCGGGCTGCGCTATCAGCTCAACCACCCTATCGGGCCGCAGCCGATCTTCATCGGCACGCTGAGCGTCAAGACCCCGACCGGCAAGTCCCCCTTCGACGTGCCCTTCGACGCCTTCGGCGTGGCCCAGGGCCTGGCCACCGGCTCCGGTTTCTGGGCGATCCAACCCGGGGTGAGCTTCCTGCTGCCCTCCGATCCGGTCGTGATCTTCGGCGGGGCGAGCTATGTCTATCAATTGCCCCGCACCATCGACCGCACGGTGGGGAGCGTCCTCGTCGGACGAGTCGATCCCGGCGATGCGGTGACCGCCAATCTCGGCTTCGGCTTCGCGCTGAACCAGCGGTTCTCGTTCTCGCTGGGCTACAAGCACACCTACATCTTCCCGACGCGCTCGGAGCTCAACGCCGAGATCGTCGCCTCGAGCCGGGTTCAGGTCGGGGTGCTGGAACTGGGGATGTCCTACCGTTTGAGCGAACGGCAGACGCTGAATTTCAACCTGGGCATCGGCGCGACGCGCGACGCGCCCGACCTGACCATCGGCATCAGGGCGCCGTTCTCGGTGAATTAGAGGCTTTCCGCCCTAGGTAGAGGCATCGTGATCGCGCTGGGAAGCCCGCTGGCAGGCATCCCCCATCATCCGCGCCATCTCCGCCAGAACCGCCTGGTGCAACGACTGCGGGTCCAGGCCTCGGGCATGGATCGGCCGGCCGATATGCACGCTCGCCCCCGCCGGCCTGACCTTCAGGACAAGGTGCGCGAGCAGTTGCAAGGCAGCACCCGCTTTGCCCGGCCCCGTCTCGACCGCTCCCTGCCCCAGCAGCCGGTGCAGCGTCGCCGGCCAGGTCACCCCGCTGACGGCGACCGGCAGGATCGCAGCCTCCGGCGCCAGGCGCAGGAAGGCGCCGGCGCTCGGCGCCCATGACGCCAACGACGCCGCGGCCCTGCCGTGCACCGCTGGGTCCGGCTCGATATGCCCTGCCGGAAAGGTCAGCGCCGCCCCGCCCCCGCGCAAGTGCGAGCCGACCCGCCGAACGGCCGCCATCGCGGCGCCCCGGCGGTCGGAAACGCAGCACAGCCGCTTCGACATCTGCGGCAAGGCCTGCAGGAACGGACGCTCCAGGGCGACGGCCAGCAGATCGGGGCGATCCAGGGCGGCGAACAGCGACAAGGCGTCGGTCATGCCCGGATGGTTCGACAGGGCGAGGAACGGTCCGTCCGGAACATGCTCTCGCCCGAGCACCCGGATGCCCGTCACATAGTTCGACAAGGCCGCGTGGGCCGCATCCACGAGCCCCCGGCGGCCCACCGCCGCGTCGAACTCCGCGATCTGGCGAGCGAACCGGTGCGCGGCCTTGCGGAAGAGCTTCCGGGACAGCCCGGCGACTACGCGGCGATCCTGCCAGCCGAACGAGGAAATCAGGTCATCGAGGGTGATCTGGGTGAGCCGCTCCAAGCCGGCCGACCGGCAATCGGCGTCCTGCGGCCTTGCTGCGACCATGGATAGCGTCGCATCCATGCTTCAGACACTCCCCTGGCGGCATGCCGCAGCGCCGAGCGCGCACCGGCATGTCTCGGGCAAGTGATACCCGCTGGCGCCAGCTTCGGCAATCGAGCCGCATGGCCGAGGGAAAAGGCCCATAATGCAACGACTTGTTCCGTCCATCGCCGCATTTGCGATGACGATCCGATTGCAGATATGCAGAATGCCGATAAACGTTGCCCATGGGCAGCGCGTTCGAAGACCAGCTATTCGCGCTGCACCGCGTGTGGCCGTCGCTGCTCGGCCTGGCCAGGGGCGAAGGCGGGAGCGACGTTCCCGATCCGCAGGATTGTCCGCTCTGGGCGCTGTACGCTCCGCTGGCCCGGGGGCATGGCCTCAAGCAGCGTGACGACGATGAGCCCGCGGCGCGGCCCTTCGTCATCGGCCAGCTCGGCCAGTCGCTCGATGGCCGCATCGCCACCTCGACCGGCAAGTCGCGCTACATCGGCTGCCCCGAGGCGATCGGCCACCTGCATCGCATCCGCGCCCTGGTCGATGCGGTCGTGGTGGGCGTCGGAACGGTCATTGCCGACGATCCGCAGCTCAACGTGCGCGAGGCGGAGGGGGCGTCGCCGGCGCGGATCGTGATCGATCCCAACTTTCGCCTGCCGGCGCACGCCAGGATGCTGGGCGACGGCGGACGGCAGATCTATGCGGTGCAGGCCGACGACCGGGCGCGCGACCACGGCGTGCAAGCCATCGCGGTCGAACCGCGCGGAGGCCGCCTGCACCCCGCCGACATCGTCGCGGCCCTGGCTGCCCGCGGCTTCCGGCGGGTCCTGGTCGAAGGCGGCGCCTCGACCCAGTCGGCGTTCCTTGCCGCCGGAGCGCTCGACCGCTTCCATCTGGCCATCGCGCCCATCGTGATCGGTTCGGGGCCGATCGGGATCAACCTGCCGCCGATCGACGAGCTCGACGAAGCCTTGCGGCCGGCGGCGACGGCCTATCAACTGGGCCGCGACGTCCTGTTCGACTGCAGGTTCGGCTAGCCGTCACAGGCGCGCCAGTGCCGCGGCGACAGCCGCGCCGGTGCTGTCCCAGCCGGCCAGCCGAGCCGCGGCCGCCCTGGCGCCAGCGGCGAGCTTCGCCCGCAGGGCAACATCGGACAACAGCGCGCGCAAGGCCGCGGCAAAGGCGGCCGCATCGCCCGGCGGCACGAGCAGGCCGGCCTCGGGCGGAACGACCTCGGGGACCGCACCGCCGGTGGTCGCGACGATCGGCAGCCCCCAGGCCAGGGCCTCCGCCGCGGCCATCCCGTAGCCCTCGAACAGGCTGGGAAAGGCGAACAGGTCCGCCTCGCCGTGCAGCCGCGCCAGCTCCTCTTCGCTCACGGCGCCGGCGAGGGTGATGCGATCGGTCAGCCCCGCGCGCGCGATCCGTTCGACGAGCGCTCCCGGCGTTACCGCATCCCGCGAACGGTCGCCCGCGATCACGGCGGAGAAATCGAGATCGCGGACCGCTGCCAGGGCCTCCACCAGAACATGATAGGCCTTGCGCGGGGCGACCTGGCCGACCGACAGTATTCGCGGCGGTCCCGGCAGGCGCGGCGGGCGGGCGGCGGCGGGGCGATCGATCCCCGGCACGGCGACCGTGATGCGCTCGGGGGACACGCCGAAGTCGCGCTGCAAGGTCGCCGCCGTGGCGTGACTGGTGACGATCACCGCCCCCGGCCAGCGCAGCGCTTCCCGCTCCGCGGCGGCGAGCCGCGCCGCGACCTCGGCGGAAAGGCCCGTTTCCAGCGCGAGCGGATGATGCACCAGCGCGGCCAGGCGCAATCGCCGCGACTGGGCCTTCGCGAGCTCGGGCAAGGTGCCCAGCGCGAGGCCGTCGATCATCACCCGGGCGCCGTCCGGCAAGCTGGCGAGGCTGGCCGCGACGAATTCCCGGTCGGCGGCCCCGGGAAAGGGAAAGCTGCCCGGCCAGGTCAGGACCTCCACCCGCCAGCCTGCCTCGCGCAGGGCGGCGACGGCCTTGCGGTCGTAGGTCGCGCCGCCGGTCGGGAGATCGAGCCCGCCCGGGACCGCGAAGGTCAGCTCAGGCAATCTCCGCCTCGTACCAGGCCCGCGCGACGTGGCTCTCGTTGAGGGTGACGCGCAGCCGGGCGACGCCGCCGGCATGGGGGCCGAGATCGCCCGCGGCGATCGCCGCCCGCATGCCTTCGAAGATGTGGCGGCAGAGAAACTCGGTGGTGGTCGGCCCCTTGCCCGAGAAAGGCGCGTGCTCGTCGAGGTTCCTGTAGCGCAGCGGCGCCAGCACCGCGGCCAGCGCCTCGGTCGCCAGGCCGATGTCGACCACGATGTTGTCGGGATCGAGCTCGGCCCTGAAGAAGGCCAGGTCGACGACGAAAGTGGCGCCGTGCATCTGCTGGGCGGGGCCGAACACCGCTCCCGGCAGGCTATGGGCAATCATGATATGGTCGCGGACTTCGACGGCGAACATCGGCTTACTCCGGGTAGCGAACGAGGTGGCAGAGGGTGGCGGGGTCGGCGAGGATCGCCCCGATCCGCGCCGGCAGGTCGGCGAAAGGGGTCGAATCGCGCACGAGGATGTCCAGCGCGGGATCGGCGCAGAGCGCCAGGGCTTCCTCCAGGCGCCGGCGGTGATCGTGGGTCGCGCGCCGTGACGGTGCGACGGTGCCGACCTGCGATGCCTTGAGCGTCAGCCGCCGGCTGTGGAACGCACCGCCGAGCGCGACGCCGACGAGGCCTTCGCCGAACCAGCTAAGCTCGATCACCCGGCCTTCGAAGCAGCACAGGCCCAGCGCCAGGTTCAGCCCCGCGGCCGTGCCCGAGGCGTGGAACACAAGGTCGCATTCGCCTGCGGCCGCCTCGGGCGCGGCGAACGCCAGGCCGAGATGCCGGGCGACGGCTTCGCGCGCGGGATTGCGGTCGATCACCACCACCTCGGCGCTGCGCGCCGCGAGCCAGGCGGTGAGCAGGCCGATGACCCCGCCGCCGACCACCGCGACCCGGCCCTGGACTTCCTCGGCATCCCACATCGCGTTCAGCGCGGTCTCGACCTGCGGCGCGAGCACCGCGCGGCGCGAAGGAACGGCATCGGGCACGGGCAGCGCCGCCTGCTCGGGCAGGTCGAACCTGCTCTGGTGCGGGTGCAGCGCGAACACCCGCCGCCCGATCAGCGCCTCCTGTTCAGCCCCGGCCCCAGCCTCGACCACCCCGACCATCGCATAGCCGTATTTGACCGGCCCCGGGAACGCCCCCTCCTGGAACGGGCAGCGCATTCGCTCCCATTCCGAACGAGGCACGCGGCCCTCGTGAACGAGCCGTTCGGTGCCCCGGCTGATCCCGCTGAGGACCGCGCGCACGCGAAGGCGGCCTTCGGCCAGCTCGCCGAGCTCGCAATCCCGCAGCTCGGCCTGACCGGAGCCGGTCGCCCACAGCGCCGCCCCGCTCATCCTGACCGCCCCGAAAAACCTGCCGAGATATTCGTTTGCACGGTGTGCGCTTAGGACAAACGGATGAGGCCGCGATAGCCCCTTGCGCCTTGTCGGGATACTAGCGGCTGTCCCTCCCCGCCATCGAGCGCAAACCATGCACGGTTCGATCCCCCGGATAGACGATGCCGAAGACCAGCGGCTGCGGCGGCGGCGCTGGGTCGTGGCGCTGTTGTGCCTGGCGAGCATGGCGGCGCTGGCCCTGGCGATGGATCACCTGCTGGAACGCCGCGGCTGGTCCGCCGCGGCGCTGGTGTTCATGACCATCTACCTGCTCAGCCTGCCCTGGACCCTGCTCGGCTTCTGGAACGCGGTCATCGGCTTCGTCATCCTGCGCCTGGTGCGCGATCCGGTCGGCTACACCAATCCCGCCTTGGCCCGGACGCCCGATCACGGCCCGATCGCCACGCGCACCGCCGTGTGCCTGTGCGTGCGCAACGAGGACGTCGCCGCCACCTTCGCACGGCTGGGCCGGATGATCGAAAGCCTCGCCGCGACCGGCTGGGCGGCGGGCTTCGACTTCCACGTGCTGAGCGACACCAGCCGGCCGGATGTCGCGGCCGCGGAGGAACGCCTGTTCGCCGACTGCCGCGCCCGCTTCCCCGGAATCGGCCTCCATTATCGCCGCCGCGCCGACAATGCCGGCTACAAGGCCGGCAACCTCGAGGAGTTCGCCACCCGCTGCCGCGACCTCTACGAGCACATGATCGTGCTCGACGCCGACAGCGTGATGAGCGGGCGCGCAATGCTGCGCCTGGTCCGCGCGATGCAGGCGAATCCCCGGCTCGGCATTCTCCAGACCCTCGTCGTCGGCACGCCTTCGGAAAGTGCCTTCACCCGCATCTTCCAGTTCGGAATGCGCCACGGCATGCGCGTCCAGACCACCGGCTCGGCCTGGTGGCAGGGCCGCGCCGGTCCCTATTGGGGGCACAATGCGATCATCCGCCTGCGGCCTTTCGCCGATCACTGCAAGTTGCCCGGCATCCCCGGCAAGGGTCCGCTGCACGGCACCATCCTGAGCCACGACCAGGTCGAGGCGGCGCTGATGCGCGGCGCGGGCTGGGACGTGCGGGTCATCGCCGACGAGCACGAGAGCTGGGAGGAAAACCCGACCAACCTCCCCGACTTCATCAAGCGCGACCTGCGCTGGTGCAACGGCAACCTGCAATACCTCCATCTCCTCGGCATGAAAGGCCTGTCGGGGATGGGCCGGTTCCAGTTGCTCAACGCGATCGCGATGTACGCCGGCGCGCCCGCCAACCTGGCGATGCTGGCCGCCGGCCTCACCATGACGCTGAATTCCGGGCCGATCGACCGCGCCGCGGCGACCCTGGCCTTCACCCTCTACGCCATATCGCTGGTGCTCGGGTTTCTCCCCCGCCTGCTGGGCTCCCTCGACATCGCCCTGCGCGGCGAAGCCCGGCGCTATGGCGGAACGCTGCGGATGATCCTGGGCGCCGTGCTCGACTGGATGTTCTCGCTGCTGATCGGCCCGATCATGATGATCGCCCAGAGCCTGTTCATCGCCGGGCTGGGGCTCGGCCGGCGGGTGATCTGGGACGCCCCCAACCGGGCCGACCGCTCGATCCCGTTGCGCGAGGCGCTGCATGGGCTGTGGCCGCAAACCCTGTTCGGCCTGGGCGCCGCCTTCACCCTCGCCTCGGCCGCGCCCTACATGCTGCCCTGGGCGAGCCCGACCGTCGTGCCGCTGCTGCTCGCCGTTCCCTTCGCGGTGCTGACCGCGGCGCCGCGCTTCGGACGAGCGCTGACGCGCGCCGGGATCTGCGCGATTCCCGAGGATTTCGACCCCGCCTATCCCGCCGCCGGCCGTCGCTGAAGGCGCCGCCGAACCCCGTCCTCAGCACGCCTTCAGCGCGCAGCGGTCAGATAGGCGATCAGCGCCGCGCGTTGCGCCGGGTTGGAGACGCCGATCGGCATTCGCGTCCCCGGCACCACGCGGGTCGGCGCGGCCAGGAAGCGATCGAGCTCAGCCGCCGTCCAGGTCAGGCGGGACTGTTTCAACTGCGGCGAATAGCTGAAACTCGTCGCACCCGCCCGGCGCCCGGCAATGCCTCGCAGATTGGGGCCGAGCGGCGTCTGCTTGCCCGCCTCGAGCGAATGGCAGGCAGCGCATTGCTGGCGGAACAGCGCCTCGCCGCTGGGGCCAGCCGGCGCACCCGAGGCGGGCGGCAAGCCCAGGAGCAGGCCCGGTGCCAGCATGCCGGCGGCGGCCAGGGGGAGGAATCGCTTCACATCGGTCTCCGTCTAATAGTCATGGGGCGGCTTCCAGTGCCGAAGCCACGATCGGACGTCCTGCGGACGCTCGCCCGCAAGTAACGCGCGACGATCTGGAGCGTGCCGGCATCGCATCGTTCGAGGCGCCATTCGCGGTGAGGACATGGCTGTCGGGCTCATTCGGGGCGAGGAGGCACCGGGACGATGATGAAGTGATCGTGGACCTGGGGGCGGTCGGGAAGGTCGAGCGGCGCCTTCAGGCCGGCATGCAATTCGCCGATCATCGCGGCCGGCAGTTCGAGCGGATGCTCGTCGGGATGCGTTGCCGCCTCGTGCGGATAGTCGCGCCCGGCTACGCGGGTCATCTCGATATGCGCCCCCAAGGCCGCCCTGACGGGATGCCGCGCCGCGAAGGCGGCCAGGCGCGTCAGGCTGGCGCGGTTGTCGGCCATGAAATTGACCGGCACGTAAAGCCGTCCGGGATAGAGCGTGTCGCCCGACAGCAGGATCTTCAGGCGAGGGTCGTAGATCATGATCGCGGCCGCCTGGTGCCCAGGGGTGGGGATGATGCTGAGCGACCGGCGGCCGAGATCGAACCGGACGATCTCTTCCGGCCACCTGGCGATGCCGAAGAAGCCGGCAACGTCCTCGGGCTTGGTGCCGATGACCGTGGTATCGGGGCGCTCGCGGAAAGCGGCGTCGCCGGCGATGTGATCGCCGTGGCTGTGGCTATGCGCGACGACCAGCGGAATATCGGCGCGGCCATGGGCCTCGAGCCAGCCGGCGATCAGGCGGTCGACCGTGGGGCGGATCACGCCGCCCTTGGCGCCGGTATCGACGAGCAGCGCCTTGTCGCGGCCGAACAGCAGGTAGAGGAACGGCGCCTCGAAATTGGTCTTCACCGACTGGCGGATGACGAAGGTATCGGCGTCCAGCGCCTGGACCTGGGTCACGGGCTCCTGCGGCAGGGTGCCGTCGATCCACTTTTCGGGAAACAGGCCGGGCGCGGGGGCGGCCTGGGCGCCGGCGGGGGCGGCGAGCAGGGCGGCCAGGGCCAGGCCGGCCAGACGGCGGCGGCGCGGGAGAAATGCCATCGTGGAAGGTTCCCTTCTGAAAAGGAGGGGCCCGTCCATGAAGGGCGGGCCCCTTAGTTCCGGCAGGAAGTCGTTGGCCGATCCCTCCGGGTCAGTACTTGACCCGGAACTCGAGGCCGAAGGTGCGAGGAGTGATGACGGTCTGCTTGTAGTACCGCAGCACCACGCCATCGTTGATGCCGATGCGCGAACGGTCGTTGGCGACCGAGGCGATGGCGTACTTGTCGAAGATGTTGTTCGCCCACAGGCCGAAGCTGAAGCGGTCGGTCTCGTAGGCCACCGAGGCGCGGTGGAGGACATAGCCCGGCAGCTTGTCGCCGAAGGCGCGGTCCCAGCCGAGCCGGGTGACCACGTCGCCGCGATAGGTCGCGGTCCAGTTGGCGATGATGTTCCCCGCCTTGAACGGCGCGGTATAGGTCACGCCCAGGCTGCCGCTGTGCTTGGCCGAGCCGGGCAGGCGGTCCCCGGCGAGCGCGCTCAGCTGGACAGGTTCGCTGGGGTAGACGCCCGCCGGATCGTTGACGGTGATGATGCCGGCCACATCCTCGGTCAGCTTGGCGTCGACATAGGAATAGGTCCCCTGGATCGCCAGACGGGGAACGGGCTTGACCAAGAACGAGGTCTCGAAACCCTGCGACTTGGCCTTGCCGCCGTTCACGGTGATTCCGACGATGCCGTTCAGCGTGGCGGAGTCGACCTGGATTCCGTCCCATTTGATCTGGAAGACGTTGAAATTGAAGGTCAGCTTGCGGTCGAACAGTTGGGTGCGGATGCCGATCTCGATGTTCTTGGTGGTGTCCGGCCCGTACTGCATCTCGTTGGGCAGAGCGCAAACGTTCTGCGCAGGCGGCGGCAGCAATACGCCGCAAGGCGCGACCGTGTTCGGACCGCCGATCCGGTAGCCCTTGCTGTAAGTTGCATAGAGCATGATGTCGGGGGTGAAGTTGTAGGAGGTGTTGAACTTCCAGACCCAGCCACTCTTGCTCGTGACTCCCCCGGCTGCCTCCAGGTCGTAGGGGCTGACCGGCTGTCCGAGCAGCGGCAGGACCGAAAGGCCCGCGACGTCCGAAGAATATCCGAAGTACCGGGCGCCGGCGGTTACCTGCCAGGCCGGCGTGACCTTGTAGGTCAGTTCGCCGAAGACCGCCCTCTCGGTGACCTTCGCCCGGGTAAAGGACGCATATTCCACCTCGTCGGGGTTCGGCAGCGTACCGTACTCGACCCAGGGGTGGCCGGGCACGTGCTCGATGTAGTCTCTCTGAAGCTTCTGCTCGTTGTAGAATCCGCCGAGCACCCAGTTCAGCGGCCCGCCGTGCCGCGAGACGAGGCGGATTTCCTGGTTGAACTGCTCGCGGGTGCTCTCGCTCTCGTTCCAGCTCGAGAAGGCCGGAAATGTCTCGTAGCCGTAGTCCAGATCGAGCAGCAGATCGGTGTTGTCCGAGCGTGAGCGGGTCTTGACGTAGGTATAGGCCGTGGTCGAAACGAGATCGACGAAATCCCCGATGTTGGCGTTGATCTCCATGCTCGCGAGATGGGCATAGCGGTTGACCGGCTCGAGATAGCGGGCGCCGTTCTGGTACGGGCCGGTGCCGAGCACGCCGTTGCTGGTGTACTGGCCGCCGTCGGTCTTGGTCTGCTGGTAGGCGTAGGTGAAGTTGACCTTCAGGTCGGGGTTGAACTGGATCAGCAGCTGGTTGCGGGTGGTGAAGGTCCGCTCGAAGTTGACGTCCTTGCGAGTGTAGAGGTTCGCGGCATAGTCGGCCGGGGTCACGCTTGCCGTCCCGCTCGGCTGGGGCAGCGAGACGCCGGGGGTCTGCAGCAGCAGCGGTGAATCGATGAAGCCCGGATCGTAGTAATAGCCGGTGGCCGAGCGGAAGGCGATGTGGTCGCGGACGATCGGAAGGTTGATGACCCCGTCGATCTGATAGCCGATCTGGCTGGCGTGCTCCTTCCCGTAGACGCGGCCGTGTACCTCGGCTTCGAACTTGTCGAGGTTCGGCCGGTTGGGGATGTTGCGGATCGCGCCGGCCAGGGTGCCGAGGCCGTAGAGCGTGCCCTGCGGCCCGAGCAGCGTCTCGACCCGCGCGATGTCGAGCAGCTTGAAGTCGTAGTAGAGCGGGACCTCGCCCAGATAGACGCCGAGCGCGTCGTCGTAATTGTTTCCTGAGGTGTCCGAATCCGAGGCATTCAGGCCGCGCAGCACGATCGTGCCGGACGAACCCGGCCCGGTATCGGAAATGGTCATGCCCGGAGTGAAATCGGCGAGGTCGCGAACGTCATCGATCCGTTGCCGCGCCAGTTGCTCGGTGCCGACCGCGCTGATGTTGATCGGCACGTTCTGGAGCGAGGTCGCGCGGCGGGTGGCGGTAACCACGATCGCTTCGCCGTCGCCGTCCGCCTCGTCAGCCGGCGGCGCCTCTTGGGCGAAGGCGGGGGCTATTCCGGCGCCCATCAGCATGGTCGCGCAAAGCAAAGTCTTCCGAACCATTTTCATAAGTCACTCCAGCCGGTTGTGTTGTTTTGGTTGTTGTCTTTTGTCCCTGTGATGACGAACGGGGGCCCGTCCGAAGACGGCCCCCCGCAGCCATCGGTCAGTAGTGGAAGCGGAAGTCCACCCCGACGCGCCGCGGCGTCAGGAGAACCCAGCCGTAGTAGCGTTCGACGACCCCGCTCCGCACCTGATTGTACGAACTGACGTCGGCGTTGATGCCGGTGATGGCGTACTTGTCGAAGATGTTGTCGGCGAAGATGCCGAGGTCGAAGTGCTCGGCGTGATAGGTCACCGAGGCACGATGGGTGGTATAGGCCGGGATGACCTCGCCGTTCCCGCGCAGGCCGATGCGCGAATAGACATCGCCCTTGTAGGTGACCGCCCAGTTCGCCTCGATCTCGGCACCGTTGTCGAGCTTGTGCGTGTAGGTCAGCTGCGCGCTTGCCGCATGCTTGGACGAGCCGGGCAGGCGATCGCCGGCTAAGGCATCATAGGACACGCCCTGGCTGACGACGAGCCCCGGGGCGTTCGCGGTGAGATAGGCATCCGTATAGGCGTAGGTTCCCTGGAAGGTCAGGTTCGGCGTGATCTTGGCCCGGGCCGTTAACTCGAACCCCTTCGAAGTGGCGCTGCTGCCGTTGACCGTGATGCCGACCGAACCGTTGACGGTCCGCGACGGAACCTGGAGACCCAGCCACCTGATCTTGTAGATCGAGCCGGTCAGTTGCAGGCGCCGGTCGAGCAGCGATGCGCGGACGCCGAGTTCGATATTGCGAGTCCGGTCGGGCTGGTAGGCCAGCTCGCTCGGCAGGGCGCAGACGTTCTGGACCGTCGTGTCGAGCGGCAGGACGCACGGAGCAACACGGTTGACGTTGCCGGTGCGGTAGCCCTTGCTGTAAGTGAAATAGGCCATCACATCGTCGCTGAACTTGTACGAAGTGTTGAATTTCCACACGGTGCCGTCGGCGGCGGTCGAGCCCGACTTGATCCGGCTCGCAGCGAACTGGATCAACGGATAGGGAGTACGGGACCGCCCACCGCTGGTCAGCGGCGTGTCGGTGCCGCCTTCCGCGAATGCGTCGTACTTGAAGTAGCGGATACCGCCCGTCACCTGCAACTTGTCGGTGAGCTTCAACGTTCCCTCGCCGTAGACGGCCTTTTCCCTGATCTGGGTATTGACGAAGGAGATGTATTCGAGATCGTCAGGACGGTAGACGCCCTTGAAGGCCGCCAGGCCGGGCGCGATTTCCCCGCTGTTCGAAGACGTGCGCATGTTGTTGTAGAAACCGCCGAGCACCCAGTTGAACGGGCCACCGTGGCTGGAGACCAGGCGAAGCTCGCCGTTGAACTGCTTCGTGACCCCGTGCGAATAGGTATAGGCCGAGAAGTTCGGGAACGCTTCGTAGCCGTAGTCGAGGTCGAGCAGCAGGTCGGTCTGGTCCCCGCTGGAATCGGTGGTCTGCTTGGTCCAGGCCGCCGTCGCGACCACCTGAGCGAAGCCGAGGCTGATATTGGCCTCGGCGGCGAAGAGGTCGGAAACCCGCTTGGAAGGCTCGCTATAGCGTTTGGCCGACTGGTACGGCCCGGTGCCCAGCACGCCCGCCTGGACCGATTGGGTTCCTTCCGTCTCGGTCTGCTGGTGGGCGTAGGTCAGGTACAGCTTCGCGCCGGGATTCAGTTCGAGGAGCAGTTGGTTGCGCGTCGTCAAGGTGCGCTCGTAGTTTAGGTCCTTCCTGGAATAGAAGTTGGCGGCGTAATCGGCTGCCGTTCCGAGGCTCGCCTCAGCCGCAGTCGTGCCGCGAACCGGCTGCGGGTTGGAAACACCCGGCTGCTGCAGCAGGTAGTCGTAATCGATGAAGCCCGGGTTGTCATAGTAGCCAACGACCGTGCGGAACGCGATGTGGTCCCGCACGATCGGAATGTTCAGCGTGACGTCGCCGTTCACGCCCGGCTGGCCGCTATGCGATTCCCCGAAGGCGCGGACGTGGGCGTCGATCGACCATTTGTCGGTATTCGGACGGTTGGGCATGTAGCGGATAGCGCCCGACAGCGTCCCCAGGCCGTAGAGCGTGCCCTGCGGCCCCTGGAGCACTTCGACGCGGTTGATGTCGAGCAATTTGAAGTCGAGGTAGAGCGGCACTTCGCCCAGGTAGACGCCGACCGCGCTATTGGAGTTCCCGCCGCTGCCCGAATCCGACGACGAGAGGCCGCGCATGATGATGGTGCCCGCCGTTCGCGGACCAGTTTCAGCCACGGTCAGGCCGGGAGTGAAGGCGGCGAGGCCCTTGACGTCGTCGATGCGCTGCTTGGCCAGTTCGGCGGTGCTGATCGCGCTGATGTTGATCGGCGCGTCCTGCAGGCTGGTCGCGCGGCGGGTGGCAGTCACGACGATGGCATCGGCATCGTCGGAAGCGGCGTCATCGGGCGCAGCATCCTGCGCGAATGCGGCGGTGGTGCCAGCGCCCATGAGCATGGTGGCGCAAAGCAGTGTGTGGCGGAAAATTTTCATAGTCACTCGACCCCTGTGCTTGTTCAGCCGTCAGTGACATCCCTCCCTGGGCGCTCTGGCCAAGCCGGCGCCTTGCAGCCGCCATGCGGCCGGCTCATCCTGGATCTTCGAGCGCTCTCGCTGCATTCGGCCTGGAGCCTGCTGCGGCGCGGATGCCGGCTTGCCCCAGCCGCCCGGCCATCCGGACATCGCCGAAGGACGCCGGCGCATTGCCCGTTCGGGCCGAAGCTGCAGGACCGGGTGCGATCAAAGAGCCCTCATTACGAAGCCGGATTGCCGGCGCTATCTTTCCCTCATTCGTCGCCGCCTCATACGGCGATGTGAGACAGGCTATGGATATTACCTAAATCGTCAAGCGTAATATTTTTGCACTTGCTCAGTATGAAGCCGATATGCACTGCAGCGCACAAAATGGCGGATTTCCTAGCGGAAGGCTTTTGCCCTCACCGCCTGGTGGAATGGCGAGGATAACATCCGAATCGGACCGGCAGGCCCAGCGCGAATCACCCAAGGGCTACGATTCCGTGATTTTCGTCGAGTCGCGGTTCCCTGCGCCTCCCAGCGAAGCGCCGGGACGAGGCACCTGCCGGCCATGAGGGGCTCGGCGTTTCCCCGCGCGCCCAATGCCTAAAATGCCTGGAGCGGAAATGGTATTACATAGTTTGATATCGGTAATATTTTTCGGTGGACATGCGCTTCCACTATGCCATGCTGCACTGCGAAAGGGGATCGAATCATGATCGGGTTGCTCGGCAAGACACGAAAGGTTGCGCTGATCGCGGGAGCGCTGCTGCTCGCCTCCTGCTCGCAAGGCTCCAACGCCCCGACGGAAGCCAAGACCGAGTTCAGCATCGGCTGGTCGATCTACGCCGGATGGATGCCCTGGCCCTATGCCCAGCAGGCCGGGATCGTGAAGAAGTGGGCCGACAAGTACGGCATCAAGATCAACGTCGTTCAGGTGAACGACTATGTGGAATCGGTGAACCAGTACACCGCCGGCAAGTTCGACGGCGTTACCGTCGCCAACATGGATGCCCTGACCATCCCCGCCGCCGGGGGCAAGGACACCAGCGCGATCATCGTCGGCGACTATTCCAACGGCAACGACGGCATCGTGCTCAAGGGTGCCGACCAGCTGAGTGCGATCAAGGGCCGCCAAGTCTATCTCGTCGAGCTCTCGGTCTCGCACTACCTGCTCGCGCGCGGCCTGGAAAAGGCCGGCCTGAAACCAACCGACGTCAAGACGATAAACACGTCGGACGCGGACATCGTGGGGGCCTTCAGCAGCCCCGACGCCAATGCGGCGGTGGCCTGGAACCCGCAGCTCTCGGTGATCAAGAGCCAGGCGGGCGCCAAGGAGGTGTTCAGCTCGGCGCAGATCCCCGGAGAGATCCTCGACCTCCTGGTCGTCGATACCGCCACGCTCAAGGCCAATCCCAACCTCGGCAAGGCGCTGGCCGGGATCTGGTACGAGACCGTCGCGCTGATGCAGCGCCAGGATGCGCAAGGCAAGGAAGCCCGCGCGGCCATGGCCAAGCTCGCCGGGGCGACGCCGGAGAACTTCGACAGCCAGCTCTCGACCACCCACCTCTATGTCGACCCCAAGGCGGCGGTCGCGGCGACCTCCGCCCCGCAGCTCATGACCACGATGAAGCTGGTGCGCGACTTCAGTTTTTCGAAGGGCCTGTTCAAGGGCGCGGCCACTGCCGACGCGGTCGGCATGTCGTTCCCCGGCGGCAAGACGCTCGGCGATCCCGCCAAGGTGACGCTGCGCTTCGACGAGAGCTTCATGCAGCTCGCCGCCGACGGGAAGCTCTGACCAACCGCCCTGCCCGACCTCCAGCCAAGGTGATGTGACGACATGCGTTGGGTCAACCGCCAAGTTCGCCGGAGCGACCGGATCCTGCTGGGATCGCTGCCGATCCTGCTCCTGGTCCTGCTCTACCTGTTCCTGGCGGCCCAGCGGCATGCGGCCAATCCGGCCGACAAGATCCTGCCGCTTCCCAGCGGCATGGCCCAGGGCATGGCCGCGCTGATCGCGCAGCCAGACCAACTGACGGGCAAGCTGCTGTTCTGGGCCGACACCCTGGCGAGCCTGGAACGCCTCGGGCTTGGCCTCGGCATCGCGACCCTTGCCGCCCTGCTCGTCGGACTGGTCCTTGGGGTCCTGCCGCCGGTCCGCGCCACCTTCGGCCCGCTGGTGACCGCCATCGCGGTCATCCCGCCGATCGCCCTGCTGCCGATCCTGTTCATCGCCCTGGGCCTCGGCGAAACCGCCAAGGTCGCGCTGATCGTCATCGGCATCGCCCCGGTCATGGTCCGCGACATCGCCGCCCATGTCGGCGCCTTGCCGCGCGAGCAGATCATCAAGGCGCAGACCCTGGGCGCGAGCTCGTGGCAGATCATGATCCGCGTCGCCCTGCCCCAGGCCATGCCCCGGCTGCTCCACGCGATGCGGCTGTCGCTCGGCCCGGCCTGGGTGTTCCTCATCTCGGCCGAGGCGATCGCCTCCGATATCGGCCTGGGCTACCGGATCTTCCTCGTTCGCCGCTATCTCTCGATGGACGTGATCATCCCCTACGTCGCCTGGATCGCGATCCTGGCGATCGCGATGGATCTGGCGCTGACCCACCTCAGCCGGCGGGCATTCCCCTGGGCGCATGGAGCAAGCCATTGAGCGCGCTGCCCATCACGCCCCCGCTCACTCCCCCGATCCTGAGCCTGCGCGACGTCTGGGTCGAATATGGCGACAAGATCGTGCTCGAACGGGTGGACCTCGATGTCGCAGCCGGGTCGTTCGTCTCGATCATCGGCCCGTCGGGCGCGGGCAAGAGCAGCCTGCTGCGGATCGTCCTGGGCCAGGAAGCTCCGACGCGGGGCGAGATCCTGCTCGACGGAACGCCGCTCCCCCCCGAATGCGGGCCCGACCGGGGCGTGGTCTTCCAGCGCTATTCGGTGTTCCCGCACCTGTCGGCCCTGCGCAACACGGTGTTCGGGCTGGAGTGCGCGAAAGCGCCGCTGATCGCCCGGCTGTTCGGCGCTGAGCGCCGCGCGGCGACCGAGGAAGCGGCCGAAATGCTCAAGGCCGTGGGCCTCGGCGACAGCCTGCACCTCTATCCCGCGCAGCTCTCCGGCGGGATGCAGCAGCGCCTGGCGATCGCCCAGGCGCTGATCAAGCGCCCCCGCATCCTGCTGCTCGACGAGCCGTTCGGCGCGCTCGACCCCGGCATCCGCACCGACATGCACGCGCTCATCACCCAGTTGTGGCGCGACTATTCTCTGACGATCATCATGGTCACGCACGACATCCGCGAAGCCTTCAGCCTCGGCACGCGGGTGCTCGCGCTCGACAAGCGCCGGCACGATCCCCACGCGCCGCACCGCTTCGGCGCAACCGCGGTCTACGACCTTCCCTTGCGCCACGATGCCGGCCGCGCCGCGGGCGCGCTCGCGAATACCTAGAAAAAAGAGGATTGGACATGAGCAGCGAAACCACCAGCCTGGCCCGGCTCAGCATGAGCCTTCCCGGCGAACTGTTCCGCCAGCTTGACATGATGGTGGAAGAACGCGGCCTGCCCTCGCGCTCGCAGCTCATCGCCGAGCTGATCCGCCATGCGCTCGCCGAACATGAAGCCTATACCCGCCCCGACGAGATGCTCGCAGGCACCATCACCATCGTCTACCGCGGCGATCGCGGCCGGGTCCGGCACCAGCTGGCGCAGACCCAGGCGCAGTACCTCAAGGAGGTCATCTCCTCGCAGCACGTCTTCCTGGAGAACGACCAGTCGCTCGAGGTGCTGCTCGTCCAGGGGCCGGCGGTCCGGCTGAAGGAGCTGTGCGATGCGCTCCGCAAGGTCCGCGGCGTTCAGCAGCTCGAACTCGTCGCGACGACCTCGCTCCTCCCGCCGTTGCATGAGCAGGACGACCACGCCGCGGGAGCCGCAGCATGACCGACGTGCCTGCCGGCTCTTTGGCCAATCCGCTCGCGGCGCGCGATCATGCGCGCAAGAAGGCGGGCACCATGGTCGAGGCCATGCCGATCCTCCCGCCGACCGCCACCGACCTGCCGGCCGAGGCCCATGCCGACGACCTGCTGTGGGAGGAGACCATCGCGGCGGGCGGCTATGCCACGCGGCGGCTGACCCGCGGCTCGCGGCTCCGGCTGATCGATCTCAAGGGCGATGCCTGCGCCTCGCTGCTGGTCTTCAACGCCGAAATGCCCACCGAGCGGCTCAACGTCGCCGATACGGTGAAGGTCCAGTGGAACGCCTATCTGGGCCAGGGCAAGCTGCTGCTCTCCGACATGGGCCGCGTCCTGATGAGCATCACCGAGGATAGCGCCGGTCTGCACGACACCTTTTGCGGCGCCTCGAACCCCGCGACCAATGCGGCCAAATACGGCAACGGCATGAACAGCGGCCCCTACCCCAGCGGACGCGACCGCTTCCTGCTGGGCGTCGCCAAGCATGGCCTCCAGCGCCGCGACGTGCATCCTTGCGTCAACCTGTTCAAGGGCGCGCGGATCGAGGCGGACGGCGCCATCACGCCGCAGGTCGGCCCCTTCGCGCCGGGGCGGCAAGTCATCCTGCGGGCCGAGATGGACGTGATCGTGGTCATCGCCAACTGCCCTCACGTGCTCGACCCGCGGCCCGACTGGACCGTCACTCCGCTGCGGGCGACCGCCTGGCGCGGGCCGGTGACGCCGACCGACGATCCCATCCGCAACGCGACGCCGGAGGGCCTGCGCGCCTTCCAGAACGTCGAAGACTATTTCCGCCGCTAACTCGAGGAACCGGGCCGCATGAGCGTCGATCCCCATCTTTCCGGCCTGTCCGGCGCAGTCGTCCACGACGCGATCGTGCCCGCGCGGGCGCCGTGGCTGTACCATGTCGCGGCCGGCCAGACCCTGCGCATCGTCGATCTGGAGGGCAACCAGGCGGTCGACTTTCTGCTCTACGCCACGGCCGACGATGCCGAGCGCTATTCGGCGCAGGATACCGTCGCGGCGCAGGGCAACCTGTTCCTGCGCGAAGGGACCGTGCTGCGCTCCAACGAGGGACGACCAATGATGACCATCGCCGCCACCTCGGTCGACTACCACGACACCATCGGCGGCGCTTGCTCCTGCGAGAGCAACACCTTGCGCTACGGCCACCACACCAAGGCCGAGCACGCCTGCGTCGAGAACTTCCTCGAGGCCAACCTGCTCGAAGGGCGGGGCAAGCGCGACATCGTGTCCAACATCAATTTCTTCATGAACGTGCCCGTGGAGCCCGACGGCTCGCTGGGCATCGTCGACGGCATTTCCGCGCCCGGCCTCACCGTGGACCTGAGGGCGGAGATGGACGTCACCGTGGTCGTCTCGAACTGCCCGCAGATCAACAACCCCTGCAACGGCTTCAACCCCACTCCCGTCCGGATGATCGTGACCGCATGAGCTTCGACACCGTTCTGATTGCCAACCGCGGCGCGATCGCCACCCGGATCATCCGCACCCTGAAGCGAATGGGCCTGCGCTCGGTCGCGGTCTATTCCGAGGCCGACGTGGATTCGCTCCACGTCGCGCTGGCCGACGAGGCGGTCTGCATCGGCCCGGCGCGGGCCTCGGAGTCCTACCTCAACGTCGAGGCGATCCTCGAAGCGGCACGCCGCACCGGGGCCGGGGCGATCCACCCGGGCTACGGCTTCCTCGCCGAGAACGTGGACTTCGCCGAGGCCTGCGCCGCCGAGGGCATCGTCTTCATCGGCCCGACGCCGGACAATATCCGCACCTTCGGCCTCAAGCACACCGCCCGCGCGCTCGCCGCCGCGCACGACCTGCCGCTGGCGCCGGGCACCGACCTGCTGACCGACGAGGCCGAGGCCGTCGCCGCGGCGCACCGGATCGGCTTCCCGATCATGCTCAAGGCCACCGCCGGCGGCGGCGGGATCGGCATGCGGGTCTGCGAGGACGAGAGCGACATCCGCGAGGGCTTCGCCGCGGTGGCCCGCCAGGGGCAGAGCAACTTCGGCGATGCCGGGATCTTCCTCGAACGCTACATCCGCCGCGCCCGGCACCTCGAGGTCCAGGTCTTCGGCGACGGCCAGGGCCGGGTCATGGCGCTCGCCGAGCGCGACTGCTCGCTCCAGCGCCGCAACCAGAAGGTGGTCGAGGAGGCCCCCGCGCCGCTGCTGCCCGACATGGTCCGCCAGAACCTGATCGCCGCGGCGACCCGGCTCGCGCAGGCCGCCGAGTACCGCTCGGCCGGCACGGTCGAGTTTCTCTACGACGCCGAGCGCGAGGAGTTCTTCTTCCTCGAGATGAACACCCGGCTCCAGGTCGAGCACGGGGTGACCGAGGAGATCATGGGGGTCGACCTGGTCGAATGGATGATCCGCGGCGGGGCCGGGGACTTCGCCTTCCTCGACGCCGCGCCGCCCGGGCCGAACGGCCATTCGGTCCAGGTCCGGCTCTACGCCGAGGACCCGGCGCTCGACTACCGCCCGACCTCGGGCATGCTCACCGCGGTCGAGTTCCCGCCCGAGATCCGTGCCGAGACCTGGTGCATGGCCGGCTCCACCGTCAGCGCCTGGTACGATCCGATGCTGGCCAAGCTGATCGTCCACGCCCCGACGCGGCACGAGGCGGTCGCGGCGATGCAGGAGGCGCTGGGCCGCTGCCGCATCGACGGGATCGAGACCAACCTGCGCTGGCTGCGCGAGGTGGTCCGCTCCGCCGCCTTCGTCACCGGCGAGGTCTCGACCCGCGTGCTCGATACCATCGCCTACGAGCCGCAGGCGATCCGCGTGGTCAGCGGCGGCACGGCGACGACCGTGCAGGACTGGCCGGGGCGGCAGAACCTCTGGGCCGTCGGGGTCCCGCCCTCTGGCCCGATGGACGACCAGTCCTTCCGCCTCGGCAACCGCCTGCTCGGCAATCCCGAAGGAACGGCCGGGCTGGAAGTCACGGTCACCGGCCCGACCCTGGCCTTCACCGCACCGGCGCGGATCTGCCTGACCGGCGCCGATTTCGGCGCGACGCTGGACGGCGTCGCGCTTCCGCGCGGCGCGGCGATCGACGTGGCGGCAGGGCAGACCCTGGCGCTCGGCCGCGCCGCGGGCGGGGGCCTGCGCGGCTATGTCCTGATCGCCGGCGGGCTCGACATCGCGGCCTATCTCGGCAGCCGCAGCACCTTCGAGCTCGGCCAGTTCGGCGGCCACGCCGCGCGGCGGCTGCTGGCGGGAGACACGCTGCACCTGGCCGGCGAGGCGACGGCGGAACCACTGCCTGCGGTCGCCCTGCCCCGGCTCTCCACCGAATGGACCCTGCGCGTGCTCTACGGCCCGCACGGAGCGCCCGACTTCTTCACCGACGAGGACATCGACACCCTGATCGCCGCAGAGTGGCAGGTCCACTACAACTCCAACCGCACCGGGGTCCGCCTGGTCGGCCCCAAGCCGCAATGGGCGCGCAAGGACGGGGGCGAGGCGGGGCTGCACCCCTCCAACATCCACGACAACCCCTATGCCATCGGCGCGGTCGACTTCACCGGCGACATGCCGATCATCCTCGGCCCCGACGGGCCTTCGCTGGGCGGCTTCGTCTGCCCCTTCGTGGTGATCGCCGCCGACCGCTGGAAGATCGGCCAGCTCGCCCCGGGCGACAAGCTGCGCTTCGCCCCGGTCAACATCGGCGACGCCACGGCGGCCGACACCCTGCAGCGCCGGCTGGTCGCCACGGGCGAGACCCCCGGCTGCGGCCCGGCCCGGCCGATCGACACGCTCTCACCGATCCTGGCCGAGATTCCGGAGCGCCCGCGCTGTCCGAGCACGGTCTACCGCCAGCAGGGCGACCGCAACATCCTGGTCGAATACGGCCCGATCGTGCTCGACATCGAGCTGCGCATCCGGGTCCACGCGCTGATGACCGAGCTCGAACGGCTGGGCCTGCCCGGCGTCATCGACATCGTTCCGGGGATCCGCTCGCTGCAGTTCCACTTCGACGGCGAGGTGCTGAACCAGCGCCAGGCCCTGGCCGCGCTGATCGCCGCGGAAGAGCGGCTGGGCGACCTGGAGGACTTCGCGATCCCCTCGCGGATCGTCCACCTGCCGCTGTCCTGGCGCGATCCCGCGACGGTCGAGACCATCGAGAAGTACATGGGCGCGGTCCGCGACGATGCCCCGTGGTGCCCGGACAACATCGAGTTCATCCGCCGGATCAACGGCCTGCCCGATCAGGCCGCGGTCGAGAACCTGATCTTCGAGGCGAACTATCTCGTGATGGGCCTGGGCGACGTCTACCTGGGCGCTCCGGTCGCCACCCCGGTCGATCCGCGGCACCGCCTGGTCACCACCAAGTACAACCCGGCGCGGACCTGGACCCCGCCGAACGTCGTGGGGATCGGCGGGGCCTACATGTGCATCTACGGGATGGAAGGGCCGGGCGGCTACCAGCTGTTCGGGCGGACGATCCAGGTGTGGAACACCCACCGCCAGACCCCGTCAGTCACAGGGGGGGCTTTCACCGAAGGCAAGCCCTGGCTGCTGCGCTTCTTCGACCAGATCCGCTTCTATTCCGTAAGCGCCGCGGAGCTGGCCGACTGGCGCCGCGACTTCCCGACCGGGCGGCGCTCGATCCGGATCGAAGAGTCCGAGTTCCGCCTCTCCGACTACCGCCGGTTCCTGGCCGACAATGCCGAGCCGATCGCCAAGTTCGAGGCGGCGCGGCAGGCCGCCTTCGACGAAGAGCGCGCCGAATGGCAGCGCCGCGGCGAGTTCGACCGGGTGTCCGCCATGGCCGAAGCAGACGCGCCCGAGCCCGCCGCGATCGACCTGCCCGAGGGCGCCGACCTGGTCGAGGCGCCGTTCGGCGGCTCGGTTTGGAAGCTGCTGGTGGCTGCAGGCGACGAGATCGAGGCCGGCGATACGATCGCCGTGCTCGAGGCGATGAAGATGGAATGCGCGGTCGAGAGCCCCGGATCGGGCACGGTCGCGGCGCTCTACATGCAGGAGCGCCAGTCGCTGCAACCCGGAGCGCCGATGCTGGCCCTGAGGAGGAAGCCGTGAGGATTTCGGCATGACCGCTCTGGACCGCCGCAGCGCGGCGGGGATCTCCGCCGAGGTGAATGCCGGACGCAGCACCGCAGTCGCCCAGGCCGAGGAAACGCTGGCGCGGCTGGCCTTCTACGATGCGATCCAGCCGCAGATCTGGATCAACCGCACGGCGCCCGAGGACCTCCTCGCCGCCGCCCGCGCCGTCGATGCCCGGGTCGCCGCCGGCGAGGTCCTGCCGCTTGCCGGGGTGCCCTTCGCGGCGAAGGACAACATCGACGTCGCCGGCCTGCCGACCACCGCGGCCTGCCCGGCCTTCGCCTTCGATCCCGCCGAGTCCGCCGAAGTGATCGTGCGGCTCCTCGCGGCGGGCGCGCTCTGCGTCGGCAAGACCAACCTCGACCAGTTCGCCACGGGCCTCAACGGCACGCGCAGCCCCTATGGCGCCCCGCGCAACGCCTATAACCTGGCCTATGTCAGCGGCGGGTCGAGCTCGGGCTCGTCCAGCGCGGTTTCGGCCGGGCTGGTAGCCTTCGCGCTCGGCACCGACACCGCCGGTTCGGGCCGCGTGCCCGCCGCGTTCCAGCACCTGATCGGCTTCAAGCCCACCAAAGGCCGCTGGTCGACCAGCGGGCTGCTGCCGGCCTGCCGGACGATCGACTGCATCACCGTGTTCACCGGCGACACCGCCGACGCCCGCCTGATCGACCAGGTGGTCGCGGGCTACGACGCGGCCGATCCCTACTCGAAGCCGCTGGCCGACCGCCCGCTCGGCCGCGCCCGGATCGGCGTGCCGCTGCGCCACCAGCGCGTGTTCTTCGGCGATCCCGAATCCGAATGGCTCTACGACCGCGCGCTCGAGGTGCTCGGCCGGGACGCGGAGATCGTCGAGATCGACATCGACCCGCTGCTCGAGGCGGCGCAGCTGCTCTACGAAGGCCCCTGGGTCGCCGAGCGGACCGCCGCCATGGCCGGGATCCTCGCCGAGAATCCCGACGCGATCGATCCGGCCGTGCGCGAGGTCGTCGAGCCGGGGCTGAAGATGACCGCCGTCGAGCTGTTCAACGGCATCTACCGGATGGCGGCGCTCAAGCGCCATGCCGACGAGCAGTGGGGCCGGGTCGATCTGCTGGCTTTCCCGACGGTCGGCACGACCTACCGGGTGCGCGAGCTCCAGGCCGCGCCGATCGCGCTCAACAGCGCCTTCGGCCGCTACACCAACTTCGTGAACCTGCTCGACATGGCGGCCCTCGCGGTCCCCGCGGGCATCCGCGCCAACGCCACCGGCTTCGGGATCACCCTGATCGGCCCGGCCGACACCGACCGCGCCCTGCTCGACATCGCCGACGCCTACCTGGCCGAGGCCGATCTTCCATCTCCACCCCCGCTCGACCTGGAGGGCAAAATGCAGACCGTGAAACTCGCCGTCGTCGGCGCTCACCTGGAAGGCATGCCGCTGCACTGGCAACTGACCTCGCGCGAGGCCAAGTTCGTCGGCGCCTACGAGACCGCGCCGAACTACCGGCTCTACGCCATGGCCGACAGCGTGCCGCCCAAGCCCGCGCTGGTCCATTCGGAGAACGGCGCACCGATCAAGCTCGAGGTCTACGAGCTCGGCGTCGCCGAATTCGGCAGCTTCGTGGTCGAGGTCCCCGCCCCGCTGGCGATCGGCACCGTCACCCTGGCGAACGGCACCAGCGTCAAGGGCTTCGTCGCCGAGCCGCGCGCCCTGACCGGAGCCGAGGACATCACCGCGCTGGGCGGCTGGCGCGCCTACATCGCCCAGCGCGCCTGAACGCCGATCCATACGAAAGGAACAGTCATGCCCAAGCTCAGGAGAATGATCATGGCACTCGCGGCCGCCTGTGCGGCGGTGCCGGCCACGGCATGGGCGCAGGGCGAACAGGTCATCCCCGTGCCCGGCTTCGCGGATTTCCTCGCGGTCGACGGCGACAGCGTCTGGGTCACCAACCGCGGCCGCGTCGAGCGCTGGTCGCGGACGGAGGGCAAGCTTGCCGAAGTGGCCATCGCCCGTCCCTGCGGCGCCATGGTCATCGCCGCGGGCAGCCTGTGGGTGATCGACTGCGCGGACAAGACGCTCAACCGGATCGACCTGCGGACCGCGCAGCTGGTCGCGACGATCCCCACCGGCATCCCCAAGCTCGACAAGTACGAGCTCCAGCTCGCCGCCGGCGCCGGATCGATCTGGATCGCCAGCGACGAAAAGGGCATCGTCTCGCGGATCGACCCGGCCACCAACCAGGTCGCCGCGACGGTCTCGGTCGATCCCGACACCTCCTACCTGACCTACGGCTTCGGTGCGGTCTGGGCGATCAGCCTGCCCGGCCAGACGATCCAGCGGATCGATCCGGCGACCAATACGGTCACCAAGAAGACCGCGCTGGGCAAGGCTCCCGGGTTCCTGGCGGCCGGGGTCGGCGCGGTCTGGGTCCAGGAGCAGGGCGACGGCACGCTCGCGCGGATCGATCCGCGCAGCGGCGAGGTCACGGGCCGCGTCACGGTCGGCGCGAACCTGAAATACGGCGATATCGATACGGGCGGCGGGATGGTCTGGCTGCGGACCACGGACGACCAGACCTTCGCGGTGATCGATCCCCGGAGGATGGCGGTCCGCGCCCGGCTCGGCAAGCCCGAGGGCAGCGGCGCGCTGCGCTATACGCGAAAGGGGGTGTGGACCTCGGCCCACGACGTGCACACCATCACCTGGTGGCCGCGCCCGGCGAAGATCGCCGGGAAATAATTCTCAAGTAATACTTTGCCCCGCGGCGAATGATCCCGCCGCGGGGCATCAAGCATCAGCGCGCGGCGAACTGGACCGGCTTGGCGGCGTTCGCGCGGGCGAGGCGCTGCTCGACCTGGGCGCGGACGTCCGCCACCACGGCAGACCGGCATTCCTGCGCCTTGGCTTCGAGCGCCAGGTGCACGCTGGCGAGACGCTCGCCGCAAACCGCGCGGGCGGCCTGGTCCATGCGGATCGCGAGACGCTCCTGACCGTCGGCGGTCGACAGGTCGAGGCCCTTCAGGTTGAGCGTCGCCTTGTCCTGGGCGAAAGGATTTTCAGTGGTGTTCGCAAACGCCGGGGTTGCGAAAGCGAGCGCGGCCAGGGCCACGAGGCCAGTCTTCATCATCGTCTCCTATGGGCAAACAATCGGGCGCCGCTCTACGGCGACTGACGCCCACATAGGACGAATCGAAAAAACTTACAATACTGAACTCAAAATTGTTATTTTATTACTCGACTTGCTTGCGGGTATTACTTCATGCTGACCACCAGGCTGGCGAGATTGGTCACGCCGCCCAGCAGCCCGATCGGCAAATCGGCCTCCATGGCCGTGTTCCTCTGGGTCGCGGGATCGAAGGTGGCCACCTCGATCGTCCGCGCAAACGGCTCGGACCAGGCGCGCACCGTTTCCACCGGAAGCTCGGCACGCCACTTGCGCTCGCCCTCCACGGCAACCGCGTGACCGTTGATCAGGACCGCGGCCGCCGCGCTGTGGCGGTGGCCGGAAACCTGCAGGCAGCTCCCCGCCCGGCATGAGACCACGCGCGTGGTCGGTTCGTGCGCCGCCAGGGCCGGCGCGGCGAGGCCCGCGGCCAGCACAGCGCCCAGCGTAAGGATTGCAAGTCGTGCCATGCAGTCTCGGCTCCTGTTCATTCGATCGCGATGCCGGCGGCGTCGAAAAAGCGCCGAACGGGTTCGAGAAGCTCGGCGTGGCGCTTCCAGCGAGCTACCGAATCGCGGTAGATCGGCCGCCGGACCTGGGCCGCGCTGGGGGTGGAAACCGGGGCCGCATTGGTGTGGAACGACAGGCAGGCGTCCGCCCAGTCGAGGCCGCAATGCGCGAGCATCCGGCGGGTCTGCCCTTCCTGGTCGGCGACGAGGTCCTCGTAGCCGACCTCGATCACCCGGCCCGGCAGCGCCTCGCGCCACAGGGCCATCAGCCGGTCGAAGCGGACGTAGTAGGCCGCGATGTCGAGCAGGTCGTAGGAGTAGTCGTAATAGCGCGAGCTGACCGCGAAGAGATTGCGGAAGTTGCTGAGCACCGTGTCCATCGGGTGGCGGCGCAGGCATACGATCCTGGCCTGCGGGAGCGCCCTCGCGATGAACCCGGCATAGTGGAAATTGCCCGGAAACTTGTCGGTGAACCGCAGGCCGGGGTCGCGGCGATGGTGGCTCGCCCGCTGCAGGAAATCGCGGCCGATCTCGCCCATGTCGGCGCCCGCCGCGGCCAAGATCGTCTCGGGGTCCATGACCGTGGGGGTGCGCGTCCCCGCGGCGCGCTTGACCGCCAGCGGCATGGCCTGGAGCTCGCCCGCGCTTTCGACCGCGGGATGCGACGAGATGATGCGATCGACCAGCGTTGTCCCGGTTCGCGGCATGCCGATGATGAAGATCGGCGCGTCGGCCGGCGCGGTCGCCGCAGGGGCCGCCGCCAGGCTCGGCCAGCTCGCCTCGATGGCGTCGAAGGTCGCGGCATCGCGCGCGAAGGCATAGGGCAGCCTGCGGCGGTGCTCGGCATTCGCCGCGCAGAGCCGGTCCATCGCCTCGTCGGCGCGGCCGATGTCCTCCAGCTCCTTCGCCAGGGCATAGCCGAGCAGCAGGCGGCTGCGCCCGTCCCGGACCTGGGCATGGACCTGGGCCAGCCGGTCGACGTGATTGCGCGCCGGGGTCTGCTTGCGCAGGCCGGCCAGAAGATGGTGCGCGCGGGCATCGCCCGGAGCCATGGCGATCAGCGCCTCCAACGCAGCCTCGGCCTCGTCGACCCGCCCCAGGAAGTTGAAGGTCGCCGCCTCGTTGTAGCGGTATTCGGGGTTGCGCGGCTCAAGCCGCACCGCCGCGGCGAAATGGGGCAGCGCAGCGGCGTGGTCGCCGAGCCGGGCATAGACGCAGCCCATCGTGTCGCGGCTCAGCGCGTCGCTGGGCAGGGCCCGCTCCGCATCCTGCAGTATCGCGGCGGCATCCCCATCGCGGCGCATCAGCGTGAGGAGCTTGGCGAGCTGGGCGCGGTATTCTCCCTGGGGATCGAGCGCCACGGCCCGGTCGATGTGCTCGATGCCGGCCTGCACGCGGCCCGCGCTCGATTCGGCGATGCCGAGGACGAAGTGGCCTTCGGCGTCGCGCGGGTTTTCCGCCACCATCGTCATGGCGAACTGGTGGGCCGAGCCCATGTCCCCCCGGTACAGCGCGCTGCGCGCCGCGCTGACCCGCCGAGGGTGCGTGACCGTCACGCCGCCGCCGTGTCCGAGGGCGCCGGGCCCGCTTCGGCCTTGCCGCGCGCCGCCCTGACCCTGGCGATCAGCGGCTGGAACGGGAAGAGCGTCTGCTCCCAGATCGACAGGCGCCTGCGATCGTCCTGGCCGACGAGCACGCTCTCGCCTTCCCGATAGGTGCCGAATACCCGGTCGAGCAGGATCAGCGAGTTGCCGTAGTTGCAGCGGGTGCTCTCGTAGTCGGTCGAATGGTGCAGGCTGTGGTGCCGGATCGTGGTGAAGAAGAACGAATACCAGATCGGCGGATTGGCCCGGACATTGGCATGGGCGAAGGTCGAGATGACCGTGCCCATGCTGAACGAGGCGAAGATCGCGGTCTTGTCGAAGTCCATCAGCGCCAGCACGCTGAGGCTGATCAGGAACAGTTCGATCGGATTGCCCACCGCGCCCTTGGCGGCGTTGAGCTGCGTGATGTGGTGATGCGGGGCATGGGTCAGCCAGAACGGCGTCCAGTTGTGCATCAGCCGGTGCATCCAGTACTGGCCGAACTCGAAGATGGTGAAGACCATGAAGACCTGGACGAGCCAGGGCAGCCGCGTGAGCAACGGGGTGCCGATCCCGAGCGAGGCCTTGACGGCGGCGAGCGGGTCCTCGGCCAGCTTGGTCGAGAGCCAGGAAATCACCGTCGCGCTGAGGACGACGTAGAACAGGTCGGTGAAGAACTCGCGGCGATTCATCCGCCAGCCGGCATGCCGTTCATGCACCCATTCGAGACCGAGCACGGTTACGGTGACGAGCGCCGATACGACGGTGAGGGTCCAGGCATTGTCGACCAACGCCTGGGGGGCGAAGGCCCAGAACAGCAGCACCGCCGCCAGCATCGCGGGCGGTATCAGGTTGAAAACCTTGTCTTTCACTGCTTCCTGCATGCCGCAGCTCCATTCCGGAGCCACTATTCTGCGCTGCAGTGCGTCATGCAGCCAGAGGCAAAACTTTGATGAAAGACATAGATTTAGGCTATGCCCGGCGCAGAGCGCGGATACGGCGGATGACCTCGTCCCAGAACAGCTGCGTCGCGGTGTCCCGCGCAGGTTCGGTGCGGGCGAGCAGGAAGATGTCGTAGGCCGGCTCGAAATCCGCATGGAGCATAGGCCAGAGCCGCCCCGCGGCAACCTCCTTTTCCGCCGCCAGGACAGGGAGGAAGCCGATCCCGACACCGTGGACGATCAGTCGGCGCGCCTCGTTGATGTCCTCGGCCAGGCCGCTGACCCGGGTGCCCAGCCGATAGCGGCGGCGCAAGTGGGTGATCGTCTCGAGCTCGTCGTCGCCGGTCAGCACGAAGCCTTCGTCCTTGAGCTCGCCCAGCCGGACCACGCGGTAGCCGAACCTGGGATGGCTGCGCGAACAGTAGAGCTGCTGGCACTCGACCAGCAGCGGCTCGTACATCAGGCCGCCGCGGACATTGCTGTCGTAGCCCACGCCGATCTCGACCTCCCCATGCTCCAGCGCGTCGAGCACCTGCCGCCAGGGCGAGACGCGGATTTCGATCTGGATCCCGGGATTGCGCCGATGGAAGCTCGCGATCGCCTCGTCGAACTCGAGCGAGACCAGCCCCGAGACGATCTGGATGCGCACGATGCCCTCGACCCGCTTGGTCGCCTGGGCGATCTGGTGCGGCATCATCCGGGCCGATTCCAGCATGTCCTCGCACAGCGCCATCATCGCCTTGCCCGCGGAGGTCATCTCGACCCCGGTGGCGGTCCGGTGGAGCAGCGTCGCCCCGACATGGTCCTCGAGCCGCTTGAGCGCGGCGCTGATGCTCGGCTGCTGGCGGTTGAGCTGCCGCGCCGCCGCGCCGATTCCCCCGGCGCGGACAATGTCCACGAAAGTCCGCATCAGGTTCCAATCGACGCGACTCGCGAATTTCTTGTCCGTCAAGGGCGTCGAATTGCTCATGCCTTGCCTTTCCTGGGTAAGCCTGTCGGCAGCAGCCTGCCTTGCCGAATGGGCTGATACCGCGGACTTGGCGCCTAGGCATAGATCAAATTTATGAAAAGCAGCAAAATAGTGCCATCGGCCACTATGCCCTGCATGAACCAGCCCATCGGCAATGGCCGGCGGCGGTGCCCACGCTCAACTGCCGGCGATGCTCCGGGCGACCGCTTCGGCCACCTTGATCCCGTCGATCGCCGCCGAGAGGATCCCGCCGGCATAGCCCGCGCCCTCGCCCGCGGGAAACAGGCGCTCGATATTGAGGCTCTGGAAGTCCGCGCCGCGGGTGATCCGCACCGGCGAGGAAGTGCGCGTCTCGACCCCGGTCATGACCACGTCGGGATGATCGTAGCGGGCGATTCTGCGCCCGAAGACCGGCAGCGCCTCGCGCATCGCCTCGATCGCGTAGTCCGGCAGGCAGAGCGCCAAGTCGGTCATGGTCACGCCCGGCCTGTAGGACGGCACGACCTCGCCCAGCGCCGTGGAGGCCCGGCCGGCGAGGAAATCTCCCACCTTCTGCCCCGGCGCCGAATAGTCCGCTCCGCCCAGCTCGAATGCCCGCTCCTCCCAATGGCGCTGCAGGGCGATCCCGGCGAGCGGCCCGTCGGGATAGTCGCGCGCCGGGTCGATGCCGACGACGAGGCCGGAATTGGCGTTGAACTCGGCGCGCGAATATTGGCTCATCCCGTTGGTGACGACCCGTCCCGGCTCCGACGCCGCGGCCACGACCCGGCCGCCCGGGCACATGCAGAAGCTGTAGACCGTCCGCCCGTTGGCGCAGTGGTGCGACAGGCTGTAGGCCGCCGCGCCGAGATCGGGATGACCGGCGCAGTCGCCGTAGCGGGCCCGGTCGACCCAGCTCTGCGGATGCTCGATCCGCACGCCGATCGAGAAGGGCTTGGCCTCGATGTGGACGCCGCGGGCGTGGAGCATCTCGAAGGTCGGGCGGGCGCTGTGGCCCACGGCCAGGACGACGTGATCGGCCTCGAGGAAGGAACCGTCGGCCAGGTGCAGCCCGCGCAGCCGCCGGCGCCCGTCGGCGACGGGCTCCAGCGCGAGGTCGTCGACCCGGGTCTGCCAGCGGTACTCGCCGCCGAGTTCCTCGATCGTCCGCCGCATCGATTCGACCATGGTGACGAGGCGGAAGGTGCCGATATGCGGGTGGGCTTCCCACAGGATGTCGTCGGGCGCCCCCGCCTTCACGAACTCCTCCAGCACCTTGCGGCCGAGGAAGCGCGGGTCCTTGACCCGGCAATAGAGCTTGCCGTCCGAAAAGGTCCCCGCCCCGCCCTCGCCGAACTGGACGTTGGAATCGGGGTTGAGCTCGGCGCGGCGCCACAGGCCCCAGGTGTCCTTGGTCCGCTCGCGCACCACCTTGCCGCGGTCGAGGATGATCGGCCGAAAGCCCATCTGCGCCAGGATCAGCCCGGCGAAGAGCCCGCAAGGCCCCGCGCCGATCACCACGGGCCGCTTGCCCGACCAGCCTTGCGGCGCCTTGGCGACGAAGCGGTAGGTCATGTCCGGCGTGGGGCGCAGGTCCTTGTCGCCCGGAAAGCGCGCCAGCACCTCGGCCTCGTCGGCCAGCTCGACGTCGAGCGTATAGACCAGCAGGATCGCGCCCCGCCGCCGCGCGTCGTTGCCGCGCTTGTAGACGGTGAAGCCGCGCAGGCCCTCGGGCGCGATGCCCAGGCGCGCGCAGATCGCGGGAACCAGCGCCTCGGGCGCGTGATCGAGAGGAAGGGACAATCCGGAAAGACGCAGCATCGGCGGCGCCCTAGCGCATCCTGGCCAAAGGTGCGCGCCCTTTCAGGAGCCCCCTCCTCTTCGCCGGGCCGTCACTCCCCCGAGCCCGGCCCCACGGCCTCGGCCCGCGAATTCCGCCGCGGCACCAGCAGGTGCCAGGCGATCAGCACCGGCTCGAGCAGGGCCATGCCCACGAAGATGCTGGTCAGCCGCTGCAGCCCGGGCTCGATCCGCGCGTCGGCATAGCTGTCGGGCACCAGCACGACGAGGATCGCCAGGGTGAACTGCAGGCCCACATAGGTCCGCGCCGCGCCGCCGTTCTCGATATGCCGACCGATGACGATGCCCAGGCAGGTGCCCGCTATCAGGATCACCGGCTCGCCCCGGGCGAGGACCAGCACCGCCGCCGCCAGGGCGCCGCCCGCCAGGCAGCCGACCAGCCGATGGGCCAGCTTGCGGTTGACCGGGGTAAGGGCGCTCGCGCCGATGCCGGCCACGGGCACCATCATCACCGCCATGATCGTCACCCCGGCCTGGGCCAGTTCGGGCAGGCCCGCCAGGTCGTGGAGCAGCGGGAGCAGCGCCAGGGCCAGGCCGGCCTGGATGGAATGGCGCGCCGCGTCCGGATGCCAGCCGATCCGGGCCGGGGAAGCGGGCGGGCTCGGCGGCCAGCGCCGCCGCACCGTCCAGGTCGAGAGCAGGCTGACGGTCATGCAGGCCGCGGTGCCGGCGACCACCTCGATCAGGCGGGTATGGGCAAAGGTCAGGGTGTCGAGCGCGGGGTGGGCCAGCTTGTCGAGCAGGATCATCTCGAAGGTCAGGCCGAACAGCAGCCAGGCGTAGGACCGCTTGGCGGTGAGCGCCCCGTAGAGGCTGCCCGCCCCGACCAGTCCCGCGCAGACCATCGCGATGGGCACCGCCCGGTCCGCCAGGGGCACCAGCGCCAGGGCCAGCCCCGCGCCCGCTACCGTGCCGGCGATCCGCAGGATGCTGCGCAGCACGGTTTCGGCGATATGGCCCTTCATCAGGACGAAGGCCGTGAACGCGGCCCACGACACCATCCTGGCGCCGAGCAGGTGCGCCAGCAGGATCGCCAGCATGACCGAGGCGACGCATTCCCATTCGTCCGCCATGCGCGGGCCGGGCGTCACCAGGCCGCCGAGCTCCCGCTTGAGCCGGCCGACCAGCGCGTGAGGCCCCCGATCATGCGGCCCGATCAGCGGGACGCTCCGCATTCGCCCCGCACCCGCTGCTGGGCCGCCGTCAGGTTGCGCTTGATCCCGCCATGCACCGCCCGGGCCTGGTCGACGGCCAGTTCGATGGCGCGAGCCCGGTCCTTGTCCAGGAGGGCCTGGGCGAGCTCGATCCGGTTCGCCTCGAGCAGGCGGTGGGCCTCGGTCGGTTCGGCCACGGGTTCCAGCTCCACCCCGCTGCCGACCTGGAAGAAGATCGCATAGACCAGTTGCATCGGCGCATTGTCGGCGATGTCCCAGAGCAGGTCGACGAACCGGACGTGCGCCGCGATCATCGCCTCATAGGTCGCGCACGGCGCGGCCGGCCTGGCGAATTCCTCCATCTCGCCCAGCCGCGGGCTCGCCATCACCAGGTCGATCAGCAACGGCTGGATGAACTCGAGGAAGGCGGTCGTCTCGTCGAGCGAGGCGAGCCGGCTGCGCAGGTAGACCGCGGCGACCCGGCTGATCGTGTCGATGTTGGGGCGATCCGCGAAGTAGCCGCCGCGCACTCCCCTGCGGACCTGGATGATCTGTTCGTGCTCCAGCAGGCGGATCGCCTGGCGCAGGGTCGGCCCGGTGACGTTGAACTTGCGCGACAAGCTTTCCTCGGAGCCGACATAGCCTCCGGGCTCCATCGACAGGGCGATGGTCCGCACGCCCTGGGCGATGCGGGTAACGGTGGATCGAGGGCTTGCCGGAGGTTCTCTCACTTGGGTCGCTTTGGTCTGGACAATGGATCGGCGGCACCGGGCGGCGGCCCGCTGTATCGGCATGTAGCGGCAAACCCGCAAACCCTTTTTGGTCCTAGCCGACGATCGGCGCCAATACCCGGATCGACCCGGCCCCGGCGTCGATCTCTACCTGCGCGCCCACCGGCAGGCTGACCTGCGCGGCGATATGGCCGATCTGCGCCCCCTGGAAGGCGGGCACGCCGAGCGGGGCGAGATGCTGCTCGATCACCTGATCGATGGTGAGCCCGGTGTAGCCCGGCACCGGGTTGCGGCAATTGGTGCACTGCCCGAACACCACCCCCGCGACCCGGCCGAGGATGCCCGCCTGGGCGAGCTGGGTGAGCATCCGGTCGATCCGGTATTCGGCCTCGTTGGTGTCCTCCAGGAACAGGATCGCGCCCGTGAAGCTGGGCAGCCAGCGCGTGCCCACCAGCGACGAAAGCACCGACAGATTGCCGCCGAGCAGCCGTCCGCGCGCCTTGCCGGGACGCAGCGTGCGGATCGGCCAGGGGTTCGGCACCAGGGGATCGGTCGGCGCGGGCGGATTGGCGATCGTCGGCGCGGCGGCATCGAAGGCCAGGCTGCGAAACGAGGCGCGCGGCCCCTCGCCCCAGGAATGCGCCGCGTTGGGGCCGTGGATCGAGGGACAATGGGTCCGCGCCGCGAGCGCGAGATGCAGCGCGGTGATGTCGCTCGAGCCGATCAGCAGCTTGGGATGCGCGTCGATCAGCGCGAAATCGAGGTAGGGCAGGATGCGCTGGCAGCCCCAGCCGCCCGCCACGGCGATGATCGCGCGCACCTCGGGATCGGCGAACATGGCATCGACGCTCGCCGCCCGCTCGCGGTCCGGCCCGGCGAAATAGCCCTCGCGGTGGAGAAGGTTCGGGGCGAGCTTGGGGACCAGGCCCAGCGAGGCGATCGTCGCCAGCATCCGGTCGAGCCGCTCCTGGCTCTCGACATAGCCGGCGGGGGCGATCAGGCCGATGACGTCGCCCTCGCGCAGCCGGCGCGGCTTGGCCAGGGGCCTGGCGGCGCGGCGCCGGGGCGCTGCCCGGCCGGACGCCGGCAAGAACGCCGGCAAGGCGGCGCCCGCGGCCAGTCCCAACAATGCGGTTCTGCGATCGATCACGGCGGAGAGCTTGCAGGCGGGCCGCCGCGCAGGTCAACCCGTATCCGTCGCCCACGATCCCAGCGGGACTTCCCGAAATCAGGTTGCGGGCCGAAATCAGGTTGTGGGCCGAAATATCCCGCTCCCCGCTCGCGCCGAGCCATTTAGGCCGAGCCGTTCGGAACATCAGGTATGCTTGCCGAGCGCCGGGGAAACGACTACCCTCGCGGCGACGGGCCAGCGCCGGGCCGATTGCAAGAGCGCGGAGAGAGTGATGACGAGCTTGAAGGAAGCCGCAGCGCTGCTCCTGGCCGGCTGCGCCGTCCTGGCGGCGGCTCCGGCCCATGCCGCGGGACCGGGCACGATCGGCCTGGTGGTTACCGACATCCGCTATGCGCTCTACGAGACTCCTGACGCGAAGGAGGAATGCCCCGACGGCCTCCAGGTCGGCGAGATCGTCCAGTTCAAGGCCATGCCCGGCCTTGCCGAGCACATGGCCAAGTTCGGCGGCACGGCCCACAACCGCGGCCCGAACGGTGAGAATTCCAGCTTCGTGCCCCTGGCGATCACCGATCCGATCCCCTTCCGCGAACTGCGGACGACCAAGGGTTACGGCCTGAACCTCGACGGCACCCAGGACGGCCGCGCCACGGCCCGGACGCTGGCTCACGGCAAGTTCACCGATCCCGAGACCGGCGAGAAGGTCGACAACCAGATGGCCCGGGTGATGGGCTGCGTGATGGGCTGGCGCAAGACCGGCTTCATGGCCGAGTTCTATTCCACCGAAGTCGCGACCCAGCCGCCCAACCGTTTCCTGATCGAGATTTCGGGGGTGGACGACGAGAAGAACGATCCAGACGTCACGGTCACCTTCTACAAGGGCATCGACCGCGTGGTGAAGCTGCCCGACGGCGGCTACGTCCCGGGCATGAGCCACCGGATCGACCCGCGCGCCACCGACTACATGTTCCGCACCAGCGGCCGGATCGTGAACGGCGTGCTCGAGACGGCCCCCATGCCGCTGTTCCGCCAGACCATGCGCCAGATCGAGATCCGGACCGAGCGGCGGATGCGCGACGCGCGCTTCCGCATCGCGCTCGATGGCAACAACCCGACCGGGATCATGTCCGGCTACGAACCGATCGACACCTGGTGGAGCGTGACCGGCAAGGGCCCGGGCTCGGATCCGGGGCGCTACAGCCCGGCGGGCCTCTACCGCGCCGCGCTGAAATATGCGGACGGCTATCCCGATCCGGCGACGGGCAAGGCCACGGCGATCTCGGTCGCCTACAAGATCAAGGCCGTGCGGGCGCTGATCGTGCATCCCGAGCAGGGCCGCGCCCAGGTCGCGGCGAACACCAGGTGAAGACCGTGGCGCTCAAACTGGCCGCCGCCGCAGCCCTGCTGGGCTGCTGGGCCGCTCCCGCCCTGGCGGACGAGGCCGCTCCGGCGCGGATCGAGCTGACCGACGACGGGCCGATCTTCGTCACCCCCGCGGGCATGTCGCTCTACGTCAGCACCACCGACGACGCGACGCCGGGCAAATCGGTCTGTTCGGCCACGGTGGAGCCCGAATACCCCGATCCCGCCGGCGGGTTCGGCAAGATGAAGATCGTCGGCTATCGCTTCGCCCGGCCCTGCGCCACGGTCTCGCCGCCGTTCCTCGCTCCCGCGGAGGCCCGTCCCTCGGGCGACTGGACGCTGTTCGACCGTGTCGAGGGCGGCAGGCAATGGGTCTATCGCGGCAGGCCGCTCTACACCTCGATCCGCGACCACCGGCCGGGCGATCGCAACGGGATCGGCATGGACCAGCTCTCGCTCTTCCGCGGCTTCCGCCTCGCCGCGGCGCCCTGGGACCTGCCCCCGGGGGTGAAGCTGCTTCGCAAGGGGGACGAACTGGTCCTGACTTTCGGGGGGCGGATCGTCTTCACCCCGCGCGGCGCGCTGCTGCAGAAGGCGGCCCTGGGCACCGCCGATGCGCTCCAGCCGATGTCCGCGCCGGAAATCCTGCGGATCGGCAAGCCCTGGTCGGTGATCGAGGCCGGCCTGGGCCAGCGGCAATATGCCTATGGCGGCAAGCCGCTGTTCACCAGCGCGACGCTGAGCGAGGACGAGGTGCTCGCCAGCGGCAATTGGGAGATGGTCGTGATCCGCAGGGGGCCGGGCCACCCCAGCGCGATCGGCACCTACTATTCCCCCGTGATCGGCGACTATTACACCACCAGGTCCGGACAGACGCTCTACATCTTCACCTGCACCGCGCCGAGCGACACCGGGTCTCCCGGCTGCGACCTGCCCGGCGGCCCCGCCGCGCACTGGTCGGCGATGTGCGGCACGGGCGAGGAATGCGCGCGGCGCTGGCGCCCCTACCTCGCCGCGCCGGGGGCCAGGCCGCAAGGCGAATGGTCGATCGTCGAAGTATCGGACCCGATGTTCGTCGACCCTGCGGGCCAGACCTATCCGGCCGGGGCCAGGCGGCTCAAGGCCTGGGCCTATCGCGGGCGTCCGGTGCTGACCTATTACGAGGACAAGGCGCCCGGCGACATCTGGGGCAACATGACCCGCTGGTTCGCCAATACCATGTTCATGTCGCTCCCGGTGCCGGGGCAGGACGTGCCGTAGAGAACCACCGTGATGCTTCCCCGAATCGCCAGGCTGACCGCAACCGCCGCCGATGCCAAGCCGATCGGCGAATGGTCGGTCGTGAAGGTGTCCGATCCGATGCTCGTCGATCCGGCGGGCGAGACCTATCCCGCCGGCATCAGGCGGGCCACGGCCTGGGCCTATCGCTGGCGGCCGATCCCCACCTTCCACCAGGACAAATCCGGGGCACCATGACGCGGTGGCACTCGCTGGCGCAGTTCGCGGCCTTGGCCGTGCCCGGCCAGATCGTTCCGTAGCGGCCTGCGCGCTCGACAAGTAGGCCTGCATTGTCCTACGGGCCGGGAATCCACCAACACCACCCACAGGACAGACGCTAGATGCCCGCATACAAAGAGCCCAGCTTCAACGACCGGACTGCCGCCGCGGCCCGCGCGAAGGCGAAGGCTCTGGAAAAGCTGAAGGCCAGGGCGCCGCTCGATCCCGAAGAACTGGCCCGCCGCGCCGCGCGCCAGCAGGAACGGGACGAGGCCGAAGCGGCCAAGCGGGCGGCGGCGAAGCAGGCCCGCGAAGAGGCTCAGGCCGCCAAGCGCCAGGCGGTGCTCGACGCCGCCGCGGCGGAAAAGGCCGCGGAAGAAGCCGCCCAGGCCAATGCCGAGCTCACCGAAGCCGAAAAGAAAGCCGCCCGCGATGCCCGCTATGCCGCGCGCAAGGCGCGCAAGGGCAAGCGTTGATCAGAGCGCCTGGCCCGCGGCCTGGCCGCTGGCCCAGGCCCACTGGAAATTGTAGCCGCCCAGCCAGCCGGTGACGTCCACCGCCTCGCCGATCGCGTAAAGCCCGGGCAGGCGCTTCGCCTCCATGGTCTTGGACGACAGCTCGGCGGTGCTGATCCCGCCGGCGGTGACCTCAGCCTTGGCGAAGCCTTCGGTGCCGCTGGGATGGAAGCGCCAGTCGGCCAGCCGCGCCTCGGCGGCGGCGAGCGCGCGGTCGGACAGGCTGCCGAGCTCGCCGCCGAGGCCCAGCCGCTCGCAGAGGGTGGCCGCCAGTCGCTCGGGCAGCGCTTCGCCGAGCACCCGGCGCACCGCCGCCTTGGGCTGAGCGCGCTTGGCCTCGATCAGCCAGCCCGAGCCGCGGGCCGGGAGGAAATCGATCCCGACCGCCTCGCCGTGCCGCCAGTAGGACGAGACCTGCAAGATCGCCGGGCCCGACAGGCCGCGGTGGGTGAACAGCGCGGCCTCGCGGAACTCCGCCTTGCCGGCTCGCGCCAATACATCGGCGGCCACGCCCGAAAGGCTGCCGAACAGCGCCTCGTCGCCGCCCAGGGTCAGCGGCACCAGGGCCGGGCGCGGCTGGACCACCTTCAGGCCGAACCGGCGCGCCAGGTCATAGGCGAAGCCGGTCGCGCCGAGCTTGGGGATCGAGGGCCCGCCGGTGGCGATCACCATGGCCGGTGCGGCAACGCGGCGTTGCCCGAAGGCGACGCGGAATTGTCCCTCGGCATGTTCGACGCTGGTGATCGGCTGCCCGCAGGCGACCTCGACCGGCCCCCTGGCGCATTCGTCGAGCAGCAGCGCGACGATCTGCCGCGCCGAGCCGTCGCAGAACAATTGCCCCAGCGTCTTCTCATGCCAGGCGATCCCATGCCGCTCGACCAGTTCGAGGAAATCCTGCGGCGTGTAGCGGCTCAGCGCCGACTTGGAGAAGTGCGGGTTGGCCGAGAGGTAGGCCTGCGGCCCGGCGCCGAGGTTGGTGAAATTGCAGCGCCCGCCCCCCGAGATCAGGATCTTCCTGCCCGGCTCTTCGGCGTGATCGATCACCAGGACGCGCTTGCCGCGCCGGCCGGCCGCCGCGGCGCACATCAGCCCTGCTCCGCCCGCGCCCAGCACGATCGCGTCGTAGGAGGGCCATTGCGTCAATTCTCCCACCCCCGTTCGTCCTGAGGAGGGGTTGAAGCCGCAGGCTGAAACGCCGTCTCGAAGGACTTTCGCGCGGTGCTTCGAGGCGGGCCTTCAATCTTCGATTTCAGCCCCACCTCAGCACGAACGGACAGAAGCTGAAAGCTCAGGACCGGCCCCGGTGCGGCTTGTTGCCGCGCTTGTAGGGGACCGCCTTGTGGTGCGGCTTGCGGCCGGGACGGAGACCGCCATCGCCCTCGCCGCCAGGCTTGGGGCTCAGCTTGTGGCGCTGGGCGTTGTCCCGCGCCGCCTCGCGCGGCGTATCGGGTGCGGCTTCGATCGTGATGCCGCTTTCGTCCTCTGCCCCGGGGTTGCCGGTGCGCTTCACCGCGGCGCGGAACTTGGCCTCGATCGCGCGCGGGACCTGGAAGAAGGTCTCGTGGGCGGCGATGCGGATCGCGCCGATCTCGTTGCGGGTGATGTGGCCGCGGCGGCAGAGCAGCGGCAGCAGCCAGCGCGGGTCGGCGTTCTGGCGGCGGCCGATGTCCATGCGGAACCAGACGACATCGTCGAAGCCGGGACGGTGGTGATCGGGCCGGCCCTGCATGCCCTCCCGGCTGCCGAGGTCGATCAGCTCCTCGGGCTCGGGCATCCGGCTCTTGTGCGCGGCGACCAGGGCGAGCGCGACCTCGACCGGGCTCATCCGCTCGACGATCCGCGTCGCCAGCGCCTGGTCGAGCTCGTTCGGCTCGACCGGCTGGGTGATCGCGGCGAAGAGCCGTTCCTGGTCCTGCTCGCGGATCATCTCCGGGCTCGGCACCGGGAGCCACTCGGCGTTCACGCGTGCGGCGCGGAGCATCATCTCGACCCGGCGGCGGCGCTGGTAGGGCACGATCAGCACGGCGGTGCCCTTCTTGCCGGCGCGGCCGGTGCGGCCCGAGCGGTGCTGCAGCACCTCGGGATCGCGCGGCACCTCGACGTGGATCACCAGGCTCAAGGAGGCGATGTCGATCCCCCGCGCGGCGACGTCGGTGGCGACGCAGACCCGGGCGCGACCGTCGCGCAGCGCCTGGAGCGCGTGGTTGCGCTCGTTCTGGCTGTGCTCGCCCGACAGCGCGACGGCGGCGAAGCCGCGCTCGACCAGGCTGGCATGGAGGTGGCGGACGTTGTCGCGCGTGGCGCAGAACAGGATCGCGGTCTCCGCCTCGTGGAAGCGCAGCAGGTTGATCACCGCATGCTCGATGTCCGAGGGCGAGACCGCCACGGCCTGGTAGGCGATGTCGCCGTGCCCACGGTCCTCGCCGACGGTCGAGATGCGCAGCGCGTCGTTCTGGTAGCGCTTGGCCAAGGCGACGATCGGCTTGGGCATGGTCGCCGAGAACAGCAGGGTGCGGCGCTCCTCGGGCGTCGCGTCGAGGATCTCCTCCAGGTCCTCGCGGAAGCCCATGTCGAGCATCTCGTCGGCCTCGTCGAGCACGACATATTGCAGCGCCGATAGGTCCAGCGCCCCGCGTTCCAGGTGATCGCGCAGGCGCCCCGGCGTGCCGACCACGATATGCGAGCCGCGCGACAGGGCGCGGCGCTCCTGCGAGGCGTTCATGCCGCCGACGCAGGTGGTGATCCGCCCGCCGGCCTTGCCGTAGAGCCACATCAGCTCGCGGCTGACCTGGAGAGCCAGCTCGCGGGTCGGCGCCACGACCAGGGCGAGCGGCGCGCCGGGGCCGTCCATCGCCGCGCCGACTTCGAGCAGCCGCTCGGCCATGGCGAGGCCGAAGGCGACGGTCTTGCCCGAGCCGGTCTGGGCCGAGACGATCAGGTCGCGCCCGAGCGCCTCGGGCTCGAGCACGGCGGCCTGCACCGCGGTCGGCTCGGCATAGCCCTGCGCGACGAGGGCCTCGGAAATCAGCGGGGGGAGTTCGGGAAAGGGCATGGGGCTCGATCGGTTGCGACGCGGGGGCGATCTGTTCTGGTTGCGCCGAGGGACGGGCGGGGCCGAAGCCCGCGAAATGCGTCGATGGCGTGCGAAGCGCGGCCCCTACGCTGTTTTCGCCCGGTTGGCCACCATGAAGGCGAACGTCCGCAGCACCTGCTTTTCCTGCGAGGTACGGAACGGTTTTCACGCGAAGGCCGCGAAGGAGCGAAGGGCGCGAAGAAGAAAAGGAAAATTGTTCGCGCGGAGACGCGGAGACGCAGAGAGGTGGCGCTCGGCCGTAAGGCCGCTTGTTCTTGCGAGGCCGCGATCGGCGCGGTCGAGCGACCGAGAGCGGCTTCGCCGCAAGCACGACACCTCTGCGCCCCCGCGTCTCCGCGCGAAATCCTTCTTGTTCTTCTTCGCGCCCTTCGCTCCTTCGCGGCCTTCGCGTGAAACCTGCTAGCCCGCGCTAAGCCGCCAGGCTCTCCAGCGCCTCGTTGGCCTCCAGCCAGGCCAGTTCCGCCGCCTCGATTCCCGTTTCCAGCGCGGCGCGGCGCTTCATCAGTTCGGTCATGGTCAGCTTGGCCAGCGTAGGCGCGGCGGACTTCGGATCGAACATCGCTGCGTCGATCGCCGAGCGCTCGGCGGTGAGCTTTGCCAGCTCGGCCTCGGCCTGCTTCGCCCGGTTCCGCAGCGCCTGGCCCTTCTCGCGCGCCTCGGCGGCGGCCTTGCGCTGGTCCTTCCTGTTGGCCGCCTTCTCGCGCTTCTCGGCAGGCTCCTTGGCCAGGACGAAGGCGATGTAGTCCTCGATCGAGCCGTCGAAGTCCCTGGCCTGGCCAGAGTCGACCAGGACCAGCCGGTCCGAGGTCATCTCCAGCATGTGCCGGTCGTGGCTGACCAGGACCACGGCGCCGGTATAGTCGTTGAGCGCCTGGATCAGCGCCTCGCGGGCATCGACGTCGAGGTGGTTGGTCGGCTCGTCGAGGATCAGCATGTGCGGCGCGTCGCGGGTGATCAGCGCCAGGGCGAGCCGCGCCCGCTCGCCGCCCGAAAGCTTGCCCACCAGCGTCGTCGCCTTGTCGCCCGAGAAGCCGAACCGCCCGAGCTGGCCGCGCACCGCCGCCGGGGTCGCGCCCTTCATAAGCTGGGTCATGTGCTGGAGCGGGGTCTCGTCGCGGTCCAGCTCCTCGACCTGGTACTGGGTGAAATAGCCGATGCGCATCTTGCCGCTGGCGTTCATCGCCCCGTCCATCGGCTTGAGCTGCGCCGCGAGCAGCCGCGCCAGGGTGGTTTTGCCGTTGCCGTTGCGGCCGAGCAGCGCGATCCGGTCGTCGGGATCGAGCCGCAGGTTGAGCCGGCTCAGCACCGGGGTCCCGCCATAGCCGACCGAGGCCAGGTCGAGCGTGATCAGCGGCGGGCGCAGCTCGTCGGGATTGGGGAAGTCGAAGCTCAGCGAGGGATCGTCGATCAGCTCGGCGATCGGCTGGAGCTTGGCCAGCGCCTTGGCCCGCGACTGGGCCTGCTTGGCGGTCGAGGCGCGCGCCGAGTTCTTGGCGATGTAGGCCTGCAAGTGCTCGCGCTGCGCCTGCTGCTTGGCCTTGGCCGAGGCGAGCTGGGCCTGGCGCTCGGCCCGCTGGCGCTCGAAGGCGTCGTAGCCGCCGGGATAGAGCGTCAGCTTGCCGCCCGAGAGGTGGAGGATGTGGTCGACCACGTTGTTGAGGAAGTCGCGCTCGTGGCTGACCAGCAGGATCGTCGCGGGATAGGACGAGAGGAAGTTCTCCAGCCACAGCACGGCTTCGAGATCGAGGTGGTTCGAGGGCTCGTCGAGCAGCAGCACGTCGGGCTGCGAGAACAGCAGCGCGGCGAGCGCGACGCGCATCTTCCAGCCGCCCGAGAAGCTGTCGAGCGGGCGGTGCTGCGCCGCCTCGTCGAAGCCGAGGCCGACCAGGATGCGCGAGGCGCGCGACGGCGCGGAGTGCGCGTCGATCGCGATCAGCCGCTCGTGGATCTCGCCCAGATGGTGCGGATCGGCACAAGTCTCGCTCTCCAGCATCAGCGCGGCGCGCTCGACATCGGCGGCGAGCACGGTCTCGAACGGAGTGCTGTCCCCCGCCGGGGCTTCCTGCGCGATGTAGCCGAGCCGGGTTCCCTTGGGCATCTCGGCCCTGCCGCTGTCGGGCTCGAGCATGTCGGCGATCACCCGGATCAGCGTCGACTTGCCCGCGCCGTTACGGCCGATCAGCCCGACCTTCCCGCGCGGCGGCAGCTTGGCCGTCGCGCTATCGAGGATCGTGCGCCCGCCGAGGCGGACGGTGATGTCGGTCAGGTTCAGCATGGCGCGCGCCTAGCAGGGCGCGAGGCGATGGGAAAGGCGGTCGGCGCGTACCGCGGCAAGTTCGCTCCGCCGCCGGGCGCAGGCGGAGCAGGGCATACCGCGCACCATGAAGACGACCGCAACCGCCGCCGGGCCGTTCGGCCGCGAGGCGCCACGCCATTACCGGGCGATACAAATTTCAAGTTGAACCGGCGCTCACCTGATGGAACTATCGCCGCAAACATATCGGAGAGCTGATGAGGCATGCTCGACTTGAGCTCACATACTCGGGATTTTAAATTTCTCGCCCGCCGGCTGGGGCTGGCCACGGCGGCGGTTGGTGCGCTGCTGGGCGGCGCGCTGGCGCTGGCGCCCGCCGGGGCGGGCAGTTCCGCCGTGGCCGCGCCGGGCGACGCTGCGGCGCTGCTGCCCGAGCCGGGGCTGCGGCTGATCAGCCAGAGCCAGTACGTCAACACGGTCCATCGCATCTTCGGCGAGGACATCGCGGTGCGGATCCGCTTCGCGCCGGTCAAGCGGGTCGACGGCCTGCTCGCGGTGGGCGCCAGCACTGCGGTACTGACCCCGGGCGCGCTCGATCCGCTGGACGCGACCGCCCGGAGCATCGCCGCCCAGGTCACCGACGAGGCGCACCGCCGCTTCCTTGTGCCCTGCACGCCGGCCGATGCGCGCGCCGCCGACGAGGCCTGCGCCAGGGCCTTCATCGCCAGGACCGGCCGCCTGCTGTTCCGCCGCCCGCTGACCTCTGCCGAGCTCGCGCGGTACACCGGCATGGCCACGCGCGCGGCCGGCGCGGGCGGCTTCTACCCCGGTCTCGCCAATGCGCTCTCGGGCATGCTGGTCTCGCCGCAGTTCCTCTACATCCGCGAGATTGCCGAGCCCGGCGCCGCCGCGGACGCCTGGCGGCTCGACGCCTATTCCAAGGCCTCGCGGCTGAGCTTCCTCTTGTGGAACTCGGGCCCCGACGACGAACTGCTGACCGCGGCCGAACGCGGCGAGTTCAATACGGCCGAGGGCCTGCGCCGCCAGTTCGACCGCATGGTCGCCTCGCCGCGCTACCAGGACGGCGTGCGCGAGTTCTTCACCGACTTCCTGGTGTTCGAGGCCTTCGACACGCTCGCCAAGGATCCCACGATCTATCCGGCCTTCTCCTTGAAGGCCGTCGCGGAATCCCGCGAGCAGGCGCTGCGCACCGTGGTCGATCACCTGGTGGCGCGCAAGGGCGACTACCGCGAGCTGTTCACCACCCGCAACACCTTCATGAGCTCCGAGCTCGGGGTGATCTACCAGGTTCCGGTCAATACCGGCGCGCTGGGCTGGGTGCCCTACCGGTTCCCCGCCGGCGACCCACGCGGCGGCCTGCTGACGCAGACCGGGTTCCTCGCCCAATACGCCCATGCCGGCCGAAGCTCTCCGACCCGCCGCGGCCGCGCGATCCGCGAGGTGCTGCTGTGCCAGCACGTCCCCGATCCGCCGCCCAACGTCGATTTTTCGAACTTCGAGGACCCCAAGTCCGGCCTGCACACCGCGCGCGAACGCCTGACCGCGCATAACGAGAACCCGGTCTGCGCGGGCTGCCACAAGGTGACCGACCCGATCGGCCTGAGCCTGGAGAACTTCGACGGCGCGGGCCAGTTCCGCACGATGGAGGGCACCGCCAGGATCGACGTCAGCGGCTCGCTCGACGGCGTCGCCTTCTCGGACCCCGCCGGTCTCGGCAAGGCGCTCGCCGGCAACGAAAGCCTCAAGTCCTGCATCGTCAACCGCCTCTATGCCTACAGCGTCGGGCGCAAGCTCCTCGCGCCCGAGGAAGCGCGGCTGGAGCAGTACCAGGCCGCGCTCGACAAGCGCGGCTACCGCTTCGACGACATGCTGCGGATGATCGTGCTCGACCCTTCGTTCTTCGCCATCCGGCCGGTGCGCCCGGACCTCCTGCAAACCGCCGCGCTCACTTCCGCTCCCGTCCATGGAGACCGCCATGCTCATTAAGCGCGATATGTTCGACCGCCGCCGCCTGCTGCGCGGCAGCCTCCAGGGCGCCGCCGTCGCGGTCGCGCTGCCCTATCTCGACATTTTCCTGAACACCAACGGCACCGCGCTGGCGGCGACCGGCGAGGCGCTGCCCAACCGCTTCGGCACCTGGTTCTGGGGCCTGGGCGTCGATCCCGTGCCGTTCACCCCGAAGATGGTCGGCGCGATGAGCGAGCTCCCGCCGCAACTGGCCCACCTCGCCAAGGTCAAGGACTACCTCAACGTCTTCACCAACTACAACGTGCTGACCGACGGGCGGCCGAACCTGTGCCACTACACCGGCTGGGTCGCGCTGCGCACCGGCACGGCGCCGGGCGGCCGCGGGCAATTGGGCGGGCAGAGCCTCGACGTCGCGATCGCCGACGTGATCGGCGGCGGGTCGCGGTTCCGCATGCTCAACCTGGCCGCGACCGGCGTGCCGCGCGACAGCTATTCGTTCCGCAGCGCCGACGCGGTCAACCCGCCCGAGGTCTCCGCGGTCGAGCTCTACCAGAAGGTCTTCGGGGCCGAGTTCCAGGACCCGAACTCGCCGAACTTCACCCCCGATCCCAAGCTGATGGTCCGCAAGTCCGTGCTCTCGGGGGTGAGCGAGCAGCGCGCCGACTTCGAGAAGGGCCTGGGCGCCGCCGACAAGGCGCGGCTCGACCAGTACTACACCTCGGTCCGCGAGCTCGAGGGCCGGCTCGAGCTGCAGCTCCGGAAGCCGCCCGCCGCGCCCGACTGCAAGGTGCCGACGGCCGCGCCCAAGGACGTGCCGGTCGGCCTCGACATCGAACTGGTCGCCGCCCGCCACCGCGCGATGACCGACCTGCTGGCCATGGCGCTGATCTGCAACCAGACCAAGGTGTTCAACATGGTCTATTCCGACAGCGGCTCCTCGCTCGCCCGCAAGGGCGTCGACAAGACCCACCACATCGTCACCCACGAGGAGCCGGTCGATCCCGCGCTCGGCTACCAGCCGACCGCTTCGAAGTTCGTCGGCGAGGCGATGAAGGAATGGGGCTACTTCGTCGAGAAGCTCGCCGCGACCCAGGAAGGCGCCGGCACCCTGCTCGACAACACCCTGGTCTTCGCCCACACCGACTGCCAGGTCGCCAAGGTCCACTCGATCGACGGCATCCCGATGATGACCGCCGGCCGCGCCGGGGGCAGGATCAAGTCGGGCCTCCACATCGACGGCAAGGGCCAGCCCGGCACGCGCCTCGGCCTCACCCTCCAGCGCGCCTACGGCCTCCCCATCGCCTCATGGGGCACGCAGTCCATGGAGGCCGGGCAGGAAATCGGCGACATCGTCGCCTGATTTCCCGCAAGGTGGGCAGTCGTGCGACAATTCGCGACAGACGGTCAGCCGACATTCAGCGATAATCGACGAATGAGGCCGCGCTATCGGATAGCGCGGCCTCGATCGTGCAGGTTAAAAGGGATCGAGTTGAATGGCATATCGGGATGAAGGCACTGCTCCGGCCGCACGGGTCTTCCGCGGCCGCATTCTGAAGGCGGCGCTGGCCGCCCTCCTGCCCCTGGTGCCGCTGTCGGTCGTATACGGCCAGGCCGAGGATCCCGTGGAGAAGCGCCAGCAGCTCATGCGCGAGCTCGATGACGATGCCGAAACGCTCGGCACCATCGCCGCCCTGGCGCCGAGCGCGAAGGGCGCCCAACTGGCGACCTACAAGACCCAGATGGCCGAAGCCGCGAAGCGGGTCGCCGCCGCCGCCAAGGAGAGCCACGAACTGTTCAAGGCGAACGTGCCCGGCGGCCGCTCCAAGCCCGAGGTCTGGACCAACTGGGCCGACTACAACGCGAAGATGGAAGCCTTCGTCGCCAATTCGGACAAGATGGCCAAGGTCGCCGAGACCGGCGACATCCATGCCGTGACCGAGCTGCTGGTCGACGCGCTGCCCTGCAAGGGCTGCCACGACGTCTATCGCGAGAAGAAGACGAGCTGACGCCCCGGCCCGCTACAGCCCCTCGGGAATCCAGTTGGGCTGCCGCTTCTCCATGAAGGCGCGCATGCCTTCGCGGGGCTCGGGCGAGTATTGCAGCGACCAGAACATGGTCTGGTAATCGACCGCCTGGTAGCAATCGTTGAGCATGCGCTTGACATGGGCGCGGGCTTCGGGAGCGGTCTGGAGGACCTCCTTGGCCGCCTCCAGCGCCGCTGCGCGCAACTGGTCGTGCGGGACCATGCGCGAGACCAGGCCGATCCGCAGCGCTTCCGCCGCGTCGATCTTGCGCGCCGAGAGCAGCAGGTCGCGAGCCTGGGCCATGCCGACATGGGCCGGCAGCACCGCCGCGTAGGTCGCGTCGACGATCCCGCGCAGCAGCTCGGGCACGCGGAAGGTCGCGCGCTCGCTGACGACCGCGATGTCCGACAGCATGGCGACCAGCAGCCCGCCGGCCTGGCAGATGCCGTTCACCGCCGAGATCACCGGCGCCACGCTGTCGCGGATCGCCATGAACGGCAGCGTCTCGTGCGTCATGCCCTCGGGCACGCGCTCGTCGCCGGGCTCGTAGCGCCCGCCGAGGTCGCCGCCGGGCGCGAAGACGTCGTCGGTGCCGGTGATGATCAGCGCGCGCAGCTCGGGATCGGTGTTGACCAGGCGCACCGCCCGCTTGATCCCGAAATACATCGCCGGCGTGAACGCATTGCGCGCGTGCGGCCGGTCGATCACGCACCAGGCGATTGGCCCTTCCCGCTCCAATCGCAGCGACGATGTTCCAAGGTTGTCTGTGCTCATGCCCGGTCCTTTCGCTGCGGACAGGTTTACAGGCTGAAGCCCCATCGCCTAGCCTGCTCCCGCAACAATCGCCCGGAGGATGCCCGATGACTCTCTCGCTCTACGCCGCGACCGTGCCGGCCTTCCTGCAGATCCTGCCCTCGATCGGCGCGCTGTGCGACAAGGGCGCGGCCTGGTGCCGGGATAACGGCAAGCCCGAGGCGGACCTGCTCGAGGCCCGCCTGGCCGACGACATGTGGCCGCTGGCCAGGCAGTTGCGCGCCGCCTGGCTTCATTCCGCGGGCGCGATCGAAGGCGTTCAGAAGGGCGAGACCGCGCCCGACTTCTCCGATCCGCCCCGCGACTTCGCCACGCTCAAGGCCCTGATCGATCGGGGCGTGGCCAGCCTGCAGGCGGCCACGCCGGAAGCGGTCGACAGCCTGGTCGGCAAGGACACCTGCTTCCGGCTCGGCGAGCGGCGGATGGACTTCCTCGTCGAGGATTACCTGCTGACCTTCGCCCTGCCCAACTTCTTCTTCCACGCGACGACCGCCTACGCGATCCTGCGCAGCCGCGGGCTCGCCATCGGCAAGCGCGATTTCCTGGGCGGGCTGCGGCTCAAGCCATAGGGAAATCCGCCTGTCCCGCGCTTAACCCGTTCGGAACCATAATCGGGCATAGCCCCCCGGATAGGGAGGGAAGGGCTTGCCGACAGAGGTTTCCGCATCACGGGCATTCGCGCGCGAGAACAACTATCTCGTGGTCATCGGCCTGTGCTCGCTCGGCGCGATCACCTGCGTCTTCCTCGCGGTCTCCCTGCTCACCTGGTATCTGCTCGTGGCGCCCTCGCCCCATAGCGGGCTGGTCGTCGGCGCCTCGGCCTGCGCGACCTTCGGCCTGGTCGCCGAGATCCTCTCGGCCTTCTACGCCCGCGGCCAGCTTCACGCCAATGCCGAGGTCTTCCGCGAGGCGCGCGACGCCAAGGCGCAGACCGACGAGCTCTTCAACATGACCGACATGCTGCAGAGCGCCGACGGCTACGACGACGCCACGGCCGTGCTGATGGCCACTTCGATGAAGCTGCTGCCCGATTTCGGCGCGGCGCTGTACATCTTCAACAATTCGTGCGACCGCCTGGACCTGGCCGCCTCCTGGAACATGCCGGAGGACTATCGCCCGGCCGAAACGCTGGCCCCGAGCAATTGCTGGACGCTGAAGCGCGGCAAGCCGCATGTGAACAATCCCGATGCCGGCACGCTGTGCTGCGCGCACCACGCCGGTTCGGCGGCGACGCTGGAGCTGCCGATGATAGCCCGCGGCTCGGTCTACGGCCTGCTGGTCTTCGCCACCCACGATACCGGGATCGCGGTCACCCGGATCGAAGCCACCCGCCGGATCGGCCATGCCCTGGCGGATTCGATGTCGCTGGCGCTGTCGAACATCTCGCTGCGCGAGAAGCTGCGCACCCAGTCGCTGCGCGATCCGCTGACCGGCCTCTACAACCGCCGCTACATGGAGGACGCGCTCGAGCGCTACGTCAGCCTGGCCGAACGGAGCGGCGCCGCCACGGCCGTGCTGATGATGGACCTCGACAACTTCAAGCGGCTCAACGACACCCACGGCCACGCCAAGGGCGACGCCGTGCTGCGCGATGTCGCCGCCCAGTTGATCGGCGGGCTGCGCCCCTCCGACGTGGTCTGCCGCTACGGCGGCGAGGAGCTGATGGTGATCCTGCCCGACTGCGGCATGGACGACGCCAGGCTCAAGGCCGAGGCGCTGCGCCTGCGCGTCGAGGGGCTGAGCGAGGTCCACGAGATTCCCGTCAGCGTGTCGATCGGCATCGCCTCGATCCCCGAGACCTCGACCTCGGTGGCCGATCTGGTCACCATGGCCGACGCCGCGCTCTACGAAGCGAAGCGCGTGGGCAAGAACTGCGTGCAAGCCGCCGAGAAGCGCGCCGGCCGCGAAGACGGCCCGCGCCTGGCCGCCTTGGGATGACCGCCTGACTCGGGGCGCGCACGCCACTCTCCCTTCCCGGCCAGGCCTATCCGTCACCTGCCGCACCCGACAACGCCTGGTGGCGCTCGATCGCCGCGATCTTGCGCAGAATGCTCGCGCGCACCTCTTCGATGTCGGGCTCGCGCGGCCGCAGTCCCGGACGCTTGCCCGCGCGGTGGACCCGATGCTTGTGCATGTGCAGCAGGTGGATCGCCTGAGCCGTGGTCATCTCGCGCACCACGCCGGCCGGGCCAGGCGCCACCGGCTCGTCGCCCGAGAAGAAGTTCCCCGCCGCCTCGATCAGCGCGCACTCGATCAGCGTATAGCCCAGCTTGACCGCCTCGTCCCAGCGCCGCGCGAAGGCCGGCCAGCGCTGGCGGTGGTTGTAGGCCGAGGCGGCGCTGAGCCCCGCCTCGGCGCAGGCCGCCTTGACATTGCAGGTCGCCGCCAGCGCCTCCAGGAAGCGCTCCTCGGCGCGCGGCGACCACTGCCGTACCCGCGCCCGCGCGATCTGCGGCCGGGCTCGTTCGGGCGGGACGACGGAATCGCCATTGGCCCGAGCCGAGCCGCCCGTCCCCCGCACGACCAGTTCCGCGCCGTCCATGAAGCGCCACCTGGCGGGCGGACTGGTCACGCTATCCGCCGCCACGCTCCCCCGCTCATCCTGAGCTTGTCGAAGGGCCCGAGCCTGCCCCATGGCCGCCTGCCCGATCGCCTCCCGGCAGGCCGCATCGAACTCCGGCTCGGCCGTGCGATGCAGCTGCACCCACGAGCGCGAAACCTTGGCCCGTTCGGCCGAGAGCGTCTGATTGCCGCTAGCGCGCAGCGCAGCGAGAAACGCATTCTTGCGCGCCTGGGTGAATTTCCGGGTCATGCGGGATCGCCTCCATGGCTGGAGGTGAAGCAGCTATGCCGGGTTGGGGGCTGTAGGAAA
>JASGGH010000005.1:0-67597 GCA_047605105.1 Novosphingobium sp. | reverse complement strand
ACGCCGGTCTATCTGCTGCGCTTCACCTATGCCGAGGATCTGAGCGCGCCGCCGGCATTGCCGCCTGAGGCCGCGACCCTCCCGCTGATCCCGGCGGTCCAGACCAGGGATCTGCCGGTCAACGATCTCAATTTCGCCTGGACCATGAAGGGCACGCGCAAGCTCTATCCCGAGCGCGTCTTCGACGACGGCAAGTCGGTCTATCTCGCCTGGGCGCAGGGCCGCGCGCTCCCCGCCGTGCTCTCGATCGGCCCCGACGGCAAGACCGAAGGACCGGTCAATTTCACCGCCGACGGCCAGTATCTCGTGGTCGAGGGCTTCCACAACCGGCTGGTTCTCCGCTCGGGCGCCGATGTCGCCACGATCGAGACGAGCCGGACCGCTCCCGCCGAGGCGAGCCTGCTCGCCCAGACAAGGTGACCGATCATGGGTGATCTGAGCTTCGAAAAATTTCCGCTGTTCGACGAGGATCCGCGCCGCGCACTCTCCGAGGAAGCGCTGGAGGCCGCGAGCCGCAACGCCTTCCCGGTGGTCGCTGGCGACACACGGCGGCGTGATCGTGGAGGTCTGATGCTCGGCGGCGCTATCGCGCTGGCATTGGGCGCGCTCACCTTCGTGGGCCTGTCCACCGGCGGCAAGCAGGAACAGGAGCCCCGGCAAAAGGTCGCCGAGGTTCCCCCTACCCTCCCCGCGCAGGCGCTCACGGACATTCCGGCGCAGCCCAAACCCGTGGAAGCGCCCGCACCAGCACCGGCGCCCCTCGCGATGCTGGACAAGCCGGCGCTGCAGCCGGCCGCCCATCTCGGGGCGTCTCCGGTCATGGTTTACGACACATCGGCCCAGGATCAAGTCGACGTGCACACTTCCACCGCGAAAGCGGCGGGACCTGGGCCAGCCGTCTCGACGGCCGGGCTCAGTGACACCGAGGCCTTCGGGTCGCGCCTCGGCGGTGTTGGTGTGGAGACGGCAAGCGCGACACGACTTGCCGATCCCACCAACACCGTTACGCAAGGGACCCTGATCCCCGCCATCCTCGAAACCGCCATCGACAGCGACCTGCCCGGCTATGTCCGCGCAGTCGTGAGCGAGGACGTGCGCTCCTTCGACGGCAAGCGCGTGCTCGTGCCTCGTTCCTCGCGTCTCATCGGGCAGTACAAGAGCGGGCTCACAGCGGGCCAGACCCGTGCCTATGTAATGTGGACGCGGCTCATCCGGCCCGACGGCGTGTCGGTGGCGCTCGCCTCTCCCGCAGTCGAATATAGTGGGCGTTCGGGGCTTTCGGGCGAGGTCAACAGCCATTTCTTCAAGCGCTTCGGCGCGGCATCGCTGCTTTCCGTCATCGGTGGACTCGGCGCCATCGCCTCCAGCGGCGCGTCGCTTGTCATCAGCAGCGCAGGCACCAGCGCGGCCTCGGCCGCCGTGCAACGCGACGGGCAGATCCCGCCGACCATCCGTGTCGCGCAAGGCCAGCCCATCCGCGTGTTCACCGCGCGTGATCTCGATTTTTCGGGAGTCGGGCAATGAACCTCGCCCTCGTCGGCACCCAGACCGGCGTCGTCGAAGCGGAAACGGGCGAGGACATCTACCTCTCGGCCTATCTGGAACCATTCCGGCCGTTCCTCGAACGCGCTGACGTCTCCGAGATTCTCGTCAATCGCCCCGGTGAAGTCTGGGTTGAAACGGCAGGCCAGCCGGTCATGGAGCAGCACGACATCGCCGAAATCGACGACCGGCTCCTGAAGCGTCTGGCCGAACAGGTCGCGCGCGTCACCTGCCAGGGCATCAGCCGCGAACAGCCGCTGCTCGCCGCGACATTGCCGGATGGCGCGCGCATCCAGTTCGTCGCGCCGCCCGCCACCCGCAAGCACTGGGCGTTGTCGATCCGCCGCCACCGCCTGCTCGACGTTCCGCTCAGCGCTTGGCGTCCGCAGGGCAGCTTGAGCGAAGCGGAAACGGGTATCGTGGCCGACCGAGCGAGCGATCCGCTTGGATGGCTCATCGAGCAGGTCGGCCGCCGCCGCACCATCCTCATCGCCGGCGGCACGTCGAGCGGCAAGACTACCTTCCTCAACGCGCTCCTGCGCGAGGTCGAGGTGACCGAGCGCGTGATCCTCGTCGAGGACACGCCGGAAATCCGCGTCGCGATGCCGAACGCGCTCGGACTCGTCGCGGTGCGCGGCGAGATGGGCGAGGCGCGGGTCACGACCGACGACCTGCTCCAGGCGAGTCTCAGGCTGCGCCCCGACCGGATCGTGCTGGGCGAACTGCGCGGCAAGGAGGCGATCACCTTCCTGCGCGCGATCAACACCGGGCATCCCGGTTCCTTCTCCACCATCCATGCCAACAGCTGCGCCGGGGCGCTCGATCAGCTCGCCCTGATGGCGCTGCAAGCCGGTATCGGCCTCTCGCGTCAGGATATCCTCGCCTATGCCCGCTCAGTCATCGACGTGGTCGTTCAGCTTGGACGCAGAAACGGTGCGCGCAGCATCGTCGATATTCGGGAAAGCCGAGAACTGGCTGACCGCGCCATCGAATGAGGAATCGATTTTATTGCCCCGTCATGGCAAATATCCTCGCATGCCTGTCTCTTCTTCCCGACGGCAGTTGGCGCTTCCGCTCGGGTTGCAACTGCTGGGCCTCATCGGCGGCGCGCTGATCGTCGCGCAACTCGTGACGCTCGCGCTCACCATTCTGATCCCGCCCGCGTCCGTCCAGCGCTGGGATCTCGATGCCGTCGCGACCAGCCTGCTGGGGCAGGCCGATGACGATACCCTCGACCGTCGGCGCATGGCGGGACCGCCAGACATCAGCCAGCCGGGCTGGCTGGTCTCCGAAACTTCGCGCGAGGCCCTGGCCAAACGCGTGAACCGGCCAACGCGCGATGTCGTGCTCGCCTTCTATACGCAGCTACCTGTCGGCGGCACGGCCGTACCTGTAAATCAGCCTTCCGCGAGACTGAGCGCAACATCCGGCGAAGCACAGGCAGGGAGTCTGGCCATCTGGGAGAGCTTTGTCGGCGCCGCCCATGCCCAGGCAGGCCCCGGCGGCCCACCGCCGGGCGGCATGCCGGGTGGCGGCTTCCCGGGTGGTGGATTCCCCGGTGGAGGGCCACTTGGTGGCGGTCCGCCCCTCGGTGGTGGTGCTCCAGGCGGATTGCCGGGTGGCGGTACGGCCGGCGGAAATGCCCCCGGAACCGGACCCCAGGGAACTCCGCCGGATAGCACCTCCGCGCAAGTGTCGGGTGGTGGCGCACCGCCCGCCGCAGGGCAGCCCGCGATCTCCGGTAGCCCACCACCTGCGACAGTCACGCAGCCTGGAGCTGGTCTGTCTCCGGCAGCGCCGCCCGCATCACAATTGGCGTCGCCCCCGCTTGGCGGATCGTCTCTGCGCATGCCCCAGGCCGTCCCGCAACCCCGACCCACGGCCCGGATGCCGACGCCTGTCGTACCCGCACTTACCCGGCCTGCGGCGGCGCCCGATGCCGGCATCGCGGTTCCGTCAATCAGCCCAGCGGTGACGGGGAGAGGTGCCGCAGGCCCCACACCGTCGTCCGAAACGCCTCAGCCCATTCCTTTCCGCGAAACGAAGAGCATCCTGTCCTTCACGACGCCGCCGTTCATCGAAGGGGATTTTATCGCGGCGATACGGCAGGCCGATGGCAGCTGGATCGCGGTCGCGCCCAAGGCCGAGCCTTTCCCCAATCGCTGGCAGAAGCGGGTCATGCTCTGGTTCGCGCTCTCCTTGTTGATTGTCACCCCGCTCGTCTGGTTATTCGCCCGACGCATCGTGAAGCCGCTCGAAGGCTTCGCCCATGCCGCCGAGACCCTGGGCCGCGACCCTTCGGCAACGGTCATGCCCCTGTCGGGACCGGCCGAGATCGGCCGCGCGGCCCGTGCCTTCAACCAGATGCGCAACCGGCTGCGCGCCTTTGTCGACGATCGCACCGCGATGGTTGGAGCGATCAGCCACGATCTGCGCACGCCACTCACGCGGCTGCGCTTCCGGCTCGAGGACGTGCCCGACGACCAGCGCGGGGATCTGCTGGCCGAGGTCGATGAGATGGAACTGATGATCAGCCAAGTCATCGCCTTCATCCGTGATGCGTCCACGCCGGGACCGCGCGAGCGGGTCGATCTGACTGCACTGGTGGAAAGCACCGTCAACAATGCGCGCCTCACCGGAAACGATATCCAGCTTGAAGCATCGGGCCAGATTCCTGTCGAAGTCGATCCCATCGGAATCCGGCGCCTGTTCGCGAACCTCCTGGAAAACGCCGTGAAATACGGCGGACATCCGCGCGTTCGCGTCGCCGTTCAGGGCGATGTGGCAGTTGCCGAAGTGATCGATGACGGCCCAGGCATTCCGGAGGATGAACGCGAGCGGGCGTTCGAGCCCTTCTTCCGCTGCGAGGAAGCACGGGAATCGGAGAAGCCCGGCAGCGGCCTCGGCCTCGCGGTCTGCCGTTCGATCGCCCGGGCGCATGGCGGCGATGTGCAGCTGGAGCAGCGCGAGGAGGGGTTCGTCGCCAGCCTCGTCCTGCCTTCGCTCTACGTCGACGGGCTGCGCAAGGCGGCCTGATGCGATCTATCTCCATGCTCGTGCTGCTGGCCGCGCTCTGCTCGCGGCCCGTCCTCGCGCAACCCGCGGATGAAATCCATGCCGAACCCGACGCGCCCGAAGTCGAGGCAACTCCCATCGCCGAGCAGAAGGCGATCTGGGTGGCGGGGGCCTCGGGCGGCTACCTTGAGCGCGATGACGGTCCCGACAGTCCCTATGCAGTCCTGTCACTGACTCGCTACAAGGGGCGGACCTATCTACGCGGCGCGTTGACCGCCTACCGCAGCACGATCCGGCAGATCGATGCGGCGCTTCCATCGACCTATATCGTCGGTTCGATCGGCGCGGGCGGCAACTGGAACGGCTGGGTTATCGACGGATTCGCGAGCTATGGAAGACAGAACTATGGCGATGTCGAAACGTCCGCAGGCCACCGCGCGTCGCAGGTCGGCGGTGGATCGGATTACTGGGCGCTGGGCCTGCGCGCAGGCCGTATCTTCCGTCCCGCGCCGCGTCTCTATGTGACGCCGACGCTCGGGCTTCAATATGCCGAGACGCGCTCGCTGCACCACCGCATCGACTTCGGAAACGGGCAGGCCATGGATTTTGAACTGCCCGAACGATCCTTGACCGCCAATGCCGCGGCGCGGCTCGATTACACGCTCGGCAAGGAGCAACAGCATTTCGTGGGCCTCTCGCTCGCCCACTATGAAAGCACCAATGGCTCCACGTCATGGCACCTCGATGGCATTCCGCCGAACCAGAATGCGGTAGCGGACCCGACGCCTGACAGCTGGCAGGAGCTTGGCGTCTCAGGCACCTTCCGCCTTAACCGCAAGCTCTGGCTCGACACACAGGCGCAGCGGACTTTCGGCGCGGTTACCGGCGACGGAACGACCGTATCGGTCGGCCTGCGCCTCCAGTTCTGAACGCCTATCGGTCGCGTGGGCGATCGCCTTGGGGGCTCCCGAAACCTTCAGGCGGAGGCCCGCGGCGCTCCGGGCCCCCGGGAGGGCCTCCGGGACCGCCGGCCCCTCGCGCCTGACAGACAGCTTCCTCGTCCGATTGACGGACGATGAGGGTTTTGGATGCGAACACGACCCCATCCGGCATGCGCCGGACCTCGAACAAATAAGGCGCGAAATCACTTTCACCGCCCACTACATTGTCGCTGGCGAGCGTCGTGTCCGGCTGACCGAAGGGTCGGTAGAGCGGGTGCGAGGAAAATATCTCTTCGTTCAATGCATCAGTGAACAAAAGCTGTGTCGTCACGCTGGACGGCGCGCGGTCATCGGCCAGATAGTCGCCCATCATCACCCGCAGATGGATATGCACCGCCCGGCCCCTGTACCAGCCGGGATAGCAGCTATCGAAGTGAACGATGCCGCTGGCATCGCTGCGCTGATAGCCGCGGAAGAAGCCCTTGGCGAGATCATCCCGGTTGTTGTTGCACATGGCGACGATCTCGCCGGAATAACCGCCGGTATAGTTCGTGTGCCAAAGCTCGACGATCGCGCCTTCGACCGGCTTGCAGGCGGAATCGACCACGCGCAGCGCCAGACGCAGCGGCAAGCCGTCCCATCCGTCGCTCAGATCACCGCGCTCCGGAGAGACCGTATGGCACGGGCCGATGGTCGTCATGCAGGTCAGCCGGCAGGCCTGGGACAGATCGGACGTAAAGGGATCGGGAAACCGCGCGCTAGCGCCGATCGCCCGCGTTCCTCCAGTGGCCCAAGAACCGCCGGTCGCGCCATGTCCCGACGGCAGCGCCGCGGTGCAGCCCGCGATCGCGCCGAGTGGCACGAAGAGAAGCGATGTTCCCGCGCCTTCCAGCAGTGCGCGACGAGATAGGGAAGCGTTGGTAGATGACATTGTTTCAGCCCTGGTATTCGCCATGCTTGTTCATAGGCGCAACACAGACGATGCGAACCCCGCATCGAAGAAAAGACCTGGCGGCATCCCGCGCCGGAATCCCGCATCTGCAGATCGATCAGTCCGACGGGGCGCCGCCGGGCCGCAAGGGTCCGCGCTGTCCACCGGGTCCCGGGCCACGCTCGCCGCCCTGCGGCCCAAGCGGGCGCAGCTCTTCCATCGACAATTCGCCGTTCCGGTCGCTATCCGCCTTGTCGAACCGCTTGCGCTGCCAGGCGAGCAGTTCCTCGAAGGTCACGCCCGTATCGTAATTGGTATTGGCATTGGCGAGCATCACGGCATTGAGCGGCTCGATCAGTCGCCTGAGCAGCCCGTCTTCCATGCTGTCGCCCAGCACGGGCTCGATACTGTCCGGAACGAGGCCGCCATTGCGCGTCAGGGGCTCAGGTTCCTCCATGACGGCTGAGCCCAGCGACCTTTGCCAGGTGAGGAATTCCGAGTGGTCGATCATGCCGTTCCGATCGGCATCGATCCTCTGGAAGCGCGCCTGGATGACGGCGTCGCGCCGGCCCTCAACGATCTTCTGGAGTTCGGAAATGGTGATGAAACCGTCCCGGTCCGTATCGGCCGCCTGGAACATCGCCCGGACCGCCTTTTCCAGCTTCTCGAACTTTAGGGGTTTGATTGGCTGCGGCCGGCCCATGCCGCCCCGGCCACCGCCCGGCGGCCCGCCGCCGCCCGGACCGCCCCCACCGGGAGGCCCGCCTTGCGCCAGCGCGGCAGTCGGTAGCAGCAGCGCCGCAAGACACAAAGCGAACCTGCCCATGTGTGATCCTGGGTTTGAAATCATGTAAAAAGGGCCATCCCGCCGCTACGAGCGAAATGGCCCTCTAACAGCTCATCAAAGGGTGCAGCGGCGATTCTGCCCGTTATTGGCGCGATAGGTATCCGTGCGCGGATTGTAGGAGCGGTAGCGCTGCTGGCAGGCGCGGACATGGCGATACCAGTCGCCGGTCCTGGTCCAGTGCCTGGGTGGTGCTGGCGGCCGTGCGCCCCAGCCGTTGTTCCAGCTGCCGTAATTGGGCTCCGCGGCTTTCTTCGGCTGCTGATGAGCCGCCGGAGCGTTCCGGTTTTGCGTGCCGGCCTGCGCCGCCGCCGCTCCCGGCAGGGAAACCAGGAAAGCGGCGGTCGCCAGCGGGAGAAGGGTTTTCAGCATAGAGGCTCCTTTGCATTGGCATCGGCCAGGAAGAGGCCGATGATAAAAGTCTTTCGCGGGCGATCTTGCCCGGACGGCAGGGCCGCTCAGCCCGCCCTCGAACGGGCGGCGGGCAATTTCTCGAACAGGGCACCCGCCAGGCGATTGGAAATCGCCTGCTCACCCCAATGGCTGTCACCCTCGCGCGTGACGATGCTCGCGCGCGCCTCCCACAGAAGCTTGCCCGAGACGCGGTCTCGCAGCCGGGCCTCTAGACGGGTCGATATCAGGGCCTTCTTCGGCTTGGTCAGATCGACATTCACGGCCATCGCCGTCATCGAGCCGCGATTGGATACGCCCACGGCCATCGATCCGCTGACGGGACTACGCTTCGTCTCTTCAGGAACCACGACGTCGCGAACGATCCGGATTTCGGCGACCTGTCCGTGGTCCGGATCTGCGGAAAGCGTGTTGTAGCCGGCCTTGACCAGTTGATCGATGACGGCCGCTTCATAGGTGGCCTGATCGCTTGTGTCCGCCGTCGTGCCCGGCATCACCGCGACAGTGACCTTACCCTGGCCGAGTTGCCCCGCCGCGCCCTCAGCGGTGAACTGTTCGACCAGCACCCGTCCTTCGCGCGAATCGCGTGACGCAGCGGGCCGCGGCTCGCCCCATCCGGCGCCACCGCGCGGGCCCCAGCCCGGTCCGCCCCACATACCCGGTTGCGCGAGCACCGGGCCGGTTGAAACGGCCAGCAGTCCCATCAGCAGCAAACGGCATGCTGGGCGCGATCCGGACAGCCTGGCTTTGCCGGTCATTGCACTCACCCCATCTGGCCTGAGAAGGTCCAGTGCCGGGAGGCGAGCGTGCGCCTCAGGCGACAGCCACAATCCCTGCAGGTCGCTCGTTCGATGTCGGGAAGGTAGGTATCCGCGTGGCGCCCTTCGGGTCTATGCATCCCATCCACGCATCGTTGATAGCGAACGGTCTTCCGCGCCCTCTGCTGGACGATGACGTCTCTGTCCCGCGTGACACGGTTGGTCGATCGTTGAACATGCGCCTGAGGCATCGTCCTGTTTCCTGCTCTATCGACAGCCGCGCTCCAGAGCGACTTGCATGTGAGCTACCGGCCGGGCTTTTCGCAAAGATTTCACGAATATTTCAGCCCAACCGTAGCCCCCAGTCGTCACACTCGGCGATGGCATCGGCTGGCTGTCACGCTGCAACCGCCGGTGCGGCCGGCAGCAAGCCGGAGCCAGGCGCTGCTCGCCGAACTCGTCAACGCCCGTGACGGCCTGGTGCGCGATCGCCCCGCGCTCAAGAACTGGAGAAGAACCTCACCATCGCCCTGCTCAGGCGCCAGTGCAGGCAGATGCGATGGTTTGTTCAAAGTCCTTGGCGATGCGGCGATTTCGGCTGAGCCAAGCCAAGGTGCGCTCCACCACCCAGCGGCGTGAAAGGCAGTCGTCCAGTGGAAGCAGAGTATGCCGGCGAAAAGCGACGATGATCGCCTCTTCCTCGATCGACAGCACCGTCGATCGAGGGTCCTTCGGCCCGGTCTTGTGATCGACAAGCGATCGGCGCTGGCGCCACTTAGCCACCGTCTTCGGGTTGATCCCGTGGCGACTGGCGAGAACCCTCAAGCTCTCCTGACTATCTTGTATTGCTCGACGGACTGCCGCTGTCGTGCGGGCGCTCCCGTGGAGAACCTGGCCCATAGTGCATCCTTCCATTCCTGGCTGAATAATCCACCAGCAAATCCCGGGACCAAACAGCTAGGGTGGAGCTACTCCGCCGCCTCCAGCAGGGCCGGAGCCGACCGCCCGAGCAGCGGCAAGACTTCCTCGCCGACGCGGTAGGCCTCTTCCAGGTGGGGTGTCCCCGCCAGGATGAACCCGTCGGCGCCGCCCTGGATCAGTTCGTCGAGCTTGGCGGCGCACTGTTCGTAGGAGCCGACGATGCCCAGCGCCGGGCCGCCGCGGAGCAGGTTGAAGCCGCCCCACAGGTTGGGGGCCAGGATGAGGTCGTCCCAGCGCTGCGCCTCGGTTGGGCGCAGGGCCGCCTGGCGGCTCGCGCCGACCGAGTCCGTGGCCTGGCCCCGCCAGCGGGCGCGGGTCTCGTCGCTGACGTTCTCGAAGCCCAGGCGGATGTCGCGCCAGGCTTCTTCCTCGGTCTTGCGGGCCACTAGATCGACGCGGATCGCGCACTTCTGCTGGCGGCCGAGCGCGGCGGTCTGGTCCTTTACCCGGGCGAACTTGTCGAACAGCTGCTCGAAGGGCTCGAGCCAGGAGAGGTAGTAGTCGGCGTGGTTCGAGGCGACTTTCAGCGCGGCCTCGGACGAGCCGGAGAACCACATCTCGGGGTACTCCTCGGCAGCGAGGAGCGGAGGCAGGCCGCCGTCCTCGACCTGGTAGAACCGGCTCTGGTAGTTGAAACCCTGACCTGACCAGACGCCCTTGAACACATCGAGCCATTCATCGGTGCGGCCGTAGCGATCGTCGTGGGCGAAGGAGTCCCCCCACCATAGCTGCGCCGGTCCGCCGCCGCCGGTGATGATGTTGAACAGCAGCCGGCCGCCGGTCGCCCGCTGCAGGCTGGCCGCGGCGTGGGCGGTGTGGACCGGATTGCCGAAGCCGGGCTGGAAGGCGATCATGAAGCGGAAGGTCCTGGTCTCGCGCGCCAGCAGCGAGGAGATCGTCCAAGGGTCGTCGGTGCCGGGGAACGAGGGGATCAGCCCGCCCTGGAAGCCTGCGCTCTCGGCCGCCTTGGCGATCTGGGCGAGGTGGTCGATGTAGGTGAAGCCGTCGTCCGCGCCGTCGCGGTCCAGGCCCGGGGCGAGGTTCTCAGGCCCAAGCGGCGACCAGTCGCCGCGGTCGTAGTTGCCGCGGTGGATCGAGGAATGGCAGCCGTGGGTCGGCAGGCGCCAGTGGAAGTCGATGGTCATTTGGCGGCTCCTTTCAGGCGGCGGCGTGGATGGGCGAGAGCAGAGCGCGGAGGCGCGGCAGGACGTGCTGGCCGACGCGGTAGGCCTCCTCGACCTGCGGCTCGGCCGAAAGCACGAAGTGAGTGATGCCGAGCCCGGCGAACTCGGCCAGGCGGGCGGCGACCGCATCGTAGGACCCGACCAGGGTGCCGGGGGCGCGACCTCCGCGGTTGGCGTCGAGGCGGGCCTCCTCTTCGGTCTCGCGGGCGAGGATGGGCTGGATCAGGCCGAACTCGACTTGGCGGTCGGCCTGCTTGGCCAGGGCGTCGAGCCCCTCGATCAGTGCGCCCAGCCGGTCGGAGGGGCGGAACAGGTGGACGTCGCCATGCCGGGCCGAGAGGTCGAGCGCCTCCTCGCTCTCGCCCTGGAGGAACACGGTGGGGAAGGCCACGCGGTTCAGGGGTTCCTCGAAGCCGCCGTTCAGGACTTCGAAGTGCTCGCCCTTGAACGAGAACGGCCGCTGGGTGTGGACGCCGCGGGCGACGGTCAGGAATTCGTCGAGGCGGCGGCCGAGCTGGTCCTCGGGCACGTGGTCGCCGTCCCGGGCACGGGCTTTGGCTTCCGCATCGGGGGCCACGGCCCAGGCAAAGCGCTCGTGGCTGCCCCGCTGGAAGGTGGTCGCCTGCTTGGCGGCATAGACCGCCGAGCCGACCGAAGCGGGAAACTCGGCGACGAAGCTAAGCCCACGGGTTTCGCGGGCGAGGCTTGCGGCCACAATACGGCTCTCGTCCGCGTCTGCCCGGTGGGCAACGAAGACCCCGTCGAAGTGCGTCTGCGCCGCGGCCTCGGCGATCTGGGCATAGTAGTCGAACCGGGTGTGCGGGGCGCCGCGCAGCGGGGTGACGATCCGGCTCGCTCGACGGGCCGAAGGTTCGAGGCGGAGCGGCTCGGCGGCGGGATCGAGCAGCCAGTAGGTGCGGACGGTCATACGGGTTCCTTCGCGAAGGCCAGGTCGAAAGCCGGAGCGCCGAACTCGCCGGCGAAGACGCTGGCGCTCAATGGCCGGCGGGTGTTGGGGCTTTCCTGGGCGTGGAAATCCTCGTCGAGGCTGTCGAGCGAGGCCTGGCGGCCCAGGGCGATCAGGGCTTCGAGCGCGAAGCCCTCGGGGATCTTCAGCGTCTGGCGGGCGAGCGCGCGGTCGTAGCCGCCGATACCGTGGGTGTGCCAGCCGAGCAGCAGCGCCTGGTGGGCGAAGTTGGCCCAGGCCGCGCCGGCATCGAACGAGTGCGAATTGTTCGGGCCGCGTTGCCCGCCGCGTTCGATTTCCGTTTCGGAGGCGATCAGCACTAGCGCCGAGGCCTTGCTCGCCCAGCGGGCGTTGCGGCCGTTGAGGAGCGCTGTGAACAGTACCCAGTTCTCGTCGCCGTGGCGCGAGACCAGGAAGCGCCAGGGCTGGGCGTTGCTGGCGGACGGCGCCCAGCGCGCAGCCTCCAGTGCGGTGTGGAGCACGCCCAGCGGCACCTCCTCGCCGGTGAAGCTGCGCGGGGACCAGCGGTTGGTGAACAGCGGATCGACGGGATGATCGGCCTCGCGGGACATCAGCGGGCCTCCCGCGCGGGGAAGGTCACGAGGTTCGCGGGCTCCTCCACGCCGCCGGTGAGCTCCGCGAGGATCTCGTCCTTGAGCCGGTGGAGCAGCGGCGAGCGGCGATCGCGCGGGTGCGGCAGGTCGACCTCGACGATGCGGCGGACGCGGCCGGGATGCGGCGACATCACGATCACCCGGTCGCCGAGGTAGAGCGCCTCCTCGACGTCGTGGGTGACCATGACCATGGTCGAGCGCTGGGTGAGCCAGATCCGCTGGAGCTCGTTCTGGACGTGGACCCGGGTCAACGCATCGAGTGCGCCCAAGGGCTCGTCGAGCAGCAGGACCTTGGGCTCGGTCACCAGGGCGCGGGCGATCGCGGCGCGCTGGGCCATGCCGCCGGAGAGCTGGTGCGGATAGGCTTTTTCGAACCCGGTGAGGCCGACCAGGGCGATATGCTCGGCGACGATCGCGGCGCGGCGGGCCTTGGGCGTGTCGGTGTTGAGCAAGGCGAGCTCGATGTTCTCCTCCAGCGTCATCCATGGGAACAGGCGATGGTCCTGGAAGATGATCCCGCGGTCGAGGCTGGTCGTGGCGATGCGCTCGCCATCGAGGCGGATCTCGCCGGTGTACTCGCTGTCGAGGCCGACGATCAGCCGCAGCAGCGTCGACTTGCCGCAGCCCGAGGCGCCGACGATCGAGACGAACTCGCCGGGGCGGACGGTGAGGTTGATGTTCTCCAGTACCGGGCGGGGCTGGCCGCCGATGACGAAGCTCTTGTCGAGATCGCTGATCGTCAGCTCCCCCTTCAGCGGAGTGGAGGCTTCTACTGTCGGACGGGGGAAGGGTTCGGCGGACATTGGGGGAACTCCTGTCAGATGGAGACGGGCTGCCAGCGCAGCACTTCGCGGCGGACTCGGGCGATGATCTGGTTGATGGCGAAGCCGAGCAGCGCGGTGATGCCGACGGTCACTAGGATCACGTCGAGCCGCTGCTGGATCTGCGCGGTCTGCAGCGTGACGCCGAGGCCTCCGCCTGCGCCCATCAGAAGCTCGCCGGCGAGCGTGCCGATCCAGGCGAAGGCCAAGGCCTGGGTCAGCCCGGTCAGGATCAGCGGCATGGCGGCGGGCAGCTGGATGCGCAGGAAGCGCTGGGGCAAGGTGAAGCGGAACACTTCGCCGACGTCGAGATAGCGCTGCTCGACATTGCCGACCCCGGCGTGGGTGTTGAGCATGGCCGGGAAGAAGGCGCCGACGCAGACCATGATCAGCTCGGAGCCCTCGCCGGTGCCGAACCACAGCCCGATCAGCGGCAGCCAGCCGATCATCGGCACCTGGCGGAGGGCATGAAGCAGCGGGCCGAGGGTACGATTGAGCAGCGGAAAGACAGCCATCGCGGTTCCGACCGCAACGCCGAAACTGGCGCCGATGGCGAAACCGGTGAAGGCGCGGGTCAGGGTCGCGACGACGTCGCTGAAGATCGTGCCGTTCTCCACCAGCTCGACGAAGGCCGCGCCGACCGTGCCGAGCGGGGCGAGAGCCACGGCACTGGCGCTGCCAGAGGTGGCGAACCACTGCCACCAGGCGAGGAGCAGGGCGGGGGCGACCAGGCCGACCGCGAGACGGATGCCTGGCTTGGCGAGGAGGCGGGTCATGCGGTCTTCCACTTGGTGGCGCGGGCTTCGATGGCGCGGGCGCCGCGGTCGAGCGCGAAGCCGATCACGCCGCTGACGACGACACCCGAGAGCACGACGTCGAGCTGGAACAGCTGGCGGCCCATCTCCATCATCTGGCCGATCCCGCTGTCGGCGGCGAGGATCTCCGCGGCGACCAGAACGATCCAGGCACGGGTCAGGGCGATCCGTAGTCCTGTCAGGACGCCGGGGACAGTCGCCGGGATCAGGATGCGCCAGACCAGATCGGGCAGGCGGGTGCGGTATACCTTGGCGACCTCGAACCACGACTTCGGCACGCCGCGCACCGCGTCGAAGGTGGCGAGGGCGATGGGGAAGAAGGCGGCGAGGGCGACGATGGCGATCTTGAAGGTCTCGTTGATGCCGAGGAAGATCACCAGGGTCGGGATGAAGGCGATCACCGGCACCTGCCACAGCGTCAGGAACAGCGGCGACAGGGCCGCTTCGGCGACGCGCCACAGGGCGATCGAGGCGCCGAAGACCAGGCCGGCCAAAGCGCCGAAAGTGAAGCCGAACGCCAGGCGATAGAGACTGTCGCCGACATGGCGACCGAGTTCGCCCGATCCGGCCATCAGCCACAGCGAACGGGCGACTTCGCTTGGCGGGACCAGCACCTGTGTGGGGAAAACGCCGCTCATGCAGGCAAGCTGCCAGAGCGCAAGCAGCGATAGCGGCGCGGCGAGGGCAGCCCAGGGCGACTTGCTCGTCTCCACCGGCGCCGTCAACGGAAGCGGTCGGCTGGCCATGTCAGGGGTTCACCGCCAGCGCCTGCCGCGGCCGGGCAGGCTCGGTCGACCAGTAGGCCTGAAGGTTCTGGTTTTTCAGCGCGGCCTGGACGAAGCGATCGTCGATCAGCGTGTCGACATCGACCGGCCGGCGGATCAGCCCGCGCTCAAGCGCATAGGCGGCGACCGCGCGGTAGTGTTCCTTCACGTCGGGATGGAACACCGGCGAGAAGCGCTCGTGCCAGGCCAAACCGTCCGCGGCATAGTCCTTGGCGATGATCTCGGGCGGCAGATAGCCGCGCGACGAGTTCCTGATCACCTGATCGCGGTTCTCGTCCTTGCTCGACCAGGCGGCGGCGCGGACATAGGCGTCGACCACCAGCTGGGTCAGCTCCGGGTTCTGGTCGACGAAGTCCCCGCGGGCGAAGAGCTCGGCGCGCATTTTCCAGTCGGCGGGCGATTGGGCGGTCGACCAGATGACCTTGCCGACGCCCTTCTGTTCGAGCAGCAGTCCGTCGGACATCAGCACAGTGGCATCGACGCTGCCCGAAGCGAGCGCGGCGGGGGTCGCCGAAGGGTTGATGTTGACCACGGTGAAGTCGCTGAGCTTCAGTCCGGCGGAATCGACCAGCCGGGAGAACGGCAGCTCCCATGGACGGCCGCGGTGGAGCGCGATCTTCTTGCCCTTGAGGTCGGCGATCGAGCGGGCGGGCGAATCCTTGCGGACCACCAGGTAGACGTTGGAGCCGCCGCCCAAGGGAGCCACGAGCTTGAGCGGCACTCCGCCCGCAGCGGCGATCACTGCCGGGAAGTCGCCGTAGGAAGCGAAGTCGATCCGCTTCCCGGAAAAGCCTTCGTTGATCAGCGGGGCGCCGACCGCAGTGGGCACCGGCACGAAGTTCAGCTCGACCCCCCGCTTGGCGAGTTCGGCCTTGAGCCACCCTTGCTGGATGATCACGCCGGTCAGGCCGTTGAACACCTGCTTGCCCTGATAGGGCGAGGCGATCGAGGCGACATTGACCACTTTGGGTGCGCCGGCCTCGCCGCCCTTGGCCGAGCGCCAGACGAAGAATGCCGCGACGACGAGGACGGCGAGGGCGATCAGGAGGGCCTTGCGGTTCTTGAGAATGCCGCCGGAAGGAGAAACGGGTGCTTGGGATGCCACGGGTGCTACTCGCTCATTGCATATTGGGCATGGCACTGCATGGGGCGTGCCAATTGCGAGACTTGGCGGAGAGCAGCGGGTTTCGCGCCGCGGTGCAGGCGCAGGCTGCGCAAATCGCACCAACGTCTGCTTGGTATCGCGCAGTACCGGAAGGGTCCGTTCGCGGTTCTGGCGGCGCGCGTTAGCTTGGCACGGACCTTGCCACTCGCTAGTCCATGACCCTGGAGAGCGAGATGCCTGTGGCGAACAGTCTGGACGCGATTTGGATGATGCGCTGCCCCGTTCCGGCAGCGACCGGCGTGGCCTATGCCCGCGGTTACATGACCGACGCCTTTGCGAGCCACGGCATTGCGGTGCGCCGCATCGTCGAAGGCGGGCTCAACCTCGTCGCTGCCGACCCGGCCGAACAGCAGCGCCACCTGTTTCGCGAGGGTAGCAACATCGGTGCGCTCGCCGCCCGCTCGCGCGGCGCCGCGACCAGGGTGATCGGCCTGACTTGGATCGACGAACGCCAGGCGATCATCGTCCGGCCGGAGAGCGGCGTGCTGGAACCGAAAGACCTCAAGGGCCTGCGCTTCGCCCTGCCGGCCTTCGCCGAAAGTAAAGGCGAATCCATCGCCCGCGGCATGGCGCTGCGCGGGATCGGGAATGCGCTGTCGCTGGGCGGGCTGAGCCTGGCCGATGCGCGGCTGATCGACATCCCGGTCATGCCGCGCCAGCGCCCGACACCCGAGAACATGCGGCGCTTCTGGCACGGGCTCGACCGTCTGGCCGCGGGCGAGGTGGATGCGGTCTACGTGAAAGGCGCCGCAGCGGCCGATGCGGCGGCCGAGCTCGGGCTGGTCGTGGGGGTCGATCTCGACGCCTATCCGAGCCGGCTCGCGCGGATCAACAACGGCACTCCGCGGCCAATCGTAGTCCACCAGCACATGCTCGACCATCACCTCGACCTGGTCGAACTGTTCTTGGAGCAAACCCTGCGCGCCGCCGATTGGGCCGCAACGCATCTCGAGGAACTGAAACCGATCCTGGCCGAGGAAACCTGGTCGAGCATCGCCGGGGTCGATGCCGCCTATCGCGACGGCTTCCACCGGGCTCTCCATCCCGACCTCTCGGCTGACCGGATCGACATGCTGGCGGTCCAGGCGGCCTTTCTCGATCAGGCGGGTTTTCTCGATTCCTCGGTCGATGTTGCCGCCTGGATCGATCCTCGACCGCTCGCCGCAGCGGCCGAACGCCTGGCCAGACCGCGCCGCGAGAGCGCTTGACAAAGACCAGCTTAGGGCGTGAATTGAATTTCTACTGACTCGGTAGACATTCTTTACGCCTATCCTGCCGGTGCAGTTCCGGAAGGAGAAATCATGAGCGCGCAAAGCCGTTTGGACGAACGCCGCGAAGTCGGAGTGGTCGCTGGCCGCAGCGATGGCGGGCGAACCCTGCTGACCTACGATTGCGAGAAGCATCACGCCGAAGGGCCGCGCGCCCGGGCGCTGGTGTTCAGCGATCCCAAGTCCAAGGCCTTGCTGCCGTTGATCGACAAGGTCGCGCCGAGCGAGGCGAATATCCTGATCGTCGGTGAGACGGGCACGGGCAAGGAACTCGTCGCGCGCTTCGTCCACGACCGCTCTGACCGCGCCCGTGCGCCTTTCGTCGCGGTCAACTGCGGGGCCTTCAACGAGACGCTGATTGAAAGCGAGCTGTTCGGCTACGAACGCGGGGCCTTCACCGGCGCGCAGGGTTCGCGTGCTGGGTGGTTCGAGGCGGCCAACGGCGGCACGCTGTTTCTCGACGAGATCGGCGAACTGCCGCTCTCGCTCCAGGTCAAGCTGCTGCGGGTCCTGCAGGAGCGCGAGGTAGTCCGGCTCGGGTCGCGCACGCCGATCCCGCTCGACATCCGGATCATCTCGGCGACCAACGTCGATCTCCAGCAGGCCGTCGATGCCGGGACGTTCCGCTCCGACCTCTTCTACCGGCTTCAGGTCGTCGCCCTGCCGCTGCTGCCCTTGCGCGAACGCCCGGCGGACATCCTGCCGCTGGCCCAGCATTTCCTCGGCCTGTTCGGCGAGCGGCTGAAGGCGGGGCGGCTCGAGTTGACCCCGGCGGCGGAGGAGGCGCTGTTCAACTATGCCTGGCCGGGCAACATCCGCGAGCTCGAGAACGCGATCCACCGAGCCACGCTGGTCTGCCAGGACGGGCGGATCGATGCGTCGGATCTGGTTCTCGGCGCCCGCGTCGGCCGTTCGGCACCCGCCGGCGATCCGACTGCGGCGCTGGAGGATCAGGTCCGGGCGCTGGTTTCGCGGTTGATCGAGGGGCAGCAGCCGGAACTGCTCGATCGCCTGGTCGCCACTGCCGTGACCGAAGCGTTCCAGCGCTCGGGCTCCAACCAGATCAAGACCGCCGAAGCCCTCGGTGTGACGCGCAACGTCGTGCGCACCTACCTGAAGAACCTCAGCCTGATCTGAGTGCAGAATTGACCAGCGCCTGTGGTGAAACTGGCGCAATGAATACCCTGGCCTATTTCGATATATCTCGGAAATCCGCCACTTTTTGACTTGGCACACCTCTTGCGAAGTTCCTGACGCGACCACTGCGAAGGAACTATCGCGATGCCCCAACCCGATGAAATCTGGTTCACCCGCTGCCCCGTGCCGACCGCGACAGGCATCGCCTACAAGCTCGGCTGGCTGGCCGAGGCCTTCGAGGCCGATGGCATCGCGCTGCGCACCCTCCAGGAAGGGCGTAATGAACTCAGCCACCATCACTACGACCACCGCCTGCCGACCCTGATCCGCGAGGGCGGCAACATGCTGGCCTTCGGCGCCCGCGCCCAGGGCGAGCCGACCAGGCTGATCGGCCTGACCTGGATCGAGGAGAGCCAGCTGATCTTGGCTCGGCCTGACAGCGGCATCGCCTCTGCCGTGGACCTCAAGGGCAAGCGCCTCGCCCTGCCGAGCTGGAACGACAACCCGCGCCCCAGCCACGTGCGCGGCACCTCGATCGCCCGCGGCATGTCGCTGGCCGGCTACAAGGGCGCGCTGGCGTCGGCCGGGCTGACCCTCGACGACGTCGAACTGGTCGAGACCCGGGATCGCCGCCGCACAGTCGGCGGCGGCGCGCGCGATGCCGATCCTGCGCAGGACCGCGGTGTCGGTGGACTCTGGCCGTTCGCGGCGCTGGTCGATGGAACGGTGGACGCGATCTACGTCAAGGGCGCCGCGGCGCTCGACCAGGCGCGCGAGCATAGCCTGATCATAGCGGTCGATCTCGACAAGCTGGAGGACCCGCGATTCCGCGTGAACAACGGCACACCGCGGCCGATCACGGTCCACCAGGACCTGCTCGACAATCACTTCGATCTCGTCGTGCGGTTCCTCGCGGTGACCCTGCGGGCTGCCGATCACATCGCCGAACAGCCGCAGCGCCTCCGCGAGATACTCGAGTTCGAGACCGCCGGCAGCGCCGAGGCCGTGAACCAGGCTTATGCCAGGCTTCACGAAGGCCTGCGCCCGACGCTCGATGCGGAGCGCCTCGCCCTGTTCGACCTCCAGAAGAAGTTCCTCTTCACCCACGGCTTCCTCGATGCCGACTTCGCCCTGGCCGACTGGATCGACCCGCGCCCACTCGAAGCCGCCATCGCTTTCAACGCCCAGCAGCCCATCGCCGCCTGATCCTCTCAAGGAGAACCCCATAATGTCCCTGTCCCCCGAAGCCCTCGCTTTCGTCCTCCAGGCCGAGCAGGACGCCCGCAAGGCGTTCCGCCTGCTGCGCGAGACGCGCACGATCTCGCCATCGGGCACGCTGTTCTACGGCGTGCGCATTCCCGGCGAGGACAAGCTCGTCACGCTGAACTATGCGGGCCTCTGGGCCGACGATCCGGATGCACCGATCACCGGGGTGATCGACTTCGACGGCAACAACCTCTGGGCCAATCCCGCGGGCGGCACCGGGCGCTACCTGAAGCTGTTCAAGCAGCATCCGGAAATCCAGGCGGTCAGCCACGTCCACACCCCGCATCTCGGCGCCTATTCACAGGCCCATTCCGAGCTGCCGCTGCTCTACGTGCCCAACCGCCGCTTCCGTTTTTCGAGCAAGCTGCCGGTCTACATCAACCGCCGCCAGGCCGAGGTCGATTTCATCCTCGACGCACTCGAACAGGACCATGAGGTACCCGGCATCGTCGAGGCCAACGGCGGCGCGACGGTGTGGAGCTGGAAGGGCTTGCGCGACCTGACCAACCAGATTGTCCTGCTCGAGGAGGGCGCCCAGTTCCAGATCCTCGCCAAGGCGCTGGGCGGCTCGCAGCCCTTCGGCCCGGGCGTGCTCGAACAGCAGTGGAAGATGGGCAAGCTCGTCCCTCCAGATGCGCGCGTCGAGGACGACGGGACTATCCGCTACGCCGAAGAGCGCGTCGCCGAGCCGGCCGAGTAAGCGTCATGAGCAAGCGGCAACTGGCCCTGGCGGTGTTCCTCACCCGCCATGGGCATCATCCCGGCGCCTGGCGGCAGCCCAATTCGGCGCCGCCGGGCAAGCCCGACTTCGCCTATTGGGCCGATCTCGTGCGCACCGCCGAGCGCGGCAAGCTCGACGCGGCGTTCTTCGCCGACTTCGTCGGCCAGAGCGGGGCGCGAACCAAGGGGATCGAGCGGCGCCACGCCTTTCTCGACTTCGAGCCGCTGACCGCGATCGCTGCCCTGGCGAGCATCACCAGCCGGATCGGCTTGGTCGCGACGGTGAACACCAATTTCGAGCAGCCTTATTCGCTGGCGCGGCGCTTCGCCTCGTTGGAGTACATCTCGAACGGGCGAACGGGATGGAACATCGTCTCCTCGCTGGCCGACGGGGCTGCCGCGAGCTTTGGCCTCGAGGACCACTACAGCCACGACGAGCGCTATGCCCGCGCCGACGACTTCGTCGAGCTCAGCAAGGCGCTGTGGGATAGCTGGGAGGACGACGCCTTCGAGGGCGCCGACCGGACCAGCGGCCTCTACCTCGATCCCGACAAGGTCCACCCGGTCCATTATCGCGGGCCGTACCACCACGCCGATACCGTGCTCGACATGCCGCGCCCGGTGCAGGGCTATCCGGTCTTCGCCCAGGCGGGCAATTCCGACACCGGCCGCGACTTTGCCGCCAGGCACGCCGAGATGATCTACGCCGCGGCGCAGTTCATCGAGGAGGCGCAGAGCTTCTACGCCGACGTCAAGGGCCGCATGGCCAAGTACGGCCGCGATCCCGACACGCTGAAGGTCATGCCCGGGCTGTCCTTCGCGATCGGCTCGTCCTTGCAGGAGGCCCAGGACAAGTTCGGCGCGCTGGAGGACAAGGTCGACTTCTCGGGCGACCTCAACCTGATGGGCCACGACGTCTCGGCCTATCCGCTCGATGGCCCGCTGCCCGACCTCCCCGAGCCCGAGAACGGCAAGGGCCGCTGGCGCCAGCTCACCGCGCTCGCCCGGCGCGAGAACCTGACGATCCGCCAGTTGTTCCTGCGCTTCAACGCCGTGCGCGGCCACCGCGTGGTGCTCGGCACGCCCAGCGACATCGCCGACCAGCTCCAGGACTGGTTCGAGCGCGACGCCGCCGACGGCTTCAATCTGATCCCGCCGCTGCTGCCGAGCTCGCTCGACGAGTTCGTCGATCTCGTCGTGCCCGAACTGCAGCGCCGCGGAATATTCCGCACCGAATACGCGGGCACGACCCTGCGCGAGCACCTCAATCTGCCGCGTCCCGTCAATCCCAACACGGTGAGCGCCCGCGTCACCGAACTCGCCTGAGGAGCATCATCATGTCCGAACATCTCGATACCCTGTGGTATACCCGCTGCCCGGTCCCGACCGGCCTCGGCATCGCGATCCAGCAAGGCTGGCTGGAGGAAGCCTTCCGCGCCAAGGGCACCAAGCTCGGCTCGATCGTCGAATCGAACGACTTCGCCACCCGCGAGAGCCACTTCAGCCACACTTTGCAGGACTCGGTCCGTCACGGCGGCAATATCCCGGCGATCAGCGCCCGGGCACGGGGGCGTGACACGCAGGTGATCGGCCTGTCCTGGGCCGACGAGACTCAACTGATCCTCGCCAGCCCGGAAAGTGGGATCGAGACGGTCAAGGATCTCAAGGGCCGCCGCTTCGGCCTGCCCAACTGGAAGAATGTCGAGATCGACTTCTCCCGCGCTCAGGCGATCCGCGGGCTCGAGAACGCACTACGCCTGGAAGGTCTGGAAGTTTCGGATGTCGAACTCATCGATCAGGACATCGAGACCCATTACAGCGAGGGTCAGGCCCAGCAGGTCGGCGGCACGCTGGCCTGGGGCGGCCGCTCGACCAGCCGCGCCCGCGCCAACAACCTCGAACTGATCGCGCTGCTCCGCGGCGAGGTCGATGCGATCTTTCTCAAGGGCGCCTCGGGCTCGCAGATCGCCCATCAGTTCGGCCTGGCCACGGTGATCGACACCGGCGCCCATCCCGAGCCGCTGGTCCGCGCCAACAACGGCACCCCGCGCACCCTGGCGGTCGACGGGCACCTGATCGACCACCACTTCGACGCTGCCGTCACCATCGTCGAGCAGGTTCTGCGCGCCGAGGCCTGGGCCCAGCGCAATCCCGCGGAGGTCCGCCGCTTCCTGGCCCGCGAGACCAACTCGAGCGAGTACTGGGTGACCCAGGCCTACGGCGAGAACGCCGAAACCCGGCTCAAGACCGATCTCGTCCAGCAGTCGCTCGATGCGATCCAGGACTTCACCAACTTCCTGCATCGCTGGAACTTCATCCCTGCGACCTTCGACGTGAACGACTGGGTCGATGCCCGTCCGCTCGAAGCGGCGCGCGAGCGGGTGCTGGCGGCGGCTTGATGCTGGCGATCACCGAAGAGTCCGAAGCGCGGTTGAAGGGCGGGTCAGGCTTCTCGGCCTGGCTCGCCCGCAGCCCCTTGCTGCGCTGCCTGGCGATCTACGGCGAGATGCCGGGGCGCTTCGCCCTGACCGCCGTGCTGCTTGCCGCTGTCAACGTCGCGCTGGTCGGCCAGCAGGTGCTGGTCGGTCATGCGGTGCAGGAGGCTGGGGCGGGCAAGCTGGTCGTCGGCGGTGACTATGGCCGCGTGTGGTTCTGGGCGGCGGTTCTGCTCGGGATTTCGCTCGGCCGCTCGGTGGTCCAATACTTCGCGCAACTGCTCTCGCTGACGATCGGCCAGGAATTGCTGACGATCCTGCGCCAGCGCATCCTGACCCAGATCCAGCGCCTCGACCTGGCCTATCACTGGCGTCACGGTGTGGGCGAGATGGTCACGCGGATGACCCGTGACGCCGACAAGGTCCGCGACGCACTCATCAACTTCTGGCGGCAGATGTTCGAGACCGGGCTGGTCGTCGCGATTTCCGCCGGAGTTCTGGTCTGGTATGCGCCCTTGCTCGGGCTGGTGCCGCTGGCGCTGCTCGTCACCGGCATCGCCCTGCTGTGGCGCCAGGCCGACACCCTGGTCGCGCTCGACCGCAAGATCGGCGCGGCTTACGACGCCGTCACCCAGGACCTCTCCGAAGGGGTCAACGGCGTCCGCGTGATCAAGGCCTTCGGGCTAGGCGCGGCGCGGACCTCGCGCTTCGCGGCCCACGTCGATACCTTTCGCCGCGAGGCCCGTGCCGCGATCCTTCACGCCGCGCGCAGCGTGCCGCTGCCGCAGACGGTGATAGCGTTGGGTCACGCCTGGGTACTCGGCTATGGTGCCTGGCTGATCAGCCGCGGCGAACTCGGCGTTGGCGCGCTGGTTGCGGCGATGCTGGTGGTCAATACGCTCGTGCTGCGGATCGAGGGCATCGGCCGCCTCCTTCAGGTGGTCGCCGATGCGCGCAGCTCGGCGGGACGGATCTGGGAAGTGCTCGATGCGGAGCCGGGCATCGTTCCCGGCCGTGCGCGGCTTCCCGATGGTCCGCTCGGCATCCGCCTGGACCATGTTTCCGCCTCGCCGCTCGGCGACGGTGGCCTGGTGCTCCATGACCTCTGTCTGACCATCCACCCCGGCGAGATCGTCGCGCTGGTCGGCCCGACCGGATCGGGCAAGTCGATCCTGACCAGCCTACTGCCGCGCCTGGTCGAGGCCGAGCAGGGCGCTGTCCAGATTGGCTCGGACCAACTTGGCTGGCACGACGTGCGCGAGCTCGAATTGTCGGATCTGCGCCGCCGGGTCCACGTGCTGCCTCAGGAAAGCTTCCTGTTCTCCGACACTCTCGCCGCCAACCTACGGCTGGCCGCGCCGGATGCGAGCGAGGACGAGTTGCACCGGGCACTCGACCAGGCCGCAGCTGGCGAAGTCTTCGCGCGTCTGTCGGAAGGCTTCGCGACCAAAGTCGGCGATCGCGGCGTCACTCTGTCGGGCGGCCAGCGCCAGCGCATCTGCCTGGCTCGCGGCCTTCTCGCCGATGCAGACGTGCTGGTGCTCGACGACGCGACCAGCGCACTCGATGCGGTCACCGAACGCCGGGCGATCGAGAACGTGCGCCGCCTACGCGCAGGCACCGAAGGGGATGGGCGCCCGGTGACCATGCTGATCGTGTCGAGCCGGCTGTCGACGATCCTTGCCGCCGACCGCATCCTGGTGCTGGCCCAAGGACGGCTGGTCGCCAGCGGTACGCACGATCAGCTGTCGCGCGAAAATTCCTCGTACCGCGCCCTGATGGGAATCTGACATGAATGCTTTTCGTGGCGACAGCGCGTTGTCCGACATCGAGCTTGAGGAAAAGTTCGCCAAGCGCTCCCTGAACGAGGGCATCACCGCGCGCCTGTTGCCGCTGGTTGGACCGGTGAAGGGCCGAATCGCGGCGGTGATCGGCATCGAACTGGTCCAGGTTCTGGCGATCTTCGCCCGCCCGGTGCTGATCGGCTGGGTCATCGACAAGGGCCTGAGGGCCGGCGGCGTGCACTGGCCGATCATTGCCGTGGCCTGCGCCGGCCTGGCCACGACCTGGGCGCTGCGGTTCGGCCTGGGGGGCCTGTCGCAGTACAATGCCGGCATGGCCGCGATCCGGGTGCTCAACGATCTGCGCGTGCAGGTCTTCGCCCATGTCCAGACCCTTTCCGTCGGCTATTTCGACCGGACCAAGGCGGGAAGGATCATTTCCCGCGCCGATCGTGACGTCGACACGCTCGAGCCGTTGCTGATCCAGGGGCCACCCGAGTTCCTCTCCGCGGTCCTGCGCCTCGCGATCTCGGCTGTCATGCTCTGGCTGATCGCCCCGCCGTTGCTCATCGGACTCGGCGCGATCACCCTGCTTCTGATCGCGGCGACCGCGCTTTTCAAGCGGATCTCGCAAGCCACCTGGGCCCGGGTGGCGGAGGCGCGCAGCCGGTTCACTGCGCATCTCGTGGAAACGGTCGCAGGCGTCCGCCTGATCAAGCAAGCCGGACGCGAGGCGGAGAACCTCCAAGTCTATCGCGGGCTGCTGCGCGACTTCAACCAGGCGCTGATCCGCGGCAATCGTCGCTCGGGCTGGTTCGCGCCATACACCGGCCTGCTCACCACCGCCGGGCTCGTCCTGATCCTGGCGATCGGCGGGCGCGAGGTGGCGCAGGGCGCGCTCAGCCTGGGTCAGCTGACTCAGAGCCTGTTCTACGTCTTCCTCTTCCTGGCTCCGTTGCAGGAGTTCAACGACCTGTTCGAGCGCTTCGCCAATGGTACGGCCTGCGCCCAGCGGATCTTCCTGCTGCTCGATACGGAGCCCGAGATCGTCGATGCGCCCGACGCCCACGATCTCGAGCGTGCCCGCGGCGAGATCGAGTTCCGCGATGTCCGGTTCGGCTACCTGCCCGGCAAGCCGGTCATCCACGGTCTCGACTTGCGGATCGAGGCCGGCGAGACCTTGGCGATCGTCGGTCCCACCGGCCACGGCAAGTCGACCCTCGTGCAACTCCTGACCCGCTTCTACGACGTGGGCGAGGGGGCTGTGCTCCTGGACGGTCACGACATCCGTGACCTGTCCGAAGCCAGCCTGCGCCGTCAGGTCGGGGTGGTGCTTCAGGACAACGTCTTGTTCGGCGGCACGGTGCTGGACAATTTGCGTCTGGCCCGGCCCGACGGCAGCGATGCCGAGCTGATCACCGCGGCGCGGATCCTGGGCGCCGACGAGGTCCTGGAATCGCTGCCGCATGGTTACGAGACGGATGTTGGGCCGCTCGGCGGTCAGCTCAGCCAGGGTCAGCGCCAGCTGGTTTGCCTGGTCAGAGCCTATCTCGCCGATCCGGCGGTCCTGGTCCTCGATGAAGCCACCTCGGCGGTCGATGTCAGTACCGAGCAGCGGATTCGGCACGCGCTGAACAAGGTGTGCGAAGGGCGAACCTCGGTGATCATCGCCCACCGCCTGGCCACGATCCGCGAAGCCGATCGGATCGCCGTGATCGAGGAAGGCACGATCGTCGAGCAAGGTTCCCACGAGAGTTTGATGGAAGCCGGCGGACGCTACTCGGCTCTCTATGCGACCTACCGCGATAGCGGCCTGCGAGCGTCTTGGCCGGTCGAAGCCGTTCAATAAGGCTGACATATGCCATCGAACAATACGCCTTGGTCAGGTGGGAAGAAGGTCTGCCCGAACTCTTTTAGGCGAGTGGATAGATCCAGGGCGTGGCTGGATAGCGACGAAAACCAGTGGTCGAAGCGGGAAGATACTCCGTCGAACATCCGAAATGGCTGCCGTTGGCCAGCCAAATGCCGCCGAAACCCGCCGATAACTGCATAACACGGAGTATCTTCATAATTATCAGAGGGTTATGACAATCTCATAGTGCTCATCTTCGTCGGGCGCTGCCCGCCAACTAGCAGTGATGTGCTCCCCTGATTGTTACCAGTCAGAGGTAGAGTCCGGCTCCTTCATGATGGTTGGTTGAGGTGATGGCAACCTGTCTGGGGGCATGGGCGCGGGCCTGATCGCGAAGCCCTCGGCGAGGCCAGCCGGGCCGAGGTGCAAGCGGTCACGGTTTGCCCGTTATCTTGAAACTGGCTTGGAACGGCGCAGCGGAACTGCCGCCGACGGCGACATCGACCTTGGCGTCGTCGATCACCCAGTCGCGTGCCGCTGCGTTCCAGTAGCGCAGCTCGCTCGGACCGATCCTGAACGTCAGGGTCCGAACTTCGCCGGGCTTCAGCGTGACGCGGGTGAAGCCCTTGAGCTCGCGGATCGGGCGCGAGGCGGTGCCGCCCGACTGGTGGATGTAGAGCTGCGCCACTTCGTCCGCAGTGCGGGTGCCGGTGTTCCTGAGGTCCACCGATACGGTCACGGCGTCGTTCCGGCCGATCTCGGCCCGGTCGAGCCGGACGGGCGAATATTCGAAGCTCGAATAGCTGAGCCCGTGGCCGAAGGGATAGGTCGGCGCGCCCGGCTCGTTCCAATAGCGCGAGTCCTGGCCGGCCGCATTGTGGGTGGTGAGGTGCGAGTAATAGAGCGGCACCTGGCCGACGTTGCGCGGCCAGGTGAAGGGCAGCTTGCCGCCAGGCGTGGCATCGCCGAACAGCAGGTTCGCCGTGGCCGTGCCCCCGCGCGAGCCGGGATACCAGATGTCGAGGATCGCCCCGGCCTTGGTTTCCTTGAGGTCGAGCGGCCGGCCGTTCATCAGCAGCACGACCACCGGCTTGCCGGTCGCGACCACGGCGTCGAGCAGTTCCTGCTGGCGCCCGGGGAGGTCGAGCGACGAGCGCGAGGCCAGCTCGCCGATCATGTCCTGCGCTTCGCCGAGGACCAGCACCGCGACGTCCGCGTTCCTGGCCGCTTCGACGGCCTCGGCGATGCCGCCGGGGTCGTCCTTGGGCGCGGGGCGGGTGATGGTGCCGGTCGCCATGGCCAGCGGCGAGGGATAGAGCCGCGGGATCATCGCGACCCCGGGCGAATAGGACACTCGCACGCCGGTGCCCAGCTTCTCGCGGATGCCGGCCAGGATGCTCTGGGTCGGCGGGGCGTTCTGCGGAAAGACCCAGGGCCCCAGGGCATCGCGCGGGGAATCCGCGAGCGGCCCGATCACCGCGATCGACTTGACCTTCTTGCGGTCGAGCGGGAGCAGGGCGCCTTCATTCTTGAGCAGCACCGCCGAGCGCTCCGCGGCCTGTTGCGCGGCGGCGAGATTGGCGGGGCTGCGCAAGACCTTGGCCGGCCTGGTTTCATCGGCGAACGGCTTGTCGAACAGCCCGAGCCGCAATTTGACCTCGAGCACGCGGCGCACGGCGTCGTCGAGCTGCTGCGGCGCCACTTTGCCTGCCGCGACTGCTGCGGGCAGGTTGGCATAGGAGGCGCTGGTGAAGGACATTTCCATGTCGAGCCCGGCATTCAGCGCGCGCACCGCGGCATCCGCGGAATCGATCGCCAGGCCGTGAGCCTGTAGCGAAGTGACGGCATTGTTGTCGCTGACCGTCCAGCCCGTGAAGCCCCATTCCTTGCGCAGGACGTCGGTGAGCAGCCAGCGGTTCCCCGTCGCCGGGATGCCGTTGAGCGCCATGTAGGCGGTCATGATGTTGCCGGCGCCGGCGTCGATCGCCGCCTTGAACGGTGGGAGATAGGTGTTGTGAAGCTGCTCGTCCGAAATCTCCGCTTCGTCGTAGTCGCGGCCGCCCAGCGACGCGCCATAGCCGACGAAGTGCTTCGGCCCGGCAATGACCCGGCCGGGCGTGCCGATCGCGGGGCCCTGGAAGCCGCGGACCTGGGCCGCGGCCATCGCGCCGGCGAGGAACGGGTCTTCGCCCGGCCCTTCGACCATCCGCCCCCAGCGCGGATCGCGCGAGATGTCGAGCATCGGGCCGAAGGTCCAGTTGATGCCGATGCTGCTCGCCTCGGCTGCGGCGACCGCCTGGCTGCGCTCGGCCAGGGCGGGATCCCACGAGGCCGCCATGCCGATCGGCACCGGGAAGATCGTCGAATGCCCGTGGATGACGTCGAAGGCGAAAAGCAACGGGATGTGCAGGCGCGACTTCTCGAGCGCCAGGCGTTGGAGGCGGTTGACCTCCTTGGGATCGGTCACGAACAGCATCGCCCCGGCACCTGCGGCGACCTTGGCGTCGACGTCCTTGGGCGCGCCGATCGCGAAGAACAGCTGGAGTTGCCCGGCCTTTTCTTCCGTCGTCATCTGGTCGAGGATCGCCTCCGCGCGAGCCCGGTAGGCGTCCGTGGACGGCCCCTGCGCGGTCTGCGCGCTGGCCGGAGCGAACGCGCTGCCCAGGATCAATGCAACCGCAGTCGCTGCACCTTTACGCTTGCTGCTCATGTTCCGGATCTCCCTGTCCTGACCGTGTTGTTCCATGGACTATGCTATGCAAGTGCTTCTTCGGCTAGATCGCCATCGCTTCCGGGTGGAGGATTCCCCCGTCCTTTTGCACCGCTCAGTTGCTCCACGTGCCTGGCCTCCCTGCGTCGCTGTTCGAGCAGCCGAGCGCCCCCGCGTCTTCGCTGCAACTGCATGCCCGGGAGGGCGCGATCTTCCGGAGCCCAGTCCATCGGGCCTCAGCCGATCCTTTCCGCCCAGGCGACGCGGCGCCAGGGGCCGCCGTATTCGGTCCCGCAGAAAGGATCGCAGGTGGTCAGGGCGAGCAGCGGGCGGCCGGAGGCGAGTCGGTCGTGCGTGGGCTCGCCGGCCAGGACGATCTCCTTGATGCCGAGGCGCTCCGCCGCGCTTTCCCGGCTTCCCCTGCCATGCTAGCCTCCGGCAAACAGGGGGCTGTTCGATGGCAATCGCAGGCAGGCGCGCGCCCGGCTTCACATGGGGCGGCATGTTGGGGGTCGCTTTGGCCGCGGGCTACGCCGTGCCCGCCATGGCCGAGGAGGAAGAGGGCGACGCGATCATCGTCGTCACCGGCACGCGCATCGGCCGGCTCGAGGCCGAGACCCCCAACCCGCTCACGACCGTCCGGGGGGACAGTGTCGCGCGGTCGGGCCGGACCAGCGTCACCGACGTGCTGCTCCGCAACCCCGCCCTGACCGGCTCGCAAGGCTCCACGCTCAGCGCCGGCGGCAATCCCGACCTGGGCTTCGGCGAGGTCGGGGTGAACCTGCTCAATCTGCGCAACCTCGGCCGCGACCGCACCCTGGTGCTGGTCGACGGCAAGCGCCACGTCGCCGGCATTCCGGACAGCGCCGCGGTGGACGTGGGCTCGATCCCTTCGGACCTGATCGAGCAGGTCGACGTCATGACCGGCGGCGCTTCGGCGGTCTATGGGGCGGACGGGGTCTCGGGCGTGGTCAACTTCGTGCTCAAGCGCGATTTCGAGGGCCTGCGCCTGCGGCTCGAAAGCGGGATCACGCAAGCCGGCGACGGCCACCGCATGCTCGGCGCGCTGACCGCGGGGACCAATTTCGCCCAGGGCCGCGGCAATGTCACTATCGCCTACGAATATGCCCGGCAGAACCGGATCGACAGCCGGAACCGAGACTACCTGGGCGATCCGAACCTCTATTACGCCATCGTCGGCGATCCGGTGGATCTCTGGCAGAACGGCGACAATCCCAACGTTCCCGATCGCAAGCCGACCAACCAGTTGCGCTGGGCCGACAGCTCGCCCGACGGTGCGATCGATCTCGACCTGGACTTCGTGCCCGACTTCACCGGGAGCGGCCTGCCTTACGACCTCGGGCAATATCTGCCCCAATCGGGCGGGGCGACGCGCGGCGGTTCGGGCACGCCGATCGCGGGATATTACGGCGACATCCTCGCCCGGACGGAGAGCCACGCGGTCAACCTGCTGGCGCGCTACGAAGTCTCTGCGGCGCTGCGGCTGTCCTTCGAGGGCAAGTACGTCCGCAACGCCGCCTTCTCCTTCGGGCAGCCCAGCTTCGACGTTTACACCTATCTTGAGCCCGACAACGCCCACCTAAACCAGCGCTTCGGCCCGGCGCTGTCGGCCAACGGCGCCTACATGACGCGCGACAACCTCGACATCGGGCACCGCGGCAAGGGTTCGACCCGCGAGACCTTTCGCGGCGTCCTCGGCCTCGACGGCGCGCTCGGCGACCACCTGCGCTACGAGCTGAGCTACGTCTACGGGCGCACCCAGTCGGAGCTCGTGCAAACCAATGCCCGGATCGGCGACCGCTACTACGCCGCGCTCGATGCCGTGGTCGGGCCGAACGGCGAGGTCACCTGCCGGATCAACCTGCCCGGCGAGACGGTCATCAGCCCCAACAACTGGGACGAGGGGCCGGTCTCGTTCCGGGCGGGCGAGTGCAAGCCGCTGAACCTGCTGGGGAACGGCGCCGCCAGCAAGGAGGCGCTCGACTGGGTCCGCTACACCGCGGTCAGCACCGCGCGGATCGACCAGCATGTCGTCAGCGGTCAACTGACCGGCGATCTCGGCCCGTCGCTGGCGCTGCCCGGCGGGCCGATCCGCTTCGCCGTGGGCGCCGAGTACCGCCGCGAGGACAGCCTCTTTCGCCCCGATCCCTGGCTTGAGACCGGCTATCTGCTGAACTCCGCCGCCGTCGCGCCGACCGGGGGCGGGTTCGACGTCAAGGAAGCCTTCGCCGAGATCAGCCTGCCGCTGCTGCGGGATCGGCCATGGGCCAGGCTGCTCAGCCTCGGTGCGGCGGTGCGGGTGTCGGACTATTCGAGCACCGGTGCGACGCTCGCCTGGAAGTTCGACGGGCTTTACGCGCCGAGCGCCGACATCCGCTTCCGCGCAACGCTGTCGCGGGCCGTCCGCGCGCCGAACATCGGAGAGCTCTATAGCCCGACGACAGGCACTTTCCTGGCGGTCGACGATCCCTGCGACCTGTTCAACCTCAATAGCGGCAGCCAGTACCGCCAGGCCAATTGCGCCGCGCTGCTGAGCCAGGCCGGCCTGTCCCCGCAGCAGGTCGCGGCCTTTAATCCCTCCTCCGACCCGCAGGCGGGCATCGGTATCCTCGGCACCGCGAGCGGCAACCCTGCGCTGCGCGAGGAGACCGCGCGGACCTGGACCGCCGGGCTGACCTTCACGCCCCAGGCGCTGCCCGGGCTGAGCTTCAGCTTCGATTGGTACGACATCCGCCTCGACGGGGCGATCAACACGCCCACGGTGCAGCAGCTCGCGAACCTCTGCGTCGATCAGCCGACGATCGCCAACGTCTATTGCGCGAATGTCACGCGCGCGCCGGGCACCGGCTTCGTGAACGGGTTCGATGTCCAGCCGGAGAACGTCTCGCGCTTCGAGACCGCCGGGTTCGACGCCAGCCTGCGCTACGCCCGCGGGCGGGTGAATGCGGCGCTGACCGTGGGTTATCTCGACAAGCTGCAATTCGCGGCGGTCCCCGGCGGTCCGGTCAGCGACGACCGGCGCGGGGCCTACGCGCCGCGCTGGCAGGCCAGCTTCGATCTCGACTACCACATCGGCAAGGTCTCGCTCGGCTACAGCCTCGACTGGTTCGAGCGGACCCGCCGCTACACCGACGGCCAGGTCCGCGGCCAGCCCGACATCGCCGCGCCCGAATACCTGTTCTTCAAGGCGCGCTGGAACCACGACCTGCGTTTCGCGGTCGCGACGGGGCAGGGCTTCACCTTCTACGGCGGGGTCAACAACGTGACCGACAGCAAGCCCGACTACGCGGTGTTCTACCCGGTCTCGCCGGTCGGGCGCTCGTTCTTCCTCGGGGTGAAGATCGATCGGTGAACCGTTTTGCCTTCCGAGAGCGCCTTAGTAAGCTGGAGACAATCCCCACCCGTTCGTGCCGAGGAGGGACCGAAATCGCAGATTGAAGGCCCGTCTCGAAGCACTCTTGCGCTTGGTGCTTCGAGACGGCTTCTCAGCCTTCGGCTTCGACGCCTCTTCAGCCCGAACGGGTTGAAAAAGCTTGCTGGAGAAATGTCGCCTTGTCGATTGATGCCCAAGCCCTGATCGTCGTCGAGGAGGCCCTCGGGATCGAGGATGCGGCGGCGCGCGCGCAGTTCGTCGCAGAGCGCTGCGGCGGCGCCGCGGCGCTTAGGGCACGGGTCGAGGAACTGCTCGCGCTCGAAGGCACGGCGATCCGCCTGACCCCGACCGAGAGCTTCGTCCGGCCACTCAGCGTCATCGACGTGATCCCCGAGCGGATCGGGCCGTTCAAGGTGACCGGCGAGATCGCCCGCGGCGGGATGGGCGCGGTGGTCAAGGCCGAGCGCGACGACGGGGTGTTCCAGCAGACCGTTGCGATCAAGCTGATCCGCAGCGACCTCGCCAGCGAGCGCGCCAAGGCCCGCTTCGCCGAGGAGCGCCGCATCCTCGCCCGGCTGCGGCACCCGGGAATCGTGCGGATTCTCGACGGGGGCGAGGAGGGCGGGCGGCCCTGGCTGGCGATGGACCTGGTCGACGGCCTGCCGATCACCGAGGCGCTGCGCGGCGCCGACGAAGCCCGGCGGCTTGATGCCTACGAGGCGGTCTGCGAAGCGGTCGCCTATGCCCACCGCAACCTGGTGATCCACGCCGACATCAAGCCCAGCAACGTGCTGATGAGCGCCGATGGGCAGGTCCACCTGCTCGACTTCGGGATCGCCCGGCTGATCGTCGAGATCGACGGCGAGGAGACCGGCGATCCCTATCCGCTGACCAAGGGCTATGCCGCCCCCGAACGCGGCGTCGGCGTCGCGCCGACGATTCCCAGCGATGTGTTCTCATTGGGCGTGCTGCTGCTCGGCATGCTGGGGTGGGACTTGCCGGGGGAGGGTGCCGACTATCTGCCGGGAACCCGGCTGCCGCTGGGCCAGTTGACCGGCGATCTCGCGGTCATTGCCGGCAAGGCGCTCGCCGAGCAGCCCGAGAACCGCTACGCCGATGTGGGCGAACTGCTCGCCGACCTGCGCCGCCACCGCATGTCCGAGCCGGTCCTGGCGCGCGGCGATGCCGGTTGGCGCTATGTCGCGGGGAAGTTCGCGCGGCGGCATCGGCGGCCGCTGGCCCTGGCCGCCCTGGCCGCGGTGCTGCTGGCCGGAACCGCCGTGGTCTCCACCGTCAGCTACGTCCGCGCCGAACGCGCCCGGGCCGAGGCGGACAAGCGTTTCGTCGAGCTGCGCGGCCTGGCCCGGTTCATGCTCACCGAGCTCAGCGACCGGCTGAGCGACGCCCCCGGCACCGTCGCGGCGCGGGCGCGGATCGCGGATGTCGCGGGCACCTATCTCGACCGCCTGCGCGCGGTGCCCGATGCCCCGCTCGACCTGCGGCTCGATACCGCGCGGGGCTATTACCGCCTGGCCAGGCTCCAGGGCCTCTCGGGCGTCGCCAATCTCGGCCGGCCCGACGCGGCTGCCCGCTCGCTGGACCGGGCCGAGGCGATCCTGGCCGAGCTGCCGCCCACCGATGCCGATGCCCTCGCATTGCAGGGCGACATCGCGATCGCGCGCTGGACCCTGGCTTCGGGCACCAAGGGGCCCGAATGGACGAGCAAGGCCCAGGACTTCTACCGCCGCGCCCTGGCGCTCGATCCGGGGCGCAAGGACGCGCTGCTAGGGGGACTGATCCTGGAGCGCAGCCGCGGCTTCGACCTAACGACCGCGGACCGGCCTCGGGAGGCCCTGCCGATCCTGCGCGCCGGCCTCGCCAAGCTGCGCGCCACCACCTGGCCCGAGGCCCAGCGCCGCGACGCCAAGCTGCTCGAGGTCAGCTATCTCGCGCGGATCGGCGATGCGATTTACTATGCCGGCGACATTCCCGGCGCCCTGCCGCCCTACCGCGAAAGCGCGCTGCTGATCCGCGCCGAACTGGCCAAGGCGCCCTCGCTGATGTGGGAGGAGAAGCTCGGCGAGGCGGCCTGGAACATCTCGGGCACGCTGGGCGACATCCCCGGGCGCCAGGCCGAGGCCCTGGCCGAAGCCGAGCGCGGCATCGCCGAGATGCAGCGCACCCTGTCCTTCGGGCCCGACGCGGCGATCGAGACGCGGCTGCTGATCCTCCTCGGGCACAAGGCCTTGCTGCTCGGCCTGCTGGGCCGCCCGCGCGAGGCGGCCGAGGCTTCGCAGCAGAGCATCGACCTGCGCCGCCGGCGCCTGGCCGAGACGCCGGGGGACGTCACCCGGCGCCGCGACCTGGCCGTGGTCATGGCCAGCCATGCCGATATCCTGGCCAAGACGGACGGGCGGACCGCGGCCTGCGGGGCCGCGCGCGAGGGGCTGGAACTGCTCGAAGGCCTGCGCGCGACCGGCGACCTCGCCGAGAAGGACATCCGCACCGACGTGCCCAAGCTGGAGGACGCGGTGAAGCGGCACTGCCGTTGAGCTTTTCCCCTCCGCTGCAGGGGAGGGGCCTACGCAGGCCCCAGCTCGCTCGCCAGCCACAGCCGCGCAGCCTGCCAGCGGCGCTTGATCGTGGATTCGGACGCTTCCAGCACCACCGCGATCTGATCGACCGGCAGGCCGACGAAGAACCGCAGCTCGACGATCCGCGCGAGGTCGGGCGAAATCCCTTCCAGCTTGTGCAGCGCCGCGTCGAGCAGTTCGACATCGACGCCGAGATTGGGGTCGTTCGCGTCGAGGAACACGGTCGGGCTCTGCCGCTTGGCCCGGCGGCGGCGGCTGCGCACCGCGTCGAGCATCGCCTGGCGCATCAGCCGTGCGCCGGTGGCGAAGAAGTGCCGGCGGTCGTTCCAGCTCATCTTCTCGAGCTGGACGATCTTGAGCACCGCCTCGTTGGCGAGCTCGGTCGGCTGGAGGGTCAGCACCGGGGCATCGAGCCGCAGCATCCGCGCCGCGGCGGCGCGCAACTCGTCGTAGACGGCGCTCAGCATCTGATCGCGCGGTTCCCCCATGGCTCCCGCGCATACCGCAAATGCCCTTGGCCCACTAGGCGTCTTCGGCGGGCGGGGCGGTCCGGGCCTGATCCGAACTGGCACGCGCCTGGGCCGGAGTGGCGAAGGCGATGCCGTGCGCGCGGAACCGCTGGAGGATCGCAGCGGCGACCTTGTCCCGCGCCTCGGCCGGGAAGTCGGTCTTGATCGATTCGAACTCGACATCGTAGCTCAGCCCGTTCGGCGCGAAGCCGTTCAGGCCGCCGTGGACCAGCTTGCAGCCTTCGCCCTCGACCGCCTGCCTGAGCAGGTCCGGCACTTGCAGGACCACCTCGGGCGGGGTGGCGAAACCCAGCACGAAGTCGAACTTGAAGCGGTTGTGCAGCCGCCGGGTGGTGTTGATGATCTCGAAGTCGAGCAGCTTGCGGTTGGCGATGATCCGCTCCTCGCCGCTGCCGCCGCGCACCCGGGTGGACTTGAGGCCGATGGCCTCGACCGTGCCCGAGCCCGCGCCCTTGTCGTAGGAGATGGAATCGCCGAGCCGGAACGGCCGGTCGAACAGGATTGCCAGAGCCGCGAAGAGGTCGGCGAAGATGCCCTGCGCGGCGAGGCCGATCGCGATGCCGCCCACGCCGAGGCCCGCGACCAGGCCGGCGACATTGACCCCGAGGTTGCTCAGGATCAGCACCAGCGCGATCGCGAACAGCGCGATCGTCACCAGCAGGCGGATGATCCCGAGTGCGCTGGTCAGGGCCTGGCCCTGGTAGCCGGGCTCCAGGGAGCGCAATTCGATCGCGCCGAACACGATCTCGCGCAGCCAGATCACCCCCTGGAAGACCGCGGCGATGGTGAACAGCGTGACGATCGTCGCGGCCAGCGCCTGGGGCGCATCGGCGTAGCTCTGCACCAGCCGCGCCGCGGCGAGGACGATGAACCACTGGCTCGTCTTGGCGAGCGCCCGGCCCAGGATCGCGTACCAGGTGCCCGCTCCGCCGCCGCGCTCGCACAGCTTCGCGCCCCAGCGGCGGACCAGGTTGAGCAGCAGGTAGACGAATACGGCCGCCGCCGCGGCGATCACTATCTGCAGCCAGTGGCCTTCGATCCAGGCCGCCGCCTCGGCGTAGAGCGCACGGGCTTCGACCTGGATGCTGCGATGGGGGCTGGTGGGCATGGCCCTTCAGGTAGGCGGACGGCGCGGCGGCTTCAAGCGTATCGCGTGGCGGCGCCCTCGGGCCGCGCCGCATCTGTGCCCGCTTCACGCGCCAGGCAATTGCAATCGGTGCATCGGCGGCTGCGTTTTTGGGCCTCGCTCGACCCGGGTTGGAACCGGCCGCCGCCTCGACTATTGTATCCGCGAGCAAAGACGCGTCGGTCGCGCCGGCTCGCGGTGGAGGACGACACATGCGCAAGGCTCCTTTCTCGGTATTGCTCGTCGGTGCCATGGCCCTGGCCGCTTGTTCCCAGAAAACCGAGGACGCGGCCCAGAAGACCGTCGAGGCCGCCAAGGAAGACGCCGCCGCCGCGGCGAGCGACGCGGTCGAGGGCGGCACCAAGGCGGTCGACCGGGCCGCCAGCAAGGGCGCCGAGGCGCTCAGCACGGCAGCCGCGAAGGCTGCCGATGCGGTCGGGGATGCGGCGAACGACCTCCACGACAAGGTCTCCAAGGACAAGCCCGCGGCCTCGCCCAGTCCCGCGCACTGAAGGGTTTCGGTTGCCCTGAAACGGGCCGGTGCCGCTTACACGCAAGTGGACGGGAAAAGCGAAGCGGCCCGCCCGGGGCAAGGCCATCCGGGGGTTCTCCTCAAGCTGACCGCTGCTGGCGCAAATCCCTCGCTTGACCGGCACGGATAGTCTAGCGCGGGGCGGCCTGGGCGATCCGGTCGTTGAACAGGCCCTCGACCAAGGACGATGCGTAGTAGGCGATCGCCGTGTCGGGCGATTGCTTGGACGCCCAGCTGCGCAGGTCGAAGGCGGTGTTGATCGTCGCGGTGATGACCTGGCTGGCGATCAGGGGATCGACGATGCGCACCGAGCCGTCCTTCATGCCGTCGATCAGCGCGCCCGAAAAGCGCAGCGCGGTGCGGTTGGCGCGCGCCACGACTTCGGCCCGCAGCGGCGCGGGCAGGGCCTGCAGCGCCGAGGTCCGCAGCAGCGGCCACGATGCGAAGAACTGGATGTTCAGCAGGGTGGCCATCGCCGTCTCGATCCGCCGCCAGCCGCTCGGCTCGTTCTGGGCCACCAGCGTCAGGATGCGCGAATAGCGCTGGTAGGAGCGGCGGAAGCATTCGAGCACCAGGTCGTCCTTGGCGTCGAGGTGGTGATAGAAGCTGCCCTTGGTGACGTTGAGCTCGTCGGCGATCCGCACCACCGAGGCGCCGCGGTAGCCGGCCTCGTTGATGAGGCGGGTGGCGACGCGCAGAAAGCTTTCCGGGCCCTCGGTCCCGCCGCGGACTTCCTCCTCCTCCAGGTCGATGATCCGGGGGTCCCACGGGGCGTCGGGCTTGGCGATGCCGTTGGTGAGGATGTCGATCAGCTCGGCCTGGACGCGGGGGAAATCGACCAGCGAATACTGGCTGATCCAGACCGGCAGCCAGAACGCGGCCTCCATCAGCATATGCGTGCGGGCGGTGAGCAGGGCCTTGTGCTGCGCGTTGCCGAGCGGGCCGAAATAGGCGCGGACCTGGCGGAAGATCGCCTGGAAATGCTTCTCCAGCGGTTCGCGGACCGGATCGTCCAGCGTGCGCATGTCGGAGAGCTTGGCGAGCGGCAGGCCGGTGCCGCGCGTGACCGCCGAGCGCAGTTCGACATTGGCGGCAATGAACCGGGCGACGCGTTCCTGCGGGGTGTCCGCCTTGCCCGCTTCGGCGACGATTTCCTCCAGCCGGCCGAGCGTCCGTTCGAACACCGCCGCGGCGAGCTGATCCTTCCGCCTGAAGTAATAGGTCACGCTGGTGGTGTTGAGGCCCACTGCGGTCGCCACGTCGAGCAGCGTGGTGCCCTTGGCCCCGTGCTCGTTGATCAGATCGGTCGCGGCGACGAGTATGCGCTCGCGTTTGTGCTCGAAGCGGTGGCGGCTGCGCGGCTTGCGCTCCTGGGGGCTTGCGATCTCGATGACGTGCTGATCCATCGGCGGCCTATGCCCGATCCTGGTGCTTCGTCCAACCATGCGCCGCTCCCCGCGCCGCCCGGATAAATCGCTATGGTTTTCGTCAACGGCGCGGCTTGAGGCTTAGAACAATCGGTATTGTTTGCAATGGGAGATGGCGGGGAATGGCGAGGCTCGTCGGCGGCAGTGGCCCGGACGGTGCCGCGGCCGGCTTCGCGGTGCGGGCTGAGAGCACCAGGGCATCGGCAGGGCGAGCTGCGGGATGACGGTCTTGGTGCCGGCCGGCACCCGGCCGCCGCTTCCGCGATTTAGACGGCCGCATTGAAGCCTGCCGGGCGATCCCCTAGATTCGAGCGTGATTCTGCCGGGGAGGAGCGAAAGTGAAGGCCGCCGTACTGCGCGAAGTGGGCAAGCCGCTGGGGATCGAGGAAGTGGCGATCGGCCTGCCCGGCCCGCGCGAAGTGCTGATCCGCACCGCGGCGACCGGCGTCTGCCATTCGGACCTGCACTACCTCGAAGGCTCCTATCCCACGGCGCTGCCCACGGTATTGGGGCATGAGAGCGCCGGGGTGGTCGAGGCGGTCGGCTCGGAGGTCCGCACGGTCAAGGTCGGCGACCATGTCGTGACCTGCCTCTCGGCCTTCTGCGGCCACTGCGACCATTGCCTGACCGGCCACCTCAGCCTCTGCACCGAGCCCGAGCTGCAGCGCGGCGCCGAGGACCCCGCACGCCTCGGCCGCCCCGCCGAGCCGATGGCCCAGTTCCTCAACCTCTCGGCCTTCGCCGAAATGATGCTGATCCACGAGCACGCCTGCGTCGCGATCCGCCGCGACATGCCGCTCGACCGCGCCGCTCTGATCGGCTGCGCGGTGGTGACCGGCTACGGCGCGATCGTGCGCACCGCCCAGGTCCGCCCGGGGGAGACCGTCGCGGTCGTCGGCTGCGGCGGCATCGGCCTCTCGACGATCAACGCGGCGGCGCTGGCGGGAGCGGGCCGGATCGTGGCGGTGGACATGGTCGCGGAAAAGGAAGCGCTCGCCCGCCAGTTCGGGGCGACCGACTTCGTCGACGCTTCCGCGGGTGATGCGGCCAAGCAGGTCCGCGAGCTTACGGGCGGCGGCGTGCATCACGCGATCGAGGCCGTGGGCCTGGCGGTGACGGCGGAGCAGGCCTTCGCCATGCTCCGCCGCGGCGGCACCGCGACGGTGATCGGCATGATCCCGGTGACGCAGAAGGTGTCGATCCCCGGCTACCAGTTGCTCGGCGAAAAGACCCTCCGCGGCTCGCTGATGGGCTCGAACGTCTTTCCGGTCGACGTGCCCCGGCTGGTCGACTTCTACATGGCCGGAAAGCTCCACCTCGACGCAATGATCTCGCGGCGGATCGGGCTGGGCGAGGTCAACGAGGCCTTCGCCGAGATGAAGGACGGCCGGATCGCGCGGTCGGTGGTGATCTTCGCTGCGTGAGGTCTCGCTGCTCGAAGGGGCGAACAACTTCCGCGATTTCGGCGGGGCGACGGCCGCCGATGGACGCCGGGTGTGCAGCGGCATGCTGTTCCGTTCGAACACGCTGCCTGTCCTGACTCCGGAGGATTGCGCCAAGCTCGACGCGGTCGACAAGCTCAGACCGAGCAGGTTTGGGTTTGTGCGGCTTAACGCAACCTCCGCCCACCCTGAGCTTGTCGAAGGGGCAGGCTGAGCTTGTCGAAGCTCGCGCGCAGCCTCTCAATCCATCCGCAGCAGCGCCGCCAGGCTCGCCGCCGGCACGTTCTCCAGATCGAGCACCGCATCGCGGATCGCTTCGGCGCGGGCCTGCGGGATCGCCAGGCTGGCCGAGGCGAGGAACTTTTCGGCGACGGCATCGGCGGTCATCGCCCGCTCGCCGGCGCCGCTGTTGATGCGGACATGCTTCTCCAGCACGCGCCCGTCGGCCAGCGTCACCTTGACCCCGCCGGAGAAGTAGGTCGGAAACAGGGTATCCGGGTCCTCGTGGCACTTGACCCTGAGCGCCAGGTCGCGCGCCGCCGGATCGGCCAGGGCCTCGGGCAGCAGGTCGGGCAGGCCGAAGCGGCCTTCGAGCAGGCAGTAGGCGATCACGAACTGGGCGCTGAACTTGGCCTCGTAGTCGGTGGTCGGGCGCTCCTTGGCCTCGGCCGGCTCGGCGATGATGTGCAGCGTCGGCTGCGCGAGATAGGCGTCGACCGCCTTGATCTCGGCTCCGGCGATTTCCTTGCGCAGCTCGATCGCGGCGTCGGCGCAGCCGTGGATGAAGTGGCAGACGGGATAGGGCTTGAGCGCGGTTTCGCCGAAATGCCAGACCGTGCCGAGGTCGGCGGTCATCCGCTCCAGCTTGGCGGGCTCGTGCATGTGCGTTGCGAACAGGCCGAACTTGCCCTCGTAGGGCCGGGTCGGGCCCTTGAAGCCGGTCCGGGCGAGCTGCGCCGCGGTGATCCCGGCGACGGCGCCCCAGCCGGGATGGAAGCGCTTGGTCCAGGCGCCTTCCTCGAGGAAGACCTGGATGCCCGAGGCGGTCGAGCCGGCGATGCCCTGGGCGGCGGTGATCTGATCCGCCGTCAGGCCGAGCAGGCGGCCGGCCGCCACCGCGCTGGCGAAGTGCGAGACCACGCCGGTCGCGTGGTAGCCGACATGGTGGAAGCCCCCGTCGACCGCCAGGCCGATGCGGATGCCGGTCTCGGCACCGGCCAGGAACGAGGCGAGCAGCTCGGCGCCGCTTGCGCCCAGCGACTCGCCGAGCGAGAGCGCGACGGGGAGCGCGGTCGAGGTCGGGTGGATGATCGAGGCGAGGTGGGTGTCGTCGAAATCGAGGCCGTGGATCAGCACGCCGTTGACCATCGCCGCGTCGCGGACTTCCATCCGCTCGGGCCGGCCGATGATCGAGCACGAACCGCCGCTGCTCAGCGCCATGCCGCCCTCGACCGCCTTCTTGCCGTAGTCGTAGGCGTTCGAGGCCAGGCCCAGGCCGAGTCCGTCGAGAATATGCAATTTGGCGCGTTCGATGACTGGGGCGGGCACATCGCTCAGGCGGAAGTCGGCTGAAAATGCGGCGATCTGCTGGGCGGCGGACAGTTCGGTCATGATCGGTGCTTCCAGATAATGCATTATCGTGTATCGCCTGTCGCGATACCCCGCTCCTGGCATTCGCTCGGCGAATGGTCAACTGTTGACAGTTTGGGGCAAGACGGGAATGGGACCTGCAAGGAAGGACATCATGGCTCACACCTATCAGCTCTTCATCGACGGCAAGTGGCGCGATGCGACCGGCGGTGCGACTATGCCCGCGATCAATCCCTACGATCAGGAAGTCCACGCCCAGGTCCCCGTGGCCGTGGCCGCCGATGTGGAGGAGGCGATTCAGGCTGCCCGCCGCGCTTTCGATACCGTGTGGTCCAAGACTACCCCGGGCGAGCGGGCGAAGCTGCTCAACAAGGTTGCCGACCTGCTCGACGCCGATGCCGGCCGCATGGCGCTGCTAGAGACCACCGACAACGGCAAGGTGATCCGCGAGACCTCCAGCCAGATGGGCTATGCGGCGCGGATCTTCCGCTACTATGCCGCCTGGGCCGACAAGCTCCACGGCGACGTGATCCCGCTCGACCAGAAGGACACCTTCGACTACGCGGTGCGCGTGCCCTACGGCGTGGTCGCCTGCGTGACCGCCTGGAACTCGCCGGTCGCGATCCTCACCAATTCGCTCCCCGCCGCGCTGGCTGCGGGCAACTGCGTGATCGTCAAGCCGAGCGAGCACGCCTCCACCACCACGCTGGAGATGGCCAGGCTCTGTGAACAGGCGGGCTTCCCCGCGGGCGTGGTCCAAGTGGTGACCGGCGCGGGCGATGTCGGCGCGGCGCTGACCGGCTCGACGGAAATCGACAAGATCAGCTTCACCGGCAGCCCGGGCGTGGGCCGCGCGATCAGCTCGATCGCGGGCGGCAATCTCAAGCCCGTGACGATGGAGCTCGGCGGCAAGTCGCCGAACATCGTCTTCGACGACGCCGATTTCGACCGCGCGCTGGTCGGCGCGCTGGCCGGGATCTTCGGGGCGACGGGCCAGACCTGCATCGCCGGCTCGCGGCTGCTGGTCCAGCGCGGGATCTACGACCGCATGGTCGAAGGCCTCGCCTCGCGCGCCGCCAAGATCGTCCTGGGCGACCCGCGCCTGCCCGAGACCGAGATGGGCACGGCGGCCAACGAGCCGCAGTTCAACAAGATACTCTCCTTCATCGAGGCCGCCAAGGGCGACGGCGCCCGGCTGGTCGCAGGCGGCGGCCGCGCCGACGGGCCGGGGCTGGAGAAGGGCTTCTTCGTCGAGCCGACGATCTTCGCCGACGTCCGCAACGACATGAAGGTCGCCGCCGAGGAGATCTTCGGCCCGGTCCTCTCGATCATCCCCTTCACCGACGAGGAAGAAGCTATCCAGATCGCCAACGACACCGAATACGGCCTCGCCTCGGGGGTCTGGTCCGAGAACATCTCGCGCTGCCTGCGCATGACCCGCGCGATCCAGAGCGGCGTGGTCTGGGTCAACACCTACCGTGTCGCCGCGCCGCAGGCGCCGTTCGGCGGCATGAAGAACTCGGGCTTCGGCCGCGTCCGCGGCGAGGCCGGAATCCTCGAATTCACCCAGACCAAGAACGTCTTCATCGACTTTTCGGGCGACAAGCGCGATCCGTTCTCGATGAAGTTCTGAGGAGAGATTTTTCGCACGAAGCCACAAAGACACGAAGGTGCTGCGCCGAGCTGCAGGCTCAGCCTCTCTTCGCGACGCTCCGCTTGACGCGGCGCTGGAATGGGATCCGGCTTCGCCGCAAGCAGAACACCTTCGTGTCTTTGTGGCTTCGTGCGAGACGACTTTGAACTGACGGAGCAAGCATGACCTACCTAGTCGCCGACGACCTGCCCAATGAGCCCGCCGGCCTGCGCTTCCGCGCCAATGTCGAGCGGGCGGGGATCTTCCAGTTGCCGGGCGCCTACAACGGGCTGTCGGCGCTGCAGGCCAAGGCGGCGGGGTTCGACGGGCTGTACCTCTCGGGCGCGGCGATGTCGGCGCAGATGGGCTTGCCCGACCTCGGCGTGATCACGATCGACGACGTCTGCTTCTACATCCGCCAGGTCGCGGGGCGCAGCGGCCTGCCGGTGCTGGTCGACGGCGACACCGGCTTCGGCGAGGCGCTCAACGTCATGAACATGGTCCGCATGTTCGAGGATGCGGGCGCCGGCGCGGTGCAGATCGAGGACCAGATCCTGCCCAAGAAGTGCGGCCACCTGACCGACAAGAAGCTTGCCCCCGCGGCCGACATGGCGGCCAAGGTCGCCGCCGCGCGCAAGGCCCGGCGCCACCTCTACATCGTCGCCCGCACCGACGCGCTGGAGCGTGAAGGCCTCGACGGCGCGATCGCCCGGGCCAAGCTCTACGTCGAGGCCGGGGCTGACGCGATCTTCCCCGAGGCGCTGAGCGACCCCGAGGCCTTCGCCCGCTTCTCCGCCGAGGTGAAGGTGCCGCTGCTCGCCAACATGACCGAGTTCGGCAAGACCCCCTTCATGACCGCCGAGCACTTCCAGCAGCTCGGCTACAAGATGGTGATCTGGCCGGTCTCCGCGCTGCGCGTCGCCGCCAAGGCGCATGAGGAGCTCTACGCCGCGCTTCGGACCGAAGGCTGGACCAAGCCGATGGCCCCGCGCATGCAGACCCGCGCCGAGCTCTACGCGACGATCGGCTATCACGACTACGAGGCGCTGGATTCGACCATCACCCAGTCGATCGTGCCGAGCGTGACGCCGGGCGACAACGTCTAGGCTTCTCCTCCCCCATCAAGGGAGATGACCGGTCAGCCCAGGTCCCGCGTCCGTCCTTTCGGAGCGGGCTGCGCTGGCGCATCCCCCTCCGCCGCCAACTGCTCTTCCACATACTGCCGTGCGTGGTGCAGGTGCTCGCGCATCGCTTGCTCCGCCGCGACCGGATCACGCCGTTCCAGCGCGGTGACGATGTTGCGATGCTCCCGCAGCACTTCCACCGCGCGGCCGGGCCGGGTCCGCGACTTGTAGCGATAGACCCGCAGCATGTAGTGGAAGTCGCCGAGGAGCATTTCCTTCAGCCGCTCGTTGCCGCTGCCCGCGACGATCCGCGAGTGGAAATCGAGGTTCTTGCCTTCCTCGTAGTGGCCCTTGGCCTCCTGCACGCTCTTCTGCTTCTCGTGCAGGTCGAGCATCTTCCTGAGCGCGGCGATCTCGCTGTCGGGCATGTTCACCGCGGCGAGGCTGCAGGCCAGGCCTTCGAGCGCCTCGCGCATCTGGAGGATCTCGTTGAGGTCCTTGAGGCTGACCTGCGCGACGCGCACGCCGATGTTCGGCGTGCGCTCGAGCAGCTTGCGGCCTTCCAGCCGGCGGATCGCCTCGCGCAAGGGGCCCCGGCTGACGCCGAGCGACTGGGCCAGGCCCTGCTCGCTGAGGCGGCTCCCGGGCTCGATCTGGCCTGAGAAGATCGCCGCCTCGATCCGCTCGGCGACGACGTCGACGAGCGATTGCGCTTGTACCTTGTTGGTGAGGACCCCGGCCATAGGTCCCCTATGCCCGCCTTAGGCCGCCTTGGCCAGTTGTCCGGCGTTCTTGCCCGCCAGACGGCCGAAGACCGAGCCGTTGAGCAGGCCGGTGCCGCCCGGATAGTTCTCGTAGAAGATGCCTCCGACGAGCTCGCCCGCGGCATAGAGGCCGGGAATCGGCTTTTCGCAGAGGTCCAGCACCTGCGCCTCGGTGTTGATCTTGAGGCCGCCGAAGGTGAAGGTGATCCCGCAGGTCACGACATAGCCGTGGAACGGCCCGGTATCGATCGGCAGCGCCCAGTTGGACTTGGGCACTTCGAGGCCCTTGGTGCCGACGCCGTCGAGGATCGAGGGATTGTAGGTCGTGCCGAAGGCGCCTTCGGGGCAGGCCGCGTTGTAAGCGGCGACTTCCGCCTTCAGGCCTTCCACGTCGATGTCGAGCTTCTCGGCCAGTTCCTCGATCGTGTCGGCGGTGGCCTTGGTCACCTCGCGGATGCGGTATTCGTCGCGGACGTTGTCGTGGGTCTTGGCGTCGAAGATCTGCACCGCGGCGCGGCCGGGCTGCTTCATCACTTCCTTGCCGTACTTGGCGTAGGTGTGGTTGCGGTAGTCGGCGCCCTCGTCGATGAAGCGCTTGCCTTCCATGTTGACCACGATGCCGATGATGTAGCTGTGCTTCTGGAAGTTATCGAGGATCACGCGGTCGCCGTAGGGCGGGGCCGAGATGTCCCACTGCACCGCGTGGCAGGACGACCAGCCGCCGTGCGGCCGCGCGCCGATCCGCATCGCGGCCTGGATGCCGTCGCCGGTGTTGTGCTGCGTGCCGCGCACGCGGCACGATTCCCAGCCGGCGCCGAGATAGCGCACGCGCATCTCGGGCGAGCTTTCGAACCCGCCGCAGGCCAGGACCACGGCCTTGGCATGGAAGTCCTCGTAGCCGTCGGGCCCGAAGGCGCGGACGCCGGTGACGCGGCCTTTCTGGTCCTGGATCAGCTCGCGCAGGCCGGTCTCGTACTTGATGGTCACGCCCATGCGGTCGCAGGCCTGGACCAGCATGTCGACCAGGCCCCAGCCGCCGCCGACCGCCTCGATGTTCACGCCGCCGTAGAAGTGGTGCTTGCCCTCGATCTTGAACGACTGGCGGCCGAACATCGGGATGAAGCGGATCTTGTGGGTGCGCATCCAGCGCATGACGTCGCGCGATTCGCCGATGAGGATGCGGCCCAGGTCCTCGTCGGCCTGGTTGTCGGTGACCTTCATCAGGGTCGCCATGAACTCTTCTTCGGACAGGCTGGGCAGGTTGCCGATCGATTCGTACTCGCCCGGGGTCATGTCATCGAGGATGTCGGTGCGCAGGTCCTCGACGCCGTTGTGGCAAAAGCGGAAGCCGCCGGCGGTGAAGGTGGAATTGCCGCCGCGGTCCTCCAGCGTGGCCTTCTCGAGGACGAGGACCTTGACGCCCTGCTCGGCGGCGGAAAGCGCCGCGCAGAGCGCCGCGTTGCCGGCTCCAACGATGATGACGTCCCAGGATTCCTCGGCCACGGCTAAACTCCACTTTGATGAAACACGTACTGTCAGTGCGCCTAGCTCGCGGCATGGCAAACTGTCAACAGTTTACAGGCGATAGACGGCCTGGCCTTCGAAGAGGCGCCGCGTCGAGCGGTAGACCGCGCCGTATTCGGCCTGTCCGTCCACCACCGCGGCATCGACCGTGGTGGTGCCGGAAGCGTGGCCGATGCGGATCGGGCCGGACTTGGCGGTGCACAGCCGTTCGGCCAGAGTGCCCGGAACGCGCGCCGCGACCGCGAGGCAGACCGCGCCGGTGATCGGCACGGCGCGGTGCGGCTGGCCGACCGAGATCATCCGGACCGCAAGGTCGTGATCGGCGGCGGCGAGGGTGCCCGACAAGGTCGGCGCGTCCTGCGGCGCGGCCAGCATCGCGACCTTGGGAATGCTGGCCAGTTTGGCGGCGGCGGCGAGATCGGGGGCGAGGCCCATCGCCACCGAGGCGGCCTGGCGGATCGCTTCCATCTTCGCGAGGAACGCGGCGTCCTTGTCGAGGTCGCTCGGCAGTTCGGCGCCGGTCATGCCGATCGATGTGGCCGCGACGAAGACGCAAGGGTTGGCCGCATCGACCATGCTGGCCTCGATCTCTCCGCCGGGAATGGCGAGCCGGTCGATCGCATTGCCGGTCGGCAGCAGCTTGCCCGTCTTGGCGCCGCCGGGCTCGAGGAACTCCAGCTTCACCGGCGCGGCGGTGCCGGCGATCCCGTCGAGCGCGAAGTCGCCCTCGGCCGCCAGGGCGCCGCCCTCGACCGGGAAGCGCGCGGCGATGATCTTGCCGGTGTTGGTGTTGTGGATGCGGACCACCGTCTCGCCATCGGGCGGGGAGGGGATCAGCCCTTCCTCGATCGCGAAGGGACCGATGGCCGAGGACATATTGCCGCAGTTGCCGCCGTAATCGACGGTCCGAGTATCGGGCGTCAACTGGATGAAGGTATAGTCGACATCGGCATCGGCTCGGCTCGGCGGCCCGACCACGCAGACCTTGTTGAGCGAGGAGAGCCCGCCGCCCATCCCGTCGAGGTTGCGCCCGTTGGGATCGGGCACGCCCATCGCCGCCAGGAAGATCGCATCGCGCTGCGCCCGCTCGGCCGGCAGGTCCTCTTCGCGGAACATCAGCGCCTTGGACGTGCCGCCGCGCATGAACACGGCGCGGATGCGATGGAGTTTCATGCCGCCAACGCCTTTGGGGTGTCTTGACTCGCGCGAAGACGCGAAGACGCGAAGAGGCAGTGCCGCGCCGCAGGCTGCCAGGAAAATCCCGGCCGTTCCGCTTGCAGGGATGCAGGAACGGGAAGGCGGCTTCGCCGCAGGCGCGACCTCTTCGCGTCTTCGCGTCTTCGCGCGATGCTCACCCTTGCGCCTCGATCCAGCTCGTCAGCCGCCGGATGCCTTCCTCGACCGAAACCTGCGGCTCCCAGCCGATCGCGGCCTTGATCTTCTCGCGGCTCAGCTTGAGCGAGGGGCTGGCGGTGGCCTTCACCGCACCCGCATCGTCGGCGTACTCGGGTTCCAGGTCGCTGCCGGTGATCTCCAGCAGGATCTCCGAGATCCGCTTCACCGTGGTCTCGACGCCCGAGACCACGTTGAACACCTCGCCGGTCACCTCCGAGGCCATGGCCATCACGTTGGCCCGCGCCACGTCGGCGACGTGGATGTAGTCGTGCACCTCGCTGCCGTCGCCGGGCAGGGTGGGGCGCTGGCCCTTGCGGATCTTGTCGTAGTTCTGGATGATGTAGAGCGCGTTGACCCCGCGGTAATGCTGGCGCTCGCCGTAGACGGTCGAATAGCGCAGCGAGACCGAATCCACCCCGTGCTTCTGGCTGTAGAGCTTGCCCAGCGCCTCGCCGATCAGCTTGGTGCAGGAATAGAGCATCGAGCCGGGCTGGTAGCTCGCCAGATTGGCGGGAAAGCTCTCGTCGATCACCGCGTCTGCCCCAAGGTCTTTGGCCGGCTCGCCGTAGCAGGCGATCGAGGAGGAGAAGACCACCTTCTTGACCCCGGCATAGCGGCAGGCCTCGAACACGTTGACCTGGCCCTCGACGTTGACGGCGAGGCCGAGCGGCGGGTTCTGGCTCAGCGGCAGGGTGAGGAACCCGGCGATCGCGAAGACTCCGTCGGCGTCCTTGAAGGCGTCGTAGAGCTCGTTGATCCTGAGGATGTCGCCCTTGAGCAGCTTGACCCGCGCGTCGTCGGCGAGATGTCCGACCGTCTCGGGCGTGCCCAGCGAGAAGTTGTCGAGCAGCACGACCTCGCGTGCGCCCTGGGCGAGAAGAGCATCGGCGACATGCGAGCCGATCAGGCTCGCGCCGCCGGTGATGACGAAGCGTCCACCTGCGATATCCATGGCTGTAGCCTGTGCGGCGCGGGACTCAAACTGTCAACAGTTGACTTTATTGGAGGGGCGACCGAAGGCCCGCGCTTGCGCTCAGGCGGCATTCGCTCAATGCCGCGCCGCATGGGCGGCGAGCTCGCCGATGTAGCGCTCGATCTTGTCCATCGAATCGAACAGGCCCTCCAGCCGGCCGAGCGTGCCCAGGGCGAATTCGGTGACGCCCGCCGCGCGCATCGGGGCGACGTGGCCGAAGATCCTGTCGAAGTCGAACCAGGTCCCGTCGGCGGTGAGGTGGACCGGCAGGTGTGCGCGGACCCGCAGCGCGGCCGGATCGCGGCCCGCCGCGGCGAAGGCGTCGCGGTAGAGCGCCGAGCCCTCGCGCAGCTTGTCGAGCGACTTGCTGTCGTCGGGTCCGGTCTCCCACCCGTCGCCCAGCTCGGCCACCAGCTTGCAGTTCTGCGCGTTGGCCTTGGCGGCGAGGAAGATCGGGATGCGCTGCTGGACCGGCTGCGGCATCTGGTAGAGGTCGGTGAAGGAGACGCTGTCCGAGGCGAATGTCGCCGGCTGGCTCTCCCACAGCGTCCGGCAGGCGGCGATGTTGTCGCGCAGGATTGCGCGGCGCTTGGGGAAGTCGACGTTCAGCGAGGCATATTCATCGCGGCTCCAGCCGGTGCCGAAGCAGGGCTCGACCCGGCCGTTGGAGATCACGTCGACCGAGGTGATCTGCTTGGCCAGCAGCACCGCGGGGCGCAGCGGGCCGAGCAGCACGCAGTTGGTGATGCGGATCTGCGTGGTCGTGGCGGCGACCGCGCCCTGCCAGACCAGCGGCTCGAGGTAGGGCTTGCGCCCGGCATCGCCGTAGGCCAGCCCGCCCTCGTAAGGATAGTTGGTCAGGTCGCTGCCGAGCGAGACGTGCTCGCCGATCGCCACGCCGTAGAGCCCGGCCTTGTCGGCCATCTGCGCGATGGCCACGGGCCGCGCGGTGTGATCGGCATTGCCGATATAGAGCGTAAGCTTGAGCATGGGTCCTCTCCCGCCGGAAGGCATGTCGTTTGGTCGCGATTATGCATCCGGCGGCGCGCGCGGCTTGACCGATTTCGACATTCGTACACCTGTTCAGCAGGCAGGAAAAAACCTCCCCGGTGAGGGGGAGGTTCTCTCGAATTTTCGGCACTGAAGCCTGGGTTTAGGCGGCCATGATCTCGGTGATCGTGCGGTTGGTTTCCATCGACTTGGTGCCCCAGCGGTCGACCGAGACGCCCATCGCCTGCTGGATGGTCAGGCCGACGCGGCTGATCGGCGAGCCCTTGCCGTCGATGCAGATGCCTGACTTGACCTTGCCGCCGGCGCTGCCCGCGAGCAGCATCGGCAGGTTGTCGATCGTGTGGAACTTGGCGAACTCGGTTTCCGAATGGGCCAGGACAAGGCTGTTGTCGAGCAGGGTGCGGTCGCCTTCCTTGATCGAATCCAGCGCGGTGGCGAAGCTCACCCAGGCTTCCATGATCTTGGTCAGGAAGAAGGTCGCGCTCGGCTGGTAGCCGAGGGTGGTGTCGAGCACTTCCTCGTGGGTCAGCTGGTGGTGGGTGATCGTCGAGCCCGGCTTGGTCAGCGACGAGGCGCCGTTGTTGAACATCATGTTGAACACGCGGGTCTGGTCGCAGGCGAGCGCCATGACGAGCAGGCTGGTCATCAGCTCGTGGTTCTTCATGACCGTGTCGATCTCGGCGTTCACCGGCATGTCGGACACGCTCTTGGGCACGACGCAGGCCTGGAGCGGCTCGGGCTTGGTCAGCTCGACGTCGAGCTGGTTCTCGAGCTGGCGGACCGAGGTGAAGTACTGGTCGAGCTTCTGCTTGTCGGCGGCGCCGACGGCCTTCTCCAGCGCCTGGCGCTGCTCGGTCACCGCCGAAAGCACCGAGCGGCGCGCCATGACCTGCGGGTCGGGCGTGAAGGTGGCCGAGTTGGGGTCCTTGAAGCCGGTGCCGAAGATGCGGGCATAGAGCCCGGTCGGGGTGGCTTCGGACGGGTTCAGGTTGCCGCCGCCGCGGCCCGAGAGCGAGTTGGCCGCGCCGCCCGAGGAGGCGACCTCGAGGCTCGAGAAGCGGGTCCGCTTGCCGATCAGGTCCGAGATGGTGACGTCGATCGATTCGCCCGGCAGGCCGCCCTGGGCGAGGATCGCGCGGCCGGTGCGGACCGCGGGGCCGCCGGTGGCGTGGGGCAGGTTCGGCGCGCCGTCGAGCGGCACGTTGAACTGCTTGAAGACCGAGATCTTCTTCTGCAGCGCCTTCAGCGGCATCAGCTCGGGCGGCAGGTCGTAGTTCTCGCCCGTGCCCTTGGGGAAGAAGCGGTTGGGATTGACGCCGAGGCCCCAGAACCAGGTGCCGAAGCGGATCGGCACCGGCGCGCCGGTCGCGGCCATGGCCGTGCCGTTCACGTCGAGGAAGGCGTCGAGCAGCGGAACGCCGACGGCGATCGCCGAGCCGTTCATGATGCCCTTCAGGGCGGTGCGGCGGGAAAGATCGAAGGCCATGTTACTTTCTCCCCTGGCGGGCGGTGACCATGCTTACATGCTGGGCGTTGTCGAGCGGCTTGGATTGAACCTGATAGGCCTCGGGCGCCGTGGCGACCCGGAGGAACAGCGAGCGGATGCTGTACTTGCCGGCGGCGAAGTCCTTCTCGACCGCCTCGACCAGGGCGTCGGGCGCTTCGTTGACGCCGGTCGCGTACTGGATCGCGCGGGTGGTCACGCACTGCGTGGTCTGCGGATCGGCGGCGAGGGCCTGGCCGAGGCCGGCCGCGCCCTGGAACTTCGCCGTGCCGAGCGCGCCGCTGACGTCGATCGTCGCGCCGTTCTCGGTCATGCGGGTCATGCCGATGCCGTCGAAGCGCTCGAGCGACAGGCCGATCGGGTCGGTGATCTTGTGGCAGCCCGAGCAGACCGCATCGAGGTTGTGCTCGCCCAGGCGGATCCGCGCGGTCGGCATGGCCTTGTTGGTCGTGTCCTGCACCGCGGTGAAGTTCACGTTGCCCGGCGGATCGGGCACGGGCTGGCACATCAGCAGCTCGCGGATCGCGCGGCCGCGCAGGGTCGGCGAGGAGCGGCCCGAGTGCGAGTAGAGCGCCAGGAACCCCGCCTGGCCGAGCAGCCCGGCGCGGTCGTCGCCCGGGGCGAACTCGTAGGGCACCCAGCCGTAGGACTTGGGCACCGCGACCTGGTAGACCGGGCCGAGCGCGCGGGTCATCCAGGTGCGGTTGGTGGTGAACAGCTGGCGATAGTCGCCGTCCCGGGTCACCAGGTGGTCGGTGATGGTCCGCAGCATCTGCTCGGGCAGGACGTTGAAGACCTCGGTGTTGAAGTAGGGATAGACGATCGAGTCCTTCGACAGGTCGCCGAACTTCTCGAACAGCAGCATGTCGGAGAAGAAGGCGCGCACGCCCTGCTCGAACCGCTCCGACTTGACCATGCCCGCCGCGACGGCCTGCATATAGGCCTGGTCGGTCAGCTTGCCCTGCCCGGCGGCGGCGAGCAGCGCCTCGTTCGGCGTCGAATCCCACAGCAGCGTGGCAAGCCGCGCGGCGCGCGAATAGTTGTCGAGCCGCAGCTGGCCGGGCCGGGCCGGATCGGGCTCGGCGGTCTCCATCACGTAGAGGAACTTGGGCGAGGTGAGCATCGCCGCCAGGCTGAGCTCCAGGCCCTTGTAGAACGATCCGGTGTTGGGAACCGCGTCGCCGGCGAGCTTGACGTAGAAGGCCTGCTCGTCGGTGGTCAGCGGGCGGCGGAACAGGTAGCGGCCCAGCGGGGTCAGCACCGCGCTGGCGCAGGCCGCATCGGCCCGCTTCTCGTCGGCCGGGGCGCAGCGGACGAACTGGCCGCGGTTCTTCTCGTCGAAGACCTGCTCGGCGATCGAGCGGCCGATCGCGTCGTATTGCCCGAAGCCGGTGGGGCTGATGCTCGAATCCCGGGTGCCCGCGGCGATCAGGCCGTGCGCCGGCCGGACGATCGGCTCGAACTTGCCGGAGACCACGATGTCGGGGCCGAAGATGTCGGCGATCGTGTTGCGGTACTGGCTTTCGGTCAGGCGGCGCAGGCCGACGATGTTGTCGAGCGCGGTCGTCAGCGTCGGCGCCGGCGGGGCCGTGACCGAGGCCGCCCGGGTCGTCCCGCCCGAGGTATAGGCGAGCGCGGCCAGCGGCAGCGCGGCCAGGCCGAGGGCCCAAATCTTGGACTTGGCGATCTTCAACTTGGGGTTCTGCATCTTCAGGGTCATCGATTTCACTTCGCTGCCGTCCGCGTCGCGGCCCGGTATTGGGGAAGGTCGGTCACGAAGGCCGGGATCGCGCTGATCTGCTGCGTGCTCGAGATCGTCGTGCACTTGCCGGTCGCGGGGTCCCTGCCGCCGTCGGCCAGGGTCTGGAGCGTCTTCAATTCGGACGCGCAGTCCTTGCCGGCGACCAGGGCCGTGCCGGCGCCGCCGAGCATGCCGCTGATGATCACGTCCTGGATCGGGCGATAGCCGGCGAGGAAGCCGGTCGCCGAGCCGTCGGGCTGGAAGGTCAGCTTCAGCCGGGCGTGGCGGTAGTCGTACTTGGCGCGCTGGCCGCGCAGGTCGCGGGCGCCGCCCTGGCCCCAGGTGAAGGTGAGCTTGATGTCGGTGGGATCGGTGGTCAGCACGCCGTCGACGATCCGGCCCTTCAGCACGTTGCGGTGACGGGGCAGCTTGTCGCTGACGGTGAAGCTGGCGCCGCGCAGCCACTTGCCGGAATTGTCGATCACCGGGCGGTCCGGCGTATTGGCCAGGACGACCTCGACGTCGGGATCGTTCTGCAGGCTGTCGACGCCCTTGAGCAGGAGCACCTGGGTCCATTCGCCCGAGTTGAGGAACTGCTGCATGCCGACCTTCTGGTCGGCCGAGACGCCGTCGACCCCGCGCCATTCGGGCGTGCAGCCCATCGCGCGGTATTCCTGGTTGTCGATCCCGCGCTCGCCCGTGGGGGTCACGAATTCCTCGTGGGCGCAGGTGTCGGTCAGGCCCTGGCTGATGTCGAGGCCCCAGGCATGGGGGCTCTGCACCGTGCGCTGGACCGGCCGGTCGAACATGTCGGGATTGGTGCAGACGTTCGAGCCGTTGGGGCCGAAGGCGTAGGTCTGCCAGCGGCGGTCCCACTCCTGCTTGTTCTCGTCGAGCCGCAGGCGGGCGGCTTCGGCGGCGGGGAGCGTGGTCAGATAGGCCTCGCGCAGACGGATCACGTTGCCGTCCGGGCAGGCGTTCTTCTCGAAGATCACCGGCTGCCAGAAGTTCTCGAAGACGAAGCCCATCTGGCCGCTGGCAGGGGCGGGGGGCAGCGTCTTGGCGGTGGTTTCGGCCACGGCGGGCGCGGTCACGGGAGCCATCGAGCCCATGCCGGCGGCGGTCAGGCCGGCCAGCACGGGGACGGCGCAGGCCGTGCGGATCAGCCAGCCGCGCGCGCGGCCCGGCTTCGTGGGGCCAGCGGTCTTGCCCTGGGTCATCGCCATCTCCTCGCTTTCGGTGTTCCGATCGGTCATGTCGGCGCTCACGGACGCAGGGCCACGGTCGCGCGCGGCAGGTTCGCGAGCTGGTCGTCGGCGGCGACGAAGACCGGCTTGCCGCGGTAGAGCCACTGCGGGCGCGGCGTGGTGCGGTCGACGGTCCATTCGCCGATGCCCTGGCTGGCGGTGCCGGCGGCCAGCGGCTTCCAGGCGGCGCAGTCCTTGCCGCACTTGCCGGTATAGAGCAGCACGCCGTCCTTGTGGGTGAGGATGTACCCCTTATCGAGCCCGGCATAGACCGCGCCGACCCCCGCGGGAGCGGTCAGCCTGGGCACGGGCGGCACGAATTTCAGGGTGTTCCAGATCTGGCCGTCGGCGCCTTCGTAGGCGGTGGAGTGCGGCTTGTCGCCCTTGCGGACGTAGACCATGTTGTAGCCCTTGTAGACATATTGCGGGCCGGCGGGGCCGTCGACGATCGACCAGTCGGGCGCATTGGCCTGGCTGTACATGCCGGGGGGCGGCGGGCCGAAGCCGAAGGCGGCGGCGAGCTGGGCCTCCTGGCTGCCGGGCGCGGGGGCCGCACCGGGCGCCCCGGCGGGCCGGGCCGCGGGCGCGGCGGCCGCAGCGCCACCGGCAGCCCCGGCGCCGGCGGGACGGGCGCCGCCGCCGCCCGCTCCGCCCGGAGCCTGGCGGAAGCCGCGGAACAGGTTGAGGTTGGGCTTCGACCCGGCGGGCGCCAGCACCGGCTCCCATTCCTGGCAGCGGCCCTCGCAATACTTGGACGTGTCGACCGACCAGCGCGCGACCATGCGCATGTCCATGCCGTAGAGCGTGCGCCCCTGGGCATCGACATAGACCTGGCCGCCGGGGACCTTCGCCACGGTGATGCCGGCCGGGAATTCGGTGGTGGTCGCGGCGGGCAGGGGGATGTCGACCGGCTGGGCCTGCGCCATTCCGATCGGCAGCGATGCTGCCAGAAGTGCTGCAAGAAACCTCAGCCGCGTGGCCATCATGTTCTCCCAATCGGGCGGTGCGACACCGTCTGACGCGGCGAATCGTGCCCATGCTGCCTGCCGGGCGGAACCGCCCTCTTTTCGGGTTCCGACCTTAATTCAGTAGTTGAATTAGTCAATCGGCCGAACTGTAACGAAGTGTCGCGCACCGCCCATTTTTTCGTGAAGGGGGCATGCGTGAAAGGCTCCGGTCAGGTGCCTTCGGCAAGCATTTTCGCGGTGTCCGCACCGGTCCAGTCGTGCCCGCCGACATAGCGCCAGACCTCTTTGCCGGCGGCGTCGAAGTAGATGGTCGTGGGCAGGGTGCCGCCGCCGTACCGGGCCGGCAGATCGCCCTTGGCGTCGATCCACGGCTCGAGGTGGGCGGCGCCCTTGCCCTTGAGGAACTCGGCGACCCTGGCGGGCTCGCCCATGTCCTCCGAAACGGTGACCACGCGCAGCGTTCCGGCGCGTTCGGCGGCAAGCTTGTCGAGCTGGGGCAGCTCGGTCACGCAGGGCGCGCACCAGGTCGCCCAGAGGTTGATCAGGACCGGCCCCTTGAGCTCGCCGAGCGGCAGGCTGCGGCCCGACGGGTCCGTCACCGTGACCGCCGGCAGCGGGCTGCCCTTGTGCGAGCGGTCGATCGCCCCGGCCGGGGTTTGCGATGCGGGCGCCGTGGCCGAGGCCGAAGCCTGCGGTTGCGCCTTATCCGTGCTTTGCCTATCGCAGCCCCCGGCCAAGAGGGTCAGACCAAGGATAGAGAGCGTGAGCGGGCGGGACGACAGCGCAGACAGCACGGGGGCAGGCTCCAACAGCATGTGGGGCGGACGGTTCGCCGAAGGCCCTTCGGCGATCATGCGCGAGATAAACGCCTCGATCCCCTTCGACAAGGCGCTGTGGCGCCAGGACATCGCCGCGTCGAAGGCCCATGTTGCGATGCTCGGCGCCTGCGGGATCGTCTCGGGCGAGGATGCGCTCGCGATCGTCGGCGGGCTGGACCGGGTGGCGGGCGAATACGAAGCGAATGGCGTCCCCGAGGACTGGAGCCTCGAGGACATCCACATGACCACCGAGAGCCGGCTCGCCGAGCTGATCGGGCCCGCCGCCGGCCGCCTCCACACCGCGCGCAGCCGCAACGACCAGGTCGCGACCGACTTCCGCCTCTGGGTCCGCGACGCGATGGACCAGGCCGATGCCGGGCTGGAGGCGCTGCAGCGGGCGCTGGTCACGCGGGCGGGCGAGCACGCCGACAGCATCATGCCCGGCTTCACCCACCTCCAGACCGCGCAGCCGGTGACGCTCGGCCACCACCTGATGGCCTATTACGAGATGACGAGCCGCGACCGCTCGCGCTTCGCCGACGCGCGGGCGCGGCTCAACCGCTGCCCGCTGGGGTCGGCGGCGCTGGCCGGCACGGGCTTCCCGATCGACCGCGAGATGACCGCCCAGGCCCTGGGCTTCGCCGCGCCGACCGCCAACAGCCTCGATTCGGTCTCGGACCGCGACTTCGCGCTCGACTACCTGATGGCCGCCAGCCAGTGCGCGCTGCACCTCTCGCGCCTGGCCGAGGAGTTCATCATCTGGGCGAGCCAGCCCTTCGGCTTCGTGGCCTTGCCCGACAGCCTCTCGACCGGCAGCTCGATCATGCCGCAGAAGAAGAACCCCGACGCCGCCGAGCTGGTCCGCGGCCATGCCGGGCGGATCACCGGCTGCCTGGTTTCGCTGATGATGACCATGAAGGGGCTGCCGCTGGCCTATTCGAAGGACATGCAGGACGACAAGCCGCCGGTCTTCGAGGCCGCCGGGCTGCTCGCGCTGTCGATCGCCGCGATGACCGGCATGGTCGCCGAAACCGAGTTCCGCACGACCCGCATGCGCGCCGCGGCCGAGCTCGGCTATGCCACGGCCACCGATCTCGCCGACTGGCTGGTGCGGCAGGCGAACATCCCCTTCCGCGAGGCGCACCACATCACCGGCGCCGCGGTGAAGCTGGCCGAGAGCCGGGGCGCGGCGCTCGACGCCCTGCCGCTGGCCGATCTCCAGGCCATCGATCCCCGCATCGACGAAAGGGTCTTTTCGGCCCTGTCGGTCGAGGCATCGGTCGCCGCGCGCGCCAGCCATGGCGGAACCGCGCCGGCCGAGGTAAGGAAGCGCGTCGCCGAGGCGCGAGACGCCCTTGAGATGAATATCGGCAAGATGAATACCGGCGGCCTGGAGTAGAATCGATGCGCTACGTGCTTCCTCTCGTCCTGCTGCTGGCCCTGTCGGCCTGCGGCGTGCGCACCGATCTCAAACCCCAGGTGGGGGACAGCCTGCCGCCCGCGCCCTATGGCCGCGAGGACAAGCCGACCTCGGCGCAGCTCCTCGTCTCGCCGCCCCAGGCCGCGCCGGAACGGAGCATCGAGCTGCGCCAGCGCTCGGAGGAACGCGCGGACGATCCTTTCGATCTGCCGCCGCAGTGAGCTAGATTTCAATCCTACCCCGTTCGTGTCGAGCGAAGTCGAGACACGTTGCGCGGCGTGTCTCGACTTCGCTCGACACGAACGGTGGTGGTGCAAAAGGCAAGACTTTGGACCATTTCGAACTCAGGAACGGCGTGCTTCACGCCGAGGACGTGCCGCTGACCGCGATCGCGCAGGCCGTCGGCACGCCCGTCTACGTCTATTCGCGCGCCACGCTGGAACGGCACGTGGACGTGTTTGCGGAAGCTCTGGCCGGCCTCGACGACCCGCTGATCGCCTATTCGGTCAAGGCCAATCCCAACGCGGCCCTGCTGGCCACGCTGGCGCGTAAGGGGGTGGGAGCCGATGTGGTTTCGGCCGGCGAGCTGCTGCGCGCGGTCGCGGCGGGCATTCCGGCCGGCAAGATCGTCTTTTCCGGCGTCGGCAAGACCGCCGAGGAGATGCGCGTCGCCCTCGATCACGACATCTACCAGTTCAATGTCGAGAGCGAGCAGGAGGCGGAGATGCTGTCCGCCGTGGCGACCGCCATGGGCAAGGTCGCCGCAATCGCCTTCCGCATCAATCCCGACGTCGATGCCAAGACCCACGCCAAGATATCCACCGGCAAGGCGGAGAACAAGTTCGGCATTCCCTATGACAACGCCTTGGCCGCCTATGACCTGGCGGCGCGGCTGCCGGGCCTCAGGATACAAGGCGTCGACGTCCATATCGGCAGCCAGCTCACCGATCTCGCCCCGTTCGAGGCGGCCTTCGTCCGGCTGGGCGAGCTGATCCGCGAGCTGCGCGCCGCCGGCCACGCGATCGCCACCGCCGATCTGGGCGGCGGCCTCGGCGTGCCCTACGATCCGGCCGAGCCCCTGCCGCCGAGCCCGGCCGAATACGGCGCGATGATCGCGCGCGTGACGGCGGGCTGGAACGTGCGCCTCCTGTTCGAGCCCGGCCGGGTGATCGCGGGCAATGCCGGCGTCCTGCTCGCCCAGGTGATCCGCGTGAAGCAGGGCGCGACGCAGCCCTTCGTGATCGTCGATGCGGCGATGAACGACCTGGTCCGCCCGGCGATGTACGAGGCCTGGCACGACATTCGTCCGGTCCGCCCGCGCAACCGCCACTTCACCGCCAGCGTGGTCGGCCCGATCTGCGAGACCGGCGACACCTTCGCCACGGACCGCGAGATGGACGCGGTCGAGGCGGGCGACCTGCTCGTCTTCGCCACGGCCGGGGCCTACGGCGCGAACATGGCGACCAACTACAACAGCCGTCCGCTGGTGCCCGAGGTGCTGGTTTCCGGCGACAAATGGGCCGTGGTGCGCGCCCGCCCGCCGATCGAGGCGCTGATCGAGGCGGACAGCATCCCCGACTGGGTAAGATGATCGGCAGCCTCCCGCTCTTCCACCGCGTGACCGGCCGACCGGTGATCGTGCTGGGCGAGGGGGAGGCGGCCTCGGCCAAGGCGCGGCTGGTCGAGCGGGCCGGGGGGCGGGTCTGCGGCGAGGACGAGCCTGCCGCGCGGCTGGCCTTCGTCGCGCTCGCTGCGCCTGAGGAAGCCGCCGCGCGGCTCAAGGCGCGGGGCGTGCTGGTCAACGTGCCCGACCGTCCGGAGCTGTGCGACTTCACCGTGCCCTCCGTGCTCGATCGCAGCCCGGTGTTGATCGCCGTCGGCACCGGCGGTGCTTCGGCGGGGCTGGCCAAGGCTTTGCGGTTGCGGCTGGAAGCCGTGCTGCCGCTCTCGCTCGGAAGCCTTGCCGCGGCGCTGGGCCAAGCGCGGGCGGCGATGCGGGCGCGCTGGCCCGATGCAGGCGACCGGCGGCGCGCGCTCGACGCGGCGCTGGGCGAGGGCGGAATGCTCGATCCGCTGGGCGGCGGTGGGCAGGATATGGTTGAAAATTGGTTAAATGATGCCGCCCAACCTCTTCAAACAAATGCTGAAATCATCCTGACTTCAGACGATTTCGAGGATCTGACCTTGCGCCAGTTGCGCCTGCTCGGAACGGCCGACCTGATCGCGCACGAGCCCGCCGTGTCCAGATCGATCTTGGATCGCGCTCGCGCCGACGCCGCCCGCCAGGCCATCGCCAAGGACGCGCCGCCGCCGAGCGCGGCAGGCCTCGTCGTCACGCTGCGGCGCTAGAGAACCCCGCCCGCCAGCGCGTCGATCGCGCCCTGGAGGATCACCGCGGCGGCTGCCGAATCGATCCGCTCGGCCCGCCTGGCGCGGCTCATGTCCTGGTCGAGCAGGCCGCGCTCGGCGCCGACGGTGGACCAGCGCTCGTCCCACAGCAGGATAGGCAGGCCCAGCCCGGTGTGCGGCGCGGCGAGATTGCGGGCATAGGCGCGGCTGGCCTGGGCGCGGGGCCCGCCCGAGCCGTCCATGTTGAGCGGCAGGCCGATCACCACGCCCTTGATGTTCCGCTCGCGAATCAGCGTCTCCAGCGCAGCCTTGTCCGCGCCGAATTTCCCCCGTTTCAGCGTCTTGCCCGGCGAGGCGAAGCGCCAGCCGGCATCGGCGAAGGCCGTGCCGATCGTCTGGGTGCCGAGGTCGAGCCCGAGCAAGGCGCCGCCCTCGGCGAGGGCGGCGCGGAACTCCGCGGCCTGCTCGGTGATCAGCGCGCCGGCTTCCACGCCGCCACCCTTCGCGCGAAATCGGCCCGCAGGTTCGCCCAGAACAGCGGGATGTCGTAGATGTGGTAGTTGTTGCCCGGCAAGACGTAGGCGCCCATGTCGGGCGCGTCGCCGATCGAGAGGAAGCCATCGGGGCGGCAGGTCGCGGGGACCGCGCCCGGCACCATCGTCGCGGCCTTCATCGCCTGGTCGGGCTTCATCGTGCCGAGGTTGGCGCTCGCCGGGGCGCTGCCGCCGATTCCGCCGGTCAGCGGGTTGGAGCAGAGGAACCTGCTGCCGCCCGGCGACCGACCGTCGAGCGCGGGGCGGCGCGCATAGGCCGCCAGGGTCATCGCCGGGTCGGCCGGCTCGCCGTAGCTGAGCCACGACACCACGCAGCCGCTCTGGTCGGGCGCTGCGCAGGCCGGGAGGCCCATCGCCGGCAGGTCGTGATCGAGCGAGACCGGCCAGCCGATCGCGTAGACGGCCGCGATTCGCGGCGCGAGCCGGGTGCTCGCCAGCCGGTCCTTGAGCAGTCGCCGCAAGTGGTAGGCGCCCTGGCTGTGGCCGACAAGGACGATCGGCTGGTCCGCCGGCACGCTCGCCAGGAAGCGGTCGAACGCGGCGGAGACGTCGCCATAGGCGAGGTCGAGCGCCTGGAGCGCCTCGGGCTTGTCGCTGAGGAAGGCGCCGAAGGTCGCCTGGCGGTAGCGCGGCGCCCAGAGCTGGGCGCTCTGGTTGAACGGGCTGGCGAGGCCGCGCACCAGCGTTTCGGTGAGCGCGCCCGACGCCTTGTCGTCCAGCGGTGCGTTCCAACTGGCCTTTTCGAGGTAGCTCGTCGGGTGGACGAAGAACACCGCCGCGGGCACGGGCGCCCCCGGGGTGACCCCCTGGGGCAGCCAGCGCGCGGGATCGCCGGCACCCTTGTCGGGCCGGGACACCCACATCGCGCCCTCGGCATAGCGGTCCGCGGCGAGCGGGGCCTGCGGCTGGAACGCCTTGTCGGGCACCAGGGCGATCTCGCTGAGCTTGCCCGGCCAGAGCCGCAGCGCGAAGGCCGCGGCGATGATCAGGACCACGACGATCGCCATGAGATAGATGAACTTGCGGGCCATGGATCAGGTCGATTCCGGTACGGTGTTGCGCGCCGATTGCCGCTCGAGCGCGATCTTGATGAGGGCCACCAGCGGGTCCGCCAGGGCCAGGCCGAGGATGCCGAACAGCGCCCCCATGATGAGCTGCGCGCCGAGCACCAGGGCCGGGGCAAGGTCGACGGTCTTCTTGGCGACCATCGGCACGATGATGTTGCCGTCCACGGTCTGGACCACGACATAGACGACGATGCAGTAGATCCCCATGTCGGTGCCGCCCGAGAAGCCGACCAGAATCATCAGCGCGCCGGAGATGGGCGCGCCGATATTGGGCAGGAAGGCCAGCAGCCCGGTCAGCAGGCCGAGCAGGGCGGCCATCGGCACGTCGTAGACCGACAGCAGGACCCAGGTGCAGACGCCCTCGATTCCCATGCCGAGCAGGCGGCCCGCGAGCAGCCGGCGCAGCGACTGGCCCATGAGGTTGACGGTCTCGTGGAAATAGGCGCGGCGCCCCGTCGGCAGCATCCAGGCCAGGCCGCGCTGGTAGAGCCGCGGCTCGGCGGCGAAGTAGATGCCCAGCACGATGATCAGGAACAGGGTGGTGAAGGCGCCGATGATCCCGCCGACCGCGCTGGTCAGGTAGGACACCCCGCCCATGGCCTGCTGGAGATAGCCCTTCATGTCGGCCACCTCGATCACGATCCCGCGCCCGGCGAGCCAGGCGACCACGCGCAGCGCCTGGGCCTCGACGATCTTGGGCAGGGCTGCGGCCTGGGCGGCGATGACGCTGCCGGCATAGTAGGCGACCCAGGCCAGGAAGACGGCGGTCAGGACCAGGACGATGCCCACGCGCCAGGCCCGGCCGATCGGCAGGACCCGGTCGAGCAGCCGCGCGCCGCCATCGACCATCGCGCCGAAGACCATGCCGCCGAAGATCACGAGGATCGGCTGGGCCATGAGGATGGCCAGGGCGAAGAGCGCCGCCATGCCGAGCCAGATGAAGGCCTTGCGGGCCTCCAGCCGCATCGCCGGATCGGCGATGTCGGCGGGGCCGGCGCGCTTCAGCGAGGTGCGCCGTGGGGCCCGCGCCGCCGGCTTCGTCTCGGCCTCTTCCATCGGCTCAGTTCCCGCTCTTGTCGATCTGCGGCCGCAAGCTGCGCCAAGCCCGGTCGCCGCGCAAGGCGCGCCACCAACTGGTGGGGCTCCAGCCCTGGGTGCCGTCCTGGGAGAAGGTGATGAATTCCGCCCGCCCGCCGACGTCGGCCAGCGGGACGGGGCCGCCCAGGCCCTTGCGCCAGATCGGCGCGCGGCTGTCGGCCGAATTGTCGCGGTTGTCGCCCATCAGGAAGACATGGCCCGGCGGCACCGTGATCTCGCGCATGTGGTCGAGTTCCTGGTCCTCGTGATCGACGATCAGATAGGTCGCGCCGTTGGGCAGCGTCTCGCGCCGGGTCGGCAGTTCGCAGACGATGCGGCCCGAGGGCTTGCGGATCCGCATCCCGCCGTAGCCCGAATCGTTGCACGGATCGGGCTCGTCGGGCGAGGAGATCGCGTCGAGCGGCACTTCGGTCGGCGGCTCGATCTCCTGCGGCACGCGCTTGCCGTTGAGCACGATCTGGCCGTTGACTACCGCGATCCGGTCGCCGGGCAGGGCGACCACGCGCTTGATGTAGTCCTCGTCGCGGTCGGGCGGGACGACGATCACCACGTCGCCGTATTCCGGCGTCGCCGGCCAGATCCGGGCCTTGCCGCGCGGCAGGAGGTGGAACGAGGCCGAGACCCAGGACCAGCCGTAGGGGTACTTGGAGACGACCAGCCGATCGCCGGTCCACAGCGTGGGGACCATCGACGGGCTGGGGATGTAGAATGGCTTGGCCAGCAGGCTGTGGAAGGCAAGGACTGCCAGCAGCATCAAGGCCAGCCCGCGCAGTTCGCTCTTCCAGTCGATCCGCGCCTTTTCCCGCCCGGCCGGCGGCTCGTCGGCGGGGAGAGGGGCGGGGGGCTCCGCCGGCTCGGCCTCGCTCACGGCAGCGGGCTCCGGAGCCGGGCTTCGATGATGACGAAAGCCTGGGCCCAGGGGTGATCGTCGGTCAGGGTCAGGTGGACCACCGCCTCGTGGCCAGCGGGGATCAGCGAGGCGAGCCGCGCCGCCGCGCCGCCGGTCAGCGCCAGGGTCGGCGCGCCGCTGCGCGCGTTGACCACGCCGATGTCCTTCATGAACACCCCGGCCTTGAAGCCCGTGCCGACCGCCTTGGAGAAGGCTTCCTTCGCGGCGAATCGCTTGGCGTAGGTCCCGGCGCGGGTGAAGGGGCGCCTGGCCGCCTTGGCGCGCTCGACCTCGGTGAAGACGCGCTTCTCGAACCGTTCGCCGAAGCGGTCGAGCGAGTTCTGGATCCGCTCGATGTTGCAGAGGTCCGAGCCGATGGCGACGATCACGACGGACCCCGCAGGCCGTCGCCCTGGACTTGATCCGGGGGCCCGCTGCCGTTCACGCGCCGCGCGTAGAAAGCGGGGCCCCGGCTCGGAGGCCGGGGTGACGAAGGGGATGAGATCCTCATCACCGCGCCGAGTCCATCAAGTCCCGCATCCGCTTCACGCTCGCCTCCAGGCCGACGAAGATCGCCTCGCCGATCAGGTAGTGACCGATATTGAGTTCCGCCAGTTGGGGAATGGCGGCGACCGGCTGGACGTTCTCGTAGGTCAGGCCGTGGCCGGCATGGGGCTCGATCCCGTTCTTGACCGCCAGGGCTGCCATGTCGGCGACCCGGCGCAGCTCGGCCGCCTGGGCCTCGCTGCCCGGTTCGGCATGGGCATATTCGCCGGTGTGGAACTCCACCACCGGTGCGCCGAGGCGCATGGCGGCTTCGAGCTGGCGGACCTCGGGGGCGATGAACAGGCTGACCCGGATTCCGGCGTCGCCGAGCCGCGCGACGATCGGGGCGAGGCGATTGTGCTGTCCGGCCGCATCGAGGCCTCCTTCGGTGGTGCGCTCCTCCCTGCGCTCGGGGACGATGCAGGCAGCATGTGGCCGGTGCCGCAGCGCGATTTCGAGCATCTCGTCGGTCGCGGCCATTTCCAGGTTGAGGGGGAGCGATGTCGCCGCTTGGATGCGGCGCAGGTCCTCGTCGCGGATATGGCGGCGGTCCTCGCGCAGGTGCGCGGTGATCCCGTCACCGCCGACCGCCGCGACCACTTCCGCCGCGCGCACCGGATCGGGATGCTCCCCGCCGCGGGCGTTGCGGATCGTGGCGACGTGGTCGATGTTCACGCCGAGACGGAGGCGGCCAAGAGACCCTGAGGCGTTCACGGCTTGGCCCGGCTCCCGGGCTTGGTCACCGGGATCGCGGCCAGTTCGGCCGGGACTTCGTCCGGCGCATAGGTCGGGAAGTTGATCGCGGTCAGCGGGAAGAACGGCACGCCGAGATCGGCCGTGCCGGCCGAGCGATCGACCAGCGCCGCCTCGGCGACGACCTTGGCGCCGTAGCTCTCGATCGCGGCGATCGCCTCGCGGCTCGACAGACCCGTGGTGACGATGTCCTCGACCATCAGGACCTTCTCGCCCGGCTCGATCTCGAAGCCGCGGCGCAGCTCGAAGGCGCCGGTCGGCCGCTCGAGGAAGATCGCCTCGACGCCGAGCGCCCGGCCCATTTCGTGGCCGATGATCAGCCCGCCCATGGCCGGGGAAACGACCTTGCCGATCTCCTTGCGCAGGTCGCGCGGCAGCTTGCCTACCAGCGCGATGGCGAGGCGCGCCGCGCGATCGGTGTCCATGAGGACGCGGGCGCATTGGAGGTAGTGGGCGCTGTGGCGGCCCGAGGAGAGCAGGAAATGGCCTTCGAGCAAGGCCTTGCTCGCGCGGAACTCTGCGAGCACCTCTTCATCATGCATTGCGGAAACGAACCTCCTGGAACGGTTGCAAATGGCGGCGCTGCGTGGAATTCCGCGTCCGGGCCGCTGTCTAAAAATATCCCCTAGAGGCGCTTGAGACTGCGGGCAAGCGCGCGTATAGGCCAGCCGGAATCTGGCTCCCACTAAGGCGGGAGGGGGCACGTTTTCTCTCGCCGCCAATGGAAAGCGAAAGCAAGAACATCATGATTTTCAGGGACATTGTCCGGACCGCGGCGCGCAACCTCAAGGCAGTGAGTTTGACGCTGGCGCTCCTGGCGGCGCCGCAGGTGGTGGTCGCGCAGAATATCCAGGGTAACGCGCAGGGTGCGCAGGTCCCGGTCGCACCGGCCCCCGTCGCGGTCAGTCCGGCGGCTCCGGTCGCGGGCGTCCCCGACCAGGCTGCGCCGGCCGCGGCGGCACCCGCTCCGGTCGAGCTTTCGGCCGCCGAAAAGGCCCGCACCGCGATCGCTCCGGGCGGCTATGTCCCGATGAAGCCAACTCCGGGCGTCGGCATGCCGGTCGATGGCGGCTGGAAGCTGCAGAAGCAGTTCTCGCCGATCGGCGACTATGCCCATACGATCCACGACTACGTGCTGGTCCCGATGATGGTCATCATCACCGCCTTCGTGCTGCTGCTGCTGCTCTTCGTGATGCTGCGCTTCAACAAGCGCGCCAATCCGGTGCCGTCGAAGACCAGCCACAACACGCTGATCGAGGTCGTCTGGACTCTGGTTCCGGTGCTCATCCTGGTCGGCATCGCGATCCCCTCGATCGACCTGCTGGCCAAGCAGTACAAGCCCGCGCCGGCCAAGGCCCTGACGATCAAGGCCACCGGCTATCAGTGGTACTGGGGCTACACCTATCCCGACAACGGCGGGTTCGAGGTGATCTCGAACATGTTGCCCGAGGCCGAGGCCAAGAAGCGCGGTGAGCCGGGCCACCTGGCCGCCGACTTCCGCATGGTCGTCCCGGTGGGCGAGCCGATCCGCCTGCAGGTGGTCGGCGCCGACGTGATCCACTCGTTCGCCGTGCCTTCGCTGTGGTTCAAGATCGACGCGGTCCCGGGCCGGATCAACGAGCGCGTGTTCTTCGTCGAACGCCCGGGCGTCTACTACGGCCAGTGCTCGGAGCTCTGCGGCGCCCGCCACGGCTACATGCCGATCGCGGTCGAGGCCCTGCCGCGCGACAAGTTCAACGCCTGGGTGATGACGCAGGCCGGCGGCAAGATCGATGGCCTGCCCGAAGCTCCTGCCGCCGCGGCTGCTCCGGCCGCCGCCCCTGCCGCTGCTCCGGCAGCCGGCGCAGCGGCTCCCGCCGCCGGCGCCGCTCCGGCCGCCGCTCCTTCCGCTTCGCCGGCTCCCGCCGCCTAAGCCCGCAAGATCAAGACAAGGTTCGCAGACACATGGCTACGACTGCACCCGACGCCTTCCAGGCTCATGGCGATGCCCACGGGCATCACGACGCCGACCACAAGCCGGCGTTCTTCGCCCGCTGGTTCATGTCGACCAACCACAAGGACATCGGCACGCTCTACCTGATCTTCGCGATCATGGCGGGCGTGATCGGCGGCGCGATCTCGGGCATGATGCGCTTCGAGCTGGCCGAGCCGGGCATCCAGTACCTGGGCACCTTCGCCCATTGGTTCGGGATCAAGAACCCCAGCTTCGACCAGACGCTCCACCTGTGGAACGTGCTGATCACCGCCCATGGCCTGATCATGGTGTTCTTCATGGTCATGCCCGCGATCATCGGCGGCTTCGGCAACTGGTTCGTCCCGATCATGATCGGCGCGCCGGACATGGCCTTCCCGCGGATGAACAACATCTCGTTCTGGCTGACCGTCGCGGGCTTCTGCTCGCTGATGATCTCGCCGTTCATGCCGGGCGGCACGGGCAACGGCGCCGGCGTGGGCTGGACGGTCTATGCCCCGCTCTCGACCTCGGGCTCGACCGGACCGGCGGTGGACTTCGCGATCTTCTCGCTCCACCTCGCGGGCGCGGCCTCGATCATGGGCGCGGTCAACTTCATCACCACCATCTTCAACATGCGCGCGCCGGGCATGACCCTGCACAAGATGCCGCTGTTCGTCTGGTCGGTGC
>JASGGH010000004.1:0-74280 GCA_047605105.1 Novosphingobium sp. | reverse complement strand
CGTGATCGTCCGCGGCGGCGAGAACATGTCGCCGGGCGAGATCGAGGACGTGCTGCTGACCCATGCCGCCATCGCCGATGCCTGCGCCTGCGCGGTGCCGTCGATCGAATGGGGCGAAGGCATCGGCCTGGCGCTGGTCGCGCGCGAAGGCGAAAGCGAGCCGGCGCATGACGAACTGAAGGATCTGATCCGCGGCCGCCTGCGCTCCTCCCGCCTGCCCGACAAGATCGTGTTCGTGCAGGAACTGCCCTACAACGAAATGGGCAAGCTCCTGCGCCGCGAGGTCAAGAAGATCCTTGCCGACTGAGGCCGGTCCCGGCCCGGCGATTCCGCTGGCGCGCTGGGCCGACCGACATCTGCGTATCTTCGCCGAAGAGACGGGCTCGCCGCGCGTGGCGGCGCTCGATGGCGCTACCATTGTGGGCGAGCGCGGCTCGGCCAACGCCTATGTCATCGCCGGCCGGACCTCGGCCGGCCTGGGCGGCAGCCGGCTGCTGCCGACGCGCGACGCCCGCTGGTTCGCGCTGACGCTAATCCGTCCGATCGACCGCGAATATCTTCCCGCGCTGTTCCTGGCCGAGGACTTCCCGGTCCACGACCAGGATGCGATCGCCGCCGCCGTGGCGACATTCGACTGCGACGAACTGCTCGAACGCGGCCGCCTGCTCGGCCTGACCGTCGCCGCCGCCGACGAGGTACCCGCCTCGCCGCCGGTCGAGGTCCTCGCGGCCGGACCGCACCGGACGCGCGATTTCTCCCGGCCGCCGCTGGTCGTCGATCTCTCGGCGATCTGGGCGGGCCACTGGCCGGGCATCTGCTGTGGCAGGCCGGGGCCGAAGTGGTGAAAGTGGAAAGCGCCGGCCGTCCCGACCTCATCCGCCGCGACGATCCGGCAACTTTCGAGATCATCAACCAGGGCAAGGCCAACGCCGCCATAGACTTGGCGCGCGAGGCGGACCGCGCGGCTCTGGTCGACCTGATCCGCCGCGCCGATTTCGTCATCGAGAGTTCGCGGCCCCGCGCCCTGCGCCAGCTCGGCATCGATGCCGACGCGCTGGTGCGCGAAGTGCCGGGGCTCGTCTGGCTCTCGGTTACCGGCCACGGCGCCAGCGGCGAGGCGGCCAACTGGGCCGGGATCGGCCACGACTGCGGCGTGACGGGCGGACTGGCCCGCGCGATGGAAGAAGCCAGCGGCGAGATCGGCTATGTCGGCGACGCCCTGGCCGATCCGCTCACCGGCGTGACCGCCGCGATCGAGGGCTGGCGCGCCTACCGGCAGGGCGAGGCCCGTCGCCTCGGCTTTTCCATGAGCGCGATCACCGCAAAGGCGCTCGCCGAGGAACGCGCCTATGATGCCGCGGCGCTCGACGCCGAACTGCGCGGCTGGGCGGCGGCGGTCGGCAAGACATTCCCGCAGCTGCCGCGCAGGCCGATGCTGGCCGAAGTCCGCGCCATCGGAGCCGACACCGCGCGCTATTTCCCGACGCTTGCGCCATGCTGATCCGCCGCGCCGAGGTCTGGGGCGAGGGCATCGCCGACGTCCGGCTTTCCGGCGGTCGGATCGGCGAGATCGGCGCCCTCGCCCCGCATCCCGGCGAAGCGGTGATCGATGCCGCCGGCGGCGCGCTGCTGCCGGGGCTGCACGATCACCACATCCACCTCGCCGGCCTTGCCGTGCGCGCGTCTTCCGTGCCTTGCGGGCCGCCCGAGGTGACGACGCCGGGCGAACTCGCCCGCCAACTCCAGCAGGCGGGCAGCGGCTGGATCCGGGGCATCGGCTATCACGAGAGCGTGATGGGGCTGCCGATGCCGAGGCCGCTCGACCGGCTGGTGGCCGACCGGCCCTTGCGCATCCAGCACCGCTCGGGCCGGCTGTGGCTGCTCAATTCGCTGGCGCTAGCCGAACTGCTCGCCCGGGCCGAAGCGCCGCCGGGGCTCGATCGGAAAAAGGCCATCTGTTCGACGAGGACCGCTGGCTGCAAACGGCGCTGGGCAGCAGCCCGCCCGATTTTGCGCGGATTTCCGCCGAACTGGCCGGCTTCGGCGTGACCGGCGTGACCGACATGAGCCCGCGTAACGATGCAGCCAATGCGGCACATGTCAGCCGCCAGGTTGCCGCATGCGCCCTGCTGCAAGGCTGCGTCCTCGCGGGCGAGCTGTCGCTCGGCGAAATCACGCCCGATCGCTGGACGCTCGGCCCGGCCAAGCTCCACCTGCACGAAGCCGCCTTCCCCGATTTCGACGAGACCGCCGCTTTCGTCGCCGCCGCGCACGAGCAGAAGCGCGGGGTCGCGATTTATCTGCGTGTCCGAAATCGAGCTGGTTTTCGCCCTGGCCTTGCTGGAGCACGCCGGCGCGCAGCCCGGTGACCGCATCGAGCATGCCTCGGTCGCCTCGGACGAGTTGGTGGCCCGCATCGCGCGGCTCGGCATTCAGGTCTGCGTGCAGCCGCACTTCATCGCCGAGCGCGGCGACGACTACCTGCGCGATGTCGAGCCGCGCCACCACCCGGAACTCTATCGGCTGCGGGCTTTCCGCGATGCCGGGGTGGCGCTTGCCGGGGGCAGCGACGCGCCGTTCGGCCTGCCCGACCCATGGCTGGGGATCGCCGCCGCCATCTCGCGGCAGACGCGCTCGGGAGTGACCATGGCGGCGAACGAAGCGCTCAGTCCCGAGGAGGCCCTGTCGCTCTATCTCGCCGATCCGTCCGACCTGACCCGCCGGCGCCAGGTCGCCATCGGCGCCGCGGCCGACCTGTGCCTCCTCGATCGCCCCTGGTCCGCGGCGCGCGGCGCGCTCCGTGCCGAGCGCGTCAAGGCGACCTGGATCTCAGGCCGGCTGGTCCACGATCTCGTCGACCAGGCCCCAGCCTAGCGCGGTCCGCGCATTGATCCGCTTGCCCGACAGGATCAGCAGCGCGGTCCGCTGCCGCCCGATCCGGCGGGTCAGCGAGACGCATCCGCCGGCGCCGGGGAGCACGCCCATGGCCAGTTCGGGCAACTGGAACCAGGCACCGGGCGCGGCGGCGAAATGCCGCGCCCAGGCCGCCATCTCGAGCCCCGCTCCCACGCAAGCGCCCTGCACCAGAACGTCGAGCCGGTCCGCGCACCGCGCAATCATCCAGGCAGGCAGGGTCTGCATCCGGATCGCATGGGCAGTAGCCGGATCGGTCATGGTGCCGAACTCCGCCAGCTCCGCCCCCAGCGAGAAGGTTCGCCCCACTGCCCGGAGCGACACCGCCCGAATGTCCGCGTCGAGGGCCGCCAGCGCGAAGGCCTCGTAAAGCGTATCGCGCATCGTCCGATCCACCGCGTTGCCGCTGGCGGGATCGGCGAGCGTGATCGTCAGCCGTTCACCGGAGCGTTCCACCTCGACCCGCCGCGATGCGCCGCCGCTTTGCGGCACCCGCTCGCGGATCCATTCGCGATGAGCGCCGCTGCCCTGCAGCAAGCCGTAGGCGAACGATTCCGCGACCAGCGCTCGCTCGATGCCGAGCGAGGGCAGGGAACGCAGCAGTTGCACGGTAACCGCCGCCGCTTCCGGCCGGGCCGCAACCCGCCGCGCCAGCATCTCGGCGCCGATGGGCGGCTCGACAACCGCGTCGAGCCGATCGGCCAGCGGATGCTGCGGATCACCCAGCCCGATCACCGGACAGGCCGGCAGGCGGACCGCCTCGGGCCAGGCTCCCGACCGATCCAGGTCGACGAACGCAATAGGCTCCGTGAGCGGTGCTTCACCCGCCCACAACCGCTGCGCATCGATCGTCAGGCCATTCAAATCCACGCCACTTCTTTCTCTAATTCGACCGTTTTATCCAAATATCGAACAGAACGGCGTTTTCCGTTGACCGAAGGACGACCTTTTCCGCAAGGTAGCCAAAGCAATCAACACATTCCAAAAGGGAGACGGGCGTGGAGACGCTCCAACAGCTCGCCGTCAAGACGCTGGCACGAGACAGCGCGGGCCAGGCGATCGAGTTCGAAGGGCACTGGTACACCTGGGGCGACCTGCGCGCCGTGGCTGACGAGGTCAACCGCCTGCTAGCGGCCAGCGGAATTCTTCCGACCGGTCCGGTCGCGCTGATCTCGCGCAACCATCCCGCCACGATCGCCGCCGAGATCGGCCTGATCGCTGCGGGGCGCAACATCCGCTTCATCTACGCCTTCCAGGCTCCCGCCGGAATCGTGCGCGATCTGCGGCGGCTTGAGCCGGCCGCCTTCGTGATGACCGCCAGGGACCTGACCCCGGAGGTGGCGGATGCGCTGCGCGAGCAGGGCATCGCCGGCATCGTGCTCGACGGAATGCAGGCCACCGCCGCGCCGGGCCTGGAACAGGCCGGCCCCACAGCCGCAGCCCGCAGCTATGTCGGCGATCCCCAGATCGAGATCCTCACCAGCGGCACGACCGGCCCGCCGAAGCAGTTCGCGATCCGTTACGACGTGATCCGCCGGCACCATGTCGGCGGCGGCTTGACCCGCCCGCCGATCGCCGATCTCCCCCCAGCGCTGCTCTACATGCCGCTGGGCAACATATCGGGCCTCTACACCACGCTGCCCGCGGTGCTGAACGGTCAGCGCACGCGCCTGCTCGAGCGCTTCTCGATCCCCGCCTGGATCGACTACGTGAAGACCTTCCGCCCCGAAAGCCACGGCGTGCCGCCCTCGATGATGCAGCAGTTGCTCGACCTGAGCCCGCCCAAGGAAGATCTCGCCTCGCTGAAATCGATGGGATCGGGCGCCGCGCCGCTGGATCCTTCGGTCCAGAAGGCCTTCGAGGACCGCTACGGCATTCCCGTGCTCGTCTCCTACGGCGCAACCGAGTTCGGCGGGCCCGTGGCGGGAATGGACCTGGCCACCCACAAGGAGTTCGGCCGCGCCAAGCTCGGCACCGTCGGGCGGAAGTTCCCGAATTGCGACCTCCGCATCGTCGATCCCGAAACGGGGGCGCCGCTCGCTCCCGGCGAGGTCGGCCTGCTCGAAGTCCTCTCGCCGCGCATCCAGCCCGATTGGATCCGCACCGCCGACCTCGGCACGATCGATGCCGACGGCTTCCTGTTCCTCAGCGGCCGCTCCGACGGAGCGATCATGCGCGGCGGGTTCAAGGTTCTCCCCGAGACGATCGAGCGCGCGCTGCTGCTGCACCCGGCGGTCTCGGAAGCCGCGGTGGTCGCCGTGCCCGACGAACGGGTCAGCCAGGTTCCCGGCGCAGCGATCCGGCTCGATCCCGACACGCCCCGCCCCAGTGTCGAAGACCTTTCCGCCCATCTCCGGCAACACGTCATGGCCACGCACATTCCGGTGCATTGGCAGATCGTCGAACAGCTTCCGCGGAATCCCTCGATGAAGATCGACCGCCCCGGGGTAAAGGCCCTGTTCGAACCGGCGCCGGCATAAAGCAACGCTTCGGAGAGCAGAAAGCTAACCAAGGTAAGCAAAAAATGAGGACTACTCATTTTTTGTTGACAAGCCCCAGCCGCGGGTGAACTCTCCTCCCAACAAGAATGTTTGGGAGAATGATTCGTGGCGTCAGCAGCAGGCTCGTCGAACAAGGCGAAGATCGCCAAGCGGGTAGTCGAGGTCCTTGAGTTCTTCGACGACAACCACCGCGAAGCCACGGTCATGGACATCGTCCGCCGGTACAATCGCCCCCAGTCGAGCACGTCCGAGTTGCTCTCCAGCCTGGTGGACCTCGGCCTGCTCTACAAGAATCCCTACAGCCGCTCCTACAGCCTGACCCCCCGCGCGGCGCTGCTCGGGACGGCAGGGCAGTCGGGCCCCGTGCGCGATGGCCGGCTCGTGCGGCTGATGGACCGCCTCGTGGCGCAGACCGGCCTGTCGGTGGCGATCTTCGGCATGGTCGGCCTCAACGCCCAGGTCATCAACTGCCGGCGCGGGGCACGGCAGGATTGCGGCCTGCCGGGCGGCTCGATGGTTCCGCTGCCGCAGTCCGCCGCCGGCTGGCTGCTGCTCTCGACCGTCCCGCAGCCGCGGATCGACGGAGTGATCCGCCGGCTGATCGCCGAGGCCCCGGAAGACCGCAAGTTCGCTTTCGCCGAGATGAGCGACATGCTCCACAAGTGCCGCGACGAAGGCCACTCGCGCGGGCTCGCCGGGTTCGGCACCAAGGCCGAGGTCCTGACCGTCCTGCTGCCCGAGCAGGAGCCCGGCCACCCCCTGGCGATCGGTTTCGTCTATACGCCGGACAGCGGCATCCACGTCGAGGCGCTGCTCGAATGCCTCAACGAAAGCCTGCGCCACTGCCTGCTCGGCGAGGATCAGCCCGCCGGCCAGATCAAGGTTCTGCAGACCGCAGCCTGAGACCGTCACCTCGCCCCTGCCGCTGCAGGAGCGCGGCTGGCTCATGATCCGAGGCCATCAGGTCGCGGAAGCCGCCGCCATCCGCCGCCCTGCCTATCGCCCCTGCGATCGTCCCCGGGCGCTTGTGAAAGCTTTGCGTGGGAACGCGGGTCCCGCTATTGCCTCCACCACGAGAGGAGAGCGCTGTGAATATCCGCATCGACAAAGCGCATTGCGTGGGCAACGCCCGCTGTGCGGCGGTGGCGGCAGCGCTCTATCCGCTCGACGACGATGGCTATGTGGCCAGCGAAGGCTTCGAGGTGCCGGCGCGGCGCAAGGGCCTGTCCCGAGCGGGTCGTCGCGGTCGTCGAGGACTGACTTTTCAACACGGCCCGCGGGCCTGGGAGACATGAAGATGAGCGACATTCTGGGCTACAAGGGCAAGCGCGTGATCGTGAGCGGCTGCTTCTCCGGCATGGGCGAGGCGACCGCCAAGATCCTGCTCGGCCTCGGCGCCGAAGTGCACGGGCTGGACTTCAAGGCAAGCACCCTGCCCCTCGCATCGTTCAACCAGATCGACCTGCGCGACGCCGGCTCGATCGAAGCCGGGGTCAAGGCGATCGGCGGCAAGATCGACGCGCTGTTCAACTGCGCCGGCCTGGCCGGTGGCGGCGCCTTCCCGGCGATGGACACCTTCAAGGTCAACTTCATCGGCACCCGCCACCTGACCGACCAGGTCGTGCCGCTGATGGGCGAAGGCGCGGCCATCGCCTCGATCGCCTCGACCGGCGGCCTGGGGTGGAGCCGCCGCATTCCCGTCCACATGGAACTGCTCCAGACCCAGGGTTTCCAGGCCGCGGCCGACTGGGCCGAGGCCCACCCCGAGCACGTCGCCGAGGGCTATGCCTTCTCGAAGGAGGCGGTGATCGTCTGGACCCAGTTCATGGGCGCCCACCTGATCAAGAAGGGCATCCGCATCAACTGCTCGCTGCCCTCACCCACCCAGACCCCGATGATGGCCACCTTCCACGCCACCTCGGGCAAGGAGATAGTCGATGCCGCCGCCGAGCCGCTCGGCCGCTATACGACCCCGGCCGAGCAGGCGGGACCGCTCGTCCTGCTGTGCAGCGATGCCGCCGCGGTCGTGAACGGCGTGGTCCTGCCGGTCGACGGCGGCTTCATGGGCGGCCTTGCCACGGGCCAGGTCGATATCAGCAAGATGATGGGCCGGCCCAAGGCCGACGCCTGATCGTGACGGCCGGGCAATCGCCAGAGCGATTGCCCGGATCGTCCGCGCAAAATCCGATTGATACTGACTCGGCACTCGTGCTGAGACGATAGCCATTGCACGCGCGCGGGCGCGGCGACTGTTGCTGGGAAGGCTGCTATCCATGAATTTCGACCTCACCGACGATCAGGAAATGGTCCGCGACACCTTTGCCCGTTTCCTGGACGACAACAGCTCCCCCGCCCGGGTGCGCGCTGCCCTGCCCTCGGGCTTCGATGCCGAGCTGTGGGCCGGACTTGCCGAGCTGGGCGCCTTCGGCATTCGCGTGCCGGAAGAAGCCGGCGGGCTGGGCATGGGCCTGTTCGACGCCGCGGTCGTGATGGAAGAGGCCGGGCGCACCCTCGCTTCCGGACCGCTCGCCGAAGCGCTGGTCGCGGCCCGTCTCCTCGCCGAACTCGGCGGTGCCGCGGAGCTGCTCGGCCGGGTGATCGCGGGCGAAGCCGTTGCCACGATCGCGATGCAGGACATTGCCGAGCAGCCCCGGCAGTGGGTTTCCGGCGGCCTGGTCGCCGAAGCCGTGATCGCGCGCCGGGGCGACGACGTGGTCCTGGTCTCGGTCCCGGCCGAAGCCCGCGTCGCCGAAGAGAACCTCGCCTCGACCCCGATCGCCGAGATCGACCTGGGCAGCCTGCCGGCCACGATCCTGGCCAGCGGCGCCGATGCCCTGGCGGCCTTCGCCGGCGGGGTCGAGGAATGGAAGCTGCTGATCGCCGCGGCGCTCTCCGGCCTCTCGCGCGCCGCGCTGACCATGGCCGCGGCCTATGCCGGCGAGCGCAAGGCCTTCGGCGTGTTCATCGGCACCTTCCAGGCGATCAGCCATCCGATGGCCGATCTGATCTGCGAGATCGACGGCGGCAAGTTCCTGGTCTGGCGGGCGATCCGCGCCATCGCCGACGGCGAGAAGGAGGCCGGCGGCATGATCAGCCTCGCCGCCTGGTGGACCGCCGAGACGGCGGGCCGCACGGTGACGCATTCGCTGCACACCTTCGGCGGCATCGGCCTCACCACCGAGCACGACATCCACCTCTACAACCTGCGCGCCAAGGCCTGGCCGCTGATCGGCGGCGATCCGCAGACCCACCTCGCCGAGGCCGGCCGCCGCCTCTACGGCGGCGAGGCCGCCAGCCTGCCCCCCGTCGGCGAGGTTCCGGTCGAATTCGACCTCGGCGACGATGCCCGCAGGATCAAGCAGGAGATCCGCGACTTCTTCGCCAAGAACGTGACCCAGGAAGAGAAGGACAACTTCCACTTCTCGTGGGAGGGCCACCGCCCGCACATCCACAAGAAGCTGGTCGAAGCCAACCTCGCCTACCTGCAGCTGCCCAAGGACGTCGGCGGCCGCGGGCTCTCGCCCTACGAGGTCACCGCCGCGCGCGATGCCTTCGAGGAAGTGGGCTGGAACAACCCTGTCGCCAATGTCGCCCAGATGGTCGCCCTCATCATGTACCGCTTCGGCACCGACGAGCTGAAGCGCGACGTGCTGAGCAAGGTCATGTCGGGCGACGCGATCTGCTCGCTCGGCTATTCGGAGCCCGGCTGCGGCTCCGACGTCTTCGCCGCGCAGTGCAAGGCGACCCAGGAGCCCGACGGCTCCTGGCGGATCGACGGCACCAAGATGTGGACCTCGGGCGCGAACCTGACCGACTATGTCCTGATGCTCACCCGCACCAACCCCGACGTGCCCAAGCACAAGGGCCTGACCATGTTCATCGTGCCGCTGAAGGCCGAAGGCGTGACCGTCCAGGGCGTCGAGACCTTCATGGACGAACGCACCAACATCACCTTCTACGATGGGGTGAAGATCCCCGACACCTGGCGCCTCGGCGAGATCGACGGCGGCGCGCGGACCATGGCGGCCAGCCTCGAGCTCGAGCACGGCGGCGGCTTCGCCAAGGTCCAGCGCGCCATGCTGGAGGCCGCGGTCGAACTTTGCCGTGAGATACCCGCGCCCGGCAACGGCAAGCTGATCGACCAGCCCCACGCCCAGGCCCGGCTCGCCCGGACCTATGCCAATACCCTCGCCAGCGAACTGATCGCCTTCCGCGCCAATTGGGCCCAGGTCGAGAAGAAGGCCAATCATGCCTACGGCCCGATGGCCAAGATGTTCTCTTCCGAGAAGTTCACCACGGATTCGCGCGACCTGCTCGACCTCACCGCCCCCTATTCGCTGTCCAAGCGCAAGGGCGCGGCCGGGGCGGTCAACCTGGAATACCGCCACGCCCACGGCACCACGATCTACGGCGGGTCGAGCGAGGTGCACCGCTCGATGATCGCGGAAAAGGGCCTAGGCCTGCCGCGGACACGTGGTTGAGGAGCCGGTCACATGAGCGAAGAACCGCACCTGCTGGTGAGCACGCCCGAAGAAGGCATCCTGGTCGCCACTCTGAACCGTCCCGACAAGCTCAACGCCATCTCGATGCAGATGATGGAGCTGCTGACCGAGGCCGTGCTGCGCTTCCGCGACACGCCCGAGCTGAAAGTGATGCTGATCAACTCGCACGGGCGGTACTTCACCGCCGGGGCGGACCTGCGCGGCGGGCAGAAGAAGATCTCGCCGACGCCGCACACCGCCAGCGGGATTCGCGAGAACCACCGGCTCAACCTCAACAACATGCAGCAGCTGTGGGACGAGATGGAGCACATCGAGAAGCCCATCGTCGCCGCGCACCATGCCACCTGCGTCGGCGGCGGGCTGGAGATGAGCCTGTCCTGCGACTTCCGCCTGGCGGCCAGGAGCGCGAGCTATGCCTTCCCCGAAGGCCTGTTCGGCGTGCTCCCCGCCTCGGGCGGTGTCTCGCGGCTCACCCGCCTCTGCGGCCCGCACTGGGCGCGCTGGCTGATCATGGCCAACAAGCCGGCCAGCGCCGACATGGCCTTCACCATGGGCCTGGTCCACCAGGTCTACGAGGACGACGTGTTCGAGGCCGAGGTGATGGACTTCTGCCGCCACCTGACCAAGCAGAACGGGGAGCAGATGGGCGCGGCCAAGGTCGCGATCGAACTGATCGCCGAGGTCGGCCGCGACAGCGGGCGCCATATCGAGCGCATGGCCAATAGCGGGCTGATGCTCAACCCGGCCTATCTCGAAGGCATGGAGAAGTACCTCAAGGGCGTCGGCGGCAAGGGCAAGTAGCGACCGCCGCCGATGATCCGGCGAGCCGAAGAGGGTGACAAATCCAGGGGTTGTCACCCTTTCGTCCGGAAAAAACCTGAACCATCCAACGACTTGCATCGCCACGTCCAGGTGACAGATTCCCTACAGAGCCGACGATTTCAAAGACTCGCGACCACCCGTCGCAAGCCGGTCATGACGATCCACGGCAATGTAGGAAAATGGTTTTTCAACCCGCCGGATTATGCCTTCCCGCGCCGCATGTCCCAGATCGCCATTTCCATCAGGCGCGCACAGGGGCGCAGGAAGTGCCCCCCGTCGTGCTGGATGTCCTGGGCGATCAGCATCGGCAGTTCGCGGTCGGTGGCGATCGTCACCGAGCGCTCGATGCCGATCATCAGCACCGTGGCCATGGCGAACTCCGGCGAGCGCGGAGCGCGGGGATCGCCGTCCATCTGCTCGACGATCCGGCGGATGATCGGCTGGGTCGCCCCGACACGCTGGTCGATCATCCGCTGATCGCCGTTGTCGGACAGGCTGTTGCGCAAGTGGAGCAGCCGGGTGTGGCGCGTCCAGAAGCCGTGGTAGCCCGAAACGAACTGGTAGCAGCGCTCGACCAGTTCCTCGTTCGGCCAGCGCGTCCGCATCAGCGCGAGGTAGTGTTCCTCGGCCGTCGTCATCACGCCTTCGAGCAGTGCAAGAAGAAGCTCGGGCAAGTCACTGAAGTAGTTGTACAGCGATGTCATGCCGAGATTGGCCTGACGTGCCACGGCGCTGAGCGAAACCTGAGTTTCCGCCGGCGAACAATAGATGAGCTCGACCGCGGCGGCGATGATCCGGTCACGGGTGTCACGCCCTTTCCGACCGAGCCTTTGCCCGGCCAGATTGTGGCTGACCGCATCCGCAATCGCGAGAGTGGGGAGAGGAGCGGCTCCGCTCCCCTCCCCGGTCTCCAGCTGCTGCGCGGCCTTGGCCACCTCAGGCCGCGACGGTGTAGGCGATCAGCTTGGTCTCGAGGAACTCCTCGATGCCCTCGACGCCCCATTCGCGGCCGATGCCGCTGGCCTTGTAGCCGCCGAAGGGAATGTCGCCGGCGATGCACATGCCGTTGTTGACGCTGAACGAGCCGGTGCGGACGCGCTTGGCGATGTTCATCATGCGCTCGTGATCGCCGCCGTTGACGCCGCCCGACAGGCCGTAGTCGCTTTCGTTGGCGATGCGGATCGCGTCCTCATCGTCCTTGTAGGGAATGACCACCAGGACCGGGCCGAAGATCTCTTCCCGGGCGATGCGCATGTCGTTGGTGACATCGACGAAGACCGTCGGCTCGATGAAGTAGCCGCCGCCCTTGTCCGGACGGGCGTTGCCGCCGTGGAGCAGCGTGGCGCCTTCCTGCTTGCCGATCTCGATGTAGCTGAGCACGCGCTCCATCTGGCGCTTGGAGATGACCGGCCCCATGATGTGGCCGGGCTCGTTCACGTCGCCCCAGTTGTCGCCGAAGTTGCCGTAGGCTCCCTTGAGGATCGCCTTGGCTTCCTCGTAGCGGCTCTCGGGCACCAGCAGGCGCGACTGGACGGCACAGCCCTGGCCGGCGTGGAACACCAGCATGCCCATGGCCACGTCCATCTGGAAGTTCGGATCGTCGTCGAGCACGATGCGGCAGGACTTGCCGCCGAGCTCGAGGAACACGCGCTTCAGGGTCTTGGCGCCCTGCTCCATGATACGCTTGCCGACGCCGGTCGAGCCGGTGAAGGAAATGAGGTCGACGCGCGGGTCCTGGACCAGCATCTCGCCGGCGAGCGCCGGGTCCTCGCCGAAGACGACGTTGATGACGCCCGCCGGGAAGCCGGCCTCGACGGCCAGCTCACCGAAGATCGCGCCCAGGCCGGGGGTGTTCGGGGCGGGCTTGAGGATCACGGTGCAGCCGGCGAGCAGCGCGGCCACGACCTTGCCGATGTTGACGTAGAGCGGAACGTTCCACGGCGTGATCGCCGCGACGACGCCGACCGGCTCGTACACCGCGATGCGCTTGTGGTTCATGCCGAAGGCCGCGCGGGTGCCGTAGTCCTTCTCCCACTTCACCTCGGGGAAGACGCGGATGTAATCGTCCCAGCCATCGAGCGCCATGTCGACGTGGGCGCGGTTGACCGCACCCTGCGCCGCGCCGGCCTCGTTGACGGCGAGTTCGGCGAGACGCGCACGGTTCTGCTCGAACAGTTCGCGGTACTTCTTCACGAGCGCGACGCGCTTCTCGACATTGGTCGACCAGTCGGTCGTGTCGAAGGCCCGGCGGGCGGCGGCGATCGCGGCATCGACGTCTTCGGCGGTGGCATCGGCGGCCTTGAAGACCGGCTCGCCGGTCCAGGGACCGATCACGTCGTAAGTCCTGCCGCCGGCCGCATCGCGAAGCTGGCCATCGATGAAGAGTTTGACGTCGGGGAGCTGGGCCATTTTTGTCTTCCTATGTTCTGCAATTCTCGAGGGATGTGGGGCCGGCCGATCAGGCCTTCCAGCCGCTGAGCGCAACCAGGGGAATATTGACGTCCGCCGGGCTGTCGATGACGGCGCGGAAGGCATCGGTGATCGAATTGTAGTGCGAGATCGGGCGCTCGCGCAGATTGAGGCCCACCGCCGCGCAGCTCTGATGGAAGCGGACGGTGACGTCCATCGGCCACGGCGAGGAGGTCTTGGTCTCGTCCATCATCTGCCCCGCGCGAACCACCGTCGTGCGGATTCCCTCGGCCTCGAGATCGCGGCCGATCGATTCGCTGAGATGCTCCACCGCCACCTTGGTCCCCTCGTAGAGCCACAGCATCGGGAACTTCACCTGGATGGATTCGCTCGTCACGTTGATCACGTGGCCGCCGCGCGACAGCAGCTTGAGGCCTTCACGCATGCAGAAGATCGGACCGCCGAGATTGGTGTGCAACATCGCCAGGATCTGCTCGTCGGTGGCTTCCTGGATCGTATAGGGCTCGAAGATCCCGGCGTTGTTGATCAGCACGTCGATCCTGGGGTGCGTCTTTCCGATCGTCTCGAAAGCGGCGCGGACCGATGCCGGGTTGCCGACATCGCACTGTACCGCGATGTGCCCGCCGCCGAGCTCGGCGGCGACGGCCTCGACCTTGGCGAGGGTCCGGCCCAGCAGGATCACAGTATCGCCATCCTTGGCGAAGCGGCGGGCGAGCGCCCTTCCCAGTCCGTCTCCGGCGCCGGTAATCGCGATCGTCTTGCCCACAAGCTCTCCTCTGCCGTCGTTGTTCGAGGGCCAGGGAACTCCCAAAATCGGAGCGCCGCGGCAAGGGAATTGTGAAACGCGGCGGCGATAGATGGAAACGGCGTTCTCGGCTACTCCATCACCGGGACCCGCGGCTGTGCCGCCTGGCGCGGGTTCTTGAGCAGGAACGGCAACGGCGCGAAGGCGATCAGCACCCAGGCCAGCAGGTGGAATACGTCGAGGAACGAGATCATCATCGCCTGGCGCGTGACCTCACCGTCGATCATCGCCATCAACCCGTTGCCGATCCCCGGCACCCGATCGACCACCGCGGGCAGATCGAGCGAGGGCACGATGTCCGCCGTCACGTGCGAGCCGATGTCGGCATGGCTGACCTGCTGGTTGCGGGCGAGCTGGCTGACGATGATCGAAATGCCGATCGATCCCCCCAGGCTGCGGAACAGCGCCATCAGCCCCGACCCGTCGGGGCGCAGCGCCGGGTCGAGCGTGGCGAAGGCGATCAGGTTCATCGGCGCCACGATCGCCCCGAAGCCCAGCCCCTGGAAGAAGCTCGCCAGCAGGATCGGCTCGACGTCCATGTCGAGCGACCAGGTGGTCATGTAGTACATCGAGGCCGCGGCGACGAGGAAGCCGCCGCACATCAGCCCCCGGACATCGACGTACTTGATCACCCAGCCGGCCAGCAGCGAGCTGATCATCACCCCCACCCCGCGCGGCGCCATCATCATGCCCGTATCGATCACCGGATAGCCGTAGATCGACTGGAACATCATCGGCAGGATCGACGACAGCCCGACGACGGCGAGGCCCATGATCCCCATGAAGCAGATTGAGAGCATGAAATTGCCGTTCTGGTAGATCGCCCGGTTGAACAGCGGCGCGCGGACCTGGCGGCTGTGGATCACGAACATCCACAGGCAGGACAGCGCCACGACGGCTTCGGCGACGATCTCCCAGCTATCGAACCAGTCGCGGCTCTGCCCGCGGTCGAGCGCGAGCTGCATCGCCGCCAGCGCCAGGCCGATCGCCGCGAAGCCGAACAGATCGAGCCTGCGCGCGATGACCGGCCGGCTCGGCAGCAGGAACCACATGATCACCAGGGCCGGAACGCCGAAGGGCAGGTTGACGTAGAAGATCCAGCGCCAGTTGAGATATTCGGTCAGGAAGCCGCCGATGGTGGGCCCGCTGATCGGCGCGACCATCACGATGAGGCTGAACAGGGCCATGGTCATCGCCTGCTTGCTCGGCGCGCTGATGTCGAACATGATGGTCATCGTCAGCGGCCCGATGAAGGCCGCAGCCGCGCCCTGGAGCGCCCGGAATATCACCATCTCGGGCAGCGACGTCGCCGCGCCGCAGGCGGCCGAGGTGATCAGGAACATCAGCGTCGAGCCGAGGAACAGGTTGCGCGACCCGATCCGGTCGGAAAGCCAGCCGGTGATCGGCGTGAAGATGGCCGTGGCGATGATGAAGCTGGTCAGGACCCAGGACACCGAATCCGTCGAGGCGCCGAGCGCGGTCTTCATGTATGGCAGCGCGACGTTGGCGATCGTCGCATCGAGGAACTGCGAGATCGATACCAGCATCACGCCCACGAGCAGCAGCCCGCGGTGCTTCACCGCGAGGAGCGGCTTGTCCTCGATCGGAACGGCAGCGCTACTTGCTGGTGTCGATCGTGACATGGGTCGAAAGGCCGGCGATCAGGGGCCGCGATGGCTTGGCGTCGATGGCGATGCGCACGGGCACCCGCTGCGTGACCTTCACCCAGTTGCCGTTGGCGTTCTGCGCGGGAAGGATCGAGAACTCCGAGCCGGTCCCCGCCCCGATGCTGGCGACGTGGCCCTTCAGGTGCATTTCGGGATAGGCATCGAAGGTCAGTTCCGCCGGCTGGCCGACGCGCATGTGGGCGAGGTCGGTCTCCTTGAAATTGGCCTCGACCCACGACCGGTCGCTGGCGACGATGGTCAGTGCCGGCAGCCCCTGGTTCATCATCTGCCCGACCTGCAGCCGGTCGGCCGAGCTGACCTGGCCCGCGACCGGCGCGCGCACCTCGGTCCGCGACAGGTCGAGCTGGGCGCGCTCCTTCTGCGCCAGGCCGGCGAGGACGCCGGGGTTGACCCCGGGCGCGGCCGAGCCCGTGGCCAGGGCGGCACGCGCCTTCTCCGCTTCGGCCTGGGCATTGGCCAGCTTCGCCCGGGCGTCGGACAGCGCATGCTCGGCGGCCTGGAGCCGCGCGCGGGTGGTGAAGCCGCGCTCCATCAGTTCCGACTGCCGGCGGTATTCCTCCTGATAGAAGGCCACGCTCGCGCGCCCCGCGGCGATGTCGATGCCCTTGGTCGAAAGGTCGGTCTCCATGCCGACGACCTTGACCTGCGCCGCGGCGATCGACGCATCGGCCTGGTCGATCGCGATCCTGAACGGCTGGGGATCGATCCGGAACAGCAGGTCGCCAGCCTTGACCATCTGGTTCTCGCGCACCGCCACGTCGACGATGTTGCCGCTGACCAGCGCGCTGACCGAGACCTTGTCCTGCCGGACATAGGCATTGTCGGTCGAGATGAACTGCCGGTTGAGGAAATAATAGGTCGTCGCGCCGACGATCAGCACGATCGGCACCGAGACGAGCAGCCCGATCGTGCGCAGCCTGCCGCGCAGGCCCCGCTTGACGGGCGCGGCTTCCGCGGCGGGGACCTCGAATTGCTGATCGCTCTCAGCCATTGGCCGCCGCCGCATCGTTCGCAAGCACCTGGGGCCGGCGCGAGAGGTTGCCCCGCATCCGGTCGAGCATGGTCATCAGCTGGTCGCGCTGCGCGGCATCCACGCCGTCCAGCGCCGTCTCGAAGGTCTCGACCGCCAGCGGCTTCATCTGGTCGATCAGCGCATTGCCCTTGTCGGTGAGGAACAGCCGCCAGGCGCGGCGATCGGCGGGATCGGCCCGGCGCTCGACCATCGCGGCTTCCTGCAGGCGGTCGATCATCCGGCCCAGCGTGATCGGCTCGACCTCCAGGATGTCGGCCAGGCCGCCCTGGTTGATGCCCTCGTGGCGCGCGAGCAGGCTGAGCACCTGCCATTGCGGCCGCGTCACCCCGATCGAACGCGCGCGCTCATCGAAATTGCGCCGCATAAGCCGCGCGACTTGGGCGATCATCGTGCCTATGTTGTCTTCCATGAAACCGGGCAATAATAGCAGTGCTGATTATATTCCAGCACAATTGCAGCCGAGCAGGATTTTAGCGGGAGCAGGCGCATGAGAGGCACGGTCAAGGACAGCATCGGCCTGCCGTTCACGGTGTTCCGCGCCGCCGATGCGCTGGACTACGACGAAGCCGCATGCATGGAGCCGCAGCCGGTCGGGCCCGAGGAGCAGGCCTGGTCGGCCAGGCTATGCGAGGCGGGCATGCTGGAGGGCAGCAAGGTCATGCTGCTGTTCTCGCGCCCGGGGCTGTCGCTCACCTATGTCTGGTTCAAGAGCGGCTTTCCCCTGCCCCGCCATAGCCACGACGCCGACTGCACCTACTTCGTCATCGCCGGATCGCTGCGCATCGGGACCGAGGAACTCGGCCCGGGCGACGGATTCTTCGTGGGCAGGAACGTGCCCTACGCCTACACGCCCGGGCCGGACGGCGTCGAGGTCCTGGAGATCCGCAGCGCGAACCGGTTCGACATCAAACTGCTGGCGGGAAGCAACCCGGCCTACTGGCGGAAGGCCCTGGCCGGGCTCATGGCGGCCAGGGAAAACTGGCCCGACGAAGCCCCGCCCTCCGGAATGCAGGTCGGCGCTTGAGCCCTCTCCTCCGAAGAGGAGGAGACTTGTCGATCAGGCCGCCTCGGCCGCGAGCAGGTCCGCCGCCAGCTTGCGCAGGTCCGCGGTCTTGATCTTGGCGGTTCCGGTGGTCTTGAGATCGTCCTCGGCGACGAACAGCACCCGGCGCGGCACCTTGTAGCTGGCGAGCTTCTGCTTGGCGTGCGCCTTGATCGCCTCTTCCGACAGGACCGCGCCCTCGTGCGGCACGATGCAGGCGACCACCAGTTCGCCCAGCAGGTCGTCGGGAACGCCGACGGTCTGGGAGACCTTCACCCCGGGAGCCGTGCGGATCACCTCGTCGATCTCCAGCGGGGAGACGTTGGCCCCGCCGGTCTTGATGATGTCGTTGAGCCGTCCTTCCCAGAACAGCCGGCCCTGCTCGTCGATATAGCCACCGTCCGAAGTCCGCAGGAAGCCTTCCTCATCGACGCTCTGGTCGAGCGGAATCCCGAGGTAGCCGAGCATCAGCGTCGGGCCCTTGACGGCGATCTCGCCGCGCTCGCCAAGCGGAGTGGTGATCCCGGTCAGCGGATCGACGATCTTGATGATCGAGCCCGCCGTGGGCAGGCCGTGGCTCTTGCCCTGGACTTCCTCCGGCGTGCCCGCAGGATAGACCGAGATCAGCGTGAACGTTTCGGTATTGCCGTATGCCGCATCGGGCTGGCGCCAGGTCGACTTGACTGTGGGATGCCTGGCCAGCGGAGTATGGACATCGACGTAGGTGAGGCTCGAAAGGTCCACCGCCGCATAGTTGGGCGCCGCCTCGAGCTGGGCCCACTGGTGCGGCCAGGCGATCGGCATGGTCGCCTTTTCCCGCTCCATCAGCTCGAGCGCCTCGGCGGCGTCGAACGAGCGCTGGAGGATCAGGCAGCCGCCGCGGCTCAGCGCGCCGCCGATGCACTGGCCGAAATTGCCCGACCAGAAGAAGCCGTTGGCGCCCCAGACCCGCGCGGGTTCCGGCAGGGCATACCAGTTGGGCCAGCGCCAGAGCTGCAGGCAGGCGGCGCGATTGGCCGAGACGATGCCCTTGACCTTGCCGGTCGAGCCCGAGGAGAACAGCAGGATGCCCGGATCGGACGGAGCGACCTGATCGGCGCGGGCCAGCACCTGCGCCTCGGCTACGGCCTCGCCCCGCGCGGCGAAGGCCGACCAGCCCTCGATCGCGCCGAGCCCCTCGTCGCTGTCGACGATCGCGGCATGGCGCAGGAAGGGATAGCGCTCGGATACGAACGCCCCGCCCGGGCCCGCCGCGATGGCCGGCTCGAGGTCGGCGAGCATCTGGGCGTAGTCCTTCTTGAGCAGGCGCCGCTCCAGCAGCACGACCGAGACGCCCGAGAGGCGCAGCACCTCGTCGAGCTCGGTCGGCGTGAAGAAGGTGCTGATCGGAGTGGGAACCCCGCCCGCCAGCGCCGCGCCGAAGACGCTGGAGAGGTACTCCGGCCGGTTCGAGCAGATCACGCCGACCCGGGTGCCCTTGCCGATCCCGGCGGCGACGAGCGACTTGGCCGTGGCCAGGGCCCGCGCCCAGAGATCGGCGTAGGTCCAGCGAATCGTCCGATCCCCGCCGGGACCGTCGAGATGGAGCACCGCCGCTTCGTTGTCCGGCCAGCGCGTGCAGATCTCGCGAATGTAGCCCGCGAGCGTCAGCGCGCCGATATTGGCTTCGTCGGCCAGCGGGATGCCGCGGGAAATCGACATTTTACCCGCGGCTTCGGCTGCAGTGCTCATCTCAGGCTCTCTCCCAATCCCTTCGCTGTCCGCTCGATCTCAGCGATTGACGTCGACGATCAGGCGGCCGCGGATCTTCCCGTCGATCAGGTCGCGCGCGCCCTGGATCGTTTCGGACAGGCTGATCTCCGTGGCGATGGTGTTGAGCAGCGCGGGATTGAGGTCGCGCCCCAGGCGGTCCCAGGCGGCCTGCCGCGGCTTCTGCGGGCACATCACGCTGTCGATGCCGAGCAGCGAGACATTGCGCAGGATGAACGGCATGACCGAAGTGCTCAGGTCGCTGCCCTGGGCCAAGCCGCAGGCGGTCACGGTGCCGCGGTACTTGGTCTGGGCGATGGCATTGGCCAGGGTATGGCTGCCGACCGAATCGACGACCGCGCCCCAGCGCTCCTTCTGGAAGGGCTTGCCGGGCTCCGACAGCTCATTGCGGTGGATGAAGTCGTCGGCGCCGAGCTTGGTGAGGTATTCCTTCTCGCTCTCGTCGCCGATCGAGGCGACGACGGTGAAGCCTTCCTTCTTGAGCAGCGCCACCGCGACCGAGCCCACGCCGCCCGGGGTGCCGGTGACCAGCACTTCGCCGTCCGCCGGCGTCACGCCGAAGTTGATCAGCGCTTCGACCGAGAGCGAAGCGGTATAGCCGGCCGTGCCGATCGCCATGGCCTGGTGGCCGGTGAAGGCGGCCGGCGCCTTGACCAGCCAGTCGCCCTTGAGGCGGGCCTTCTGGGCGAAGCCGCCCCAGTGCACCTCGCCCACGCCCCAGCCGTTGAGCAGGACCTTGTCGCCGGCCTTGAAGTTCGGGTTCTGGCTGTCGCTGACCGTGCCGATCAGGTCGATGCCCGGGACCATCGGCCAGCGGCGCACGACCGGGCCGTCGCCGGTGATGGCCAGGCCGTCCTTGTAGTTCATGGTCGAATAGTCGACGTCGATGGTGACGTCGCCTTCGGGCAACTGGCTCTCGTCGAGCTGGGTCACGGCGACCTTCTGGCCGTCGTCGGTCTTTTCGATCAGGATGGCGTTGAACGACATAGGGTCTTCCTCAAGTTTGCAGCACGCCGGACGGCGGCCGTGAAATCTCCGCAGGGCGCCGACCGCGAACGGCCGGCGGGCGCGTCAACGCCCTATCGTATGGAATTCTCCAAAAGGGAATGCCCGCCTGCACGCAACAGCAAAATTCGCCCGGGCGCGGCATGAACGAAACCGGCCGGGAGTTTCCTCCCGGCCGGTTCGCGTTCGGACTGCGAAGTCAGAACTTCTTGGTCACGCCCAGCTTGATGACGCGGCCGAGGGTCCAGTTGACGTAGGACGGAGCATTGACGTTGCTCCGGCGAACGGTGGTCGGCTCGACATCGAACAGGTTGTTCACGATCAGGCGCAGCGACGTGCCCGCCAGCGGCCCGCCCCGATCCCCGAAATCGTAGCCCAGGTTGAGGTTGGTGACGACGAACGGCGAGACCTGCGTTTCGACGCCCAGGTAATCGACCGCGCTATCGCGCCACTTGCCCGAGAAGTTGACCGTGACCTTGGCCGAGAAGCCGGACTTCGCCCACCCGGCAGTCGATGCCCAGGTGAAGCGCGGCCCGCCATGGCCGAGCTCGTTGGTCGTGACGGTGCCGTTCTTGATGATCGCCCGGGTCTGCAACGTGGCATTGTTGGTGAAGGTCAATTGCCCGAAGCTGGTGTCGGTCTGATAGTTGACGTGCATGTCGATGCCCGCAACCTTGGCCGAGTTCAGGTTGTTCGTGCGGGTATCGATCAGAATGGCCAGATTGTTGGAACCGCCGATCTGGGCCAGGATCGCGTCGCGGTTGACGACATCCGCCATGATGTTCTCGTAGAGCGTCTTGCCATTCGCCTGAACCGTATTCAGTTCGTTGTGATAGATGTAGTTTTCCGGGTTGGTCTGATAGGTGCTTGCCACCGCGGGGCTCATGCTGCCGATCATGTTCTGAAGGTCGATCGAATAGTATTCGGCGCCCAGGCTCAGGCCGTCCAGCGGCGTCGCTTCGAAGCCGACCGCCCAGGCCGTCGAGGTCTGCGGCTTGATCCCCGTGGGCGAGCTGCCGGTCAGGACAAGGAAGTAAGTACCCTGCAGGTCGTCGCTCTTGCCGGTCGCAACGGTAGGCCGCGAGCTCGTGTATTGTTGGCCCGCGCGGCCATAGCCGATCGCGAGGTTATCGTAAGCCGTCGGGGCATTGTAGGACTTGCCCCAGTGGCCGAAGATCTTGAGCCAGGGCGTGGGCGTGAGCGTCGCGCCGAAGTTCGGATTGAAGGTCCCGCCGAAGTCGCTGTAGTGATCGTAGCGCCCGGAAGCCGCCAGATCCAGGAACGTGGTCACCGGCAGATGGAGCTCGCCGAAGATCGACTTCACGTTGCGCGACGTTTTGTAAAGCTGCGCCGTATCGACCCCCCCGAGCTTGCCGGTGAACACCTGCGTGCCATCGGTGTTGTTCTGGTACTCGATGCCCACGGCCAGCTTGGCGTCACCGCCCGGAAGCGAGAAGATCGTTCCGTCGGCAACCGACTTCATGACGAACAGCTCGTGCGTCGTCTTCTGCGCCGTCTCCCAGTTGGTGATGTCGGCGATCACCGCCGCGCTCGCCGCGGCGATGTTGGACGGATTGATCTGGCCCGCCGCAATGCCGGTGCAGCCGTCGATGTAGCAGTTCACCTGGGTGGTATTGAGACCCGGGAAATGCGTGGCGTCCTGCGAACGGCCGAAATGCAGCGAGGTCCGCACCTGCCACGTGCCGCCGAGCTTGACGGTGAGTTCGGGAGTGATGCCCCATGTCTCCATGCTGATCAGCGAAGGCGTGTTCACATAGGCCGCGTTCGGACCCAGCGCGAAGCCGACGCCTCCGGTGCCCAGCGAATAATCGACGGGTGAGCTTGCGGGCGCACCCGCCGTTCCCGGAGCGCCGACCGGAGTTGCCGGGGTCACGTACTTGGAGGTATGCCCAAGCGGGTAAGAGGGAAGGCCAAGGGTCCGCTTTGTCCAATAGCCAGTCACCCGCAAATCGACGGAATCGGAGAAGGTGTTAGAGAGAGCAACGAAAACATTGTCTCGCTTCAAGCTCGGCAAATAGGTCCCCTCCAGCGACGTATCGCAACCCGTGCCGGTCGGGATCAAGCCGCCGCCGGCCTGAGCGCTGCTGGTCCAGACACCGTAACTCGGAACATACACATAGCGATACACGGTCGATTGCGGCGTATTGCACTGGGTCGCCGCATTGCGGGCGACGCCGGCCGTGGTGTAAAGGGTTTGGTTGGACCACGTGGTCTCACCGTTGGTGATCGAATCCCGCGAGGCATGGCTGTAGGCGGCATAGACGTTGCCCGTCGACCAGCTGGTGCCGGCGATGATCGACGCGTCCCATTCCTTGAAGCCCGTGATCTTCGTGCCGAAACCGTAGTTGGCATCCAGCTTGACGCCATCGAACTTCCGCATGGTGCGGAAGTTCATCACGCCCGCGACGGCATCCGCGCCGTAGAGCGACGAACCGCCGTCGGTCACGATGTCGACACCGGCCAGGACGTTGGAAGGGATCACGTCGGGATCGACCGACGAGGCATTCGCGCCCACCGGCGTGATCCGCATGCCATCGAGCAGAACCAGCGTCAGCGCGCCGGAGGTTGCGTTGCTCGAAGGGAAATTGCGCAGGTTCGGGCGGACGATCGACGACACGGCCGTGAGGCCGCGCGGATCGCCTTCGGGGCGGGAGTTGAACGAACCGGCGATCTGCGGGATCGAGGCGAGCAGCGCGTTCGTCGAGACGGCGCCGACCTCGGCAATCTGCTTGGCATCGGTGGTGATGGTCTGCGAACCGACCGCCTTGGTGCCGCGGATCAGCGTGCCGGTGACGACGATGTCCTCGTTATTCGCCGCAGCGTCTTGCGAATCGTCGGCAGCGGACTGCGCGAAAGCCGGCACCGAAATCGCCAGCAGGCTCACACCCGCGAACGCGAGTTTACCCAATGAACGCATAGATATATCCCCCCCAAGGCACTATTGCCTGATGTGTTTCCCGCCCCATGGCGGGTTGTCCCAAGGCGATTTGTATCACGCACAGATGGCATTACTAGCGAATTCTGCAAATTACCGGTCCGCACCGCGGAATTTCTGCCGGAATGTGGTAACAGGCCGAAGGAGTGCCGGAGCGACCTGGCACGAAAAAGCGGCCGGGAGTTTCCTCCCGGCCGCTTCTTGCTCGGTTCCGAAGGATCAGAACTCCTTGGTCACGCCCAGCTTGATCACCCGGCCCAACGTCCAGTTCATGTAGCTTGGGAAGTTGGTGCTGGACAACTTGATCCGCTGCGGTTCGGCATCAAACAGATTGTCGATATTGAGACGGAAGGAGGTGCCGTTAAGCGGCCCCGACGAGTCCTTGATCGAATATCCGATGAACAGGTTGGTCATGGTAAAGATGCCTGTCGGCTCATACACGCCCAGATAGTTCGCCGAAGCGCCATCGAAAGGCCCGCTCATATTGACGGTCACCTTCGCCGACCACCGGTTCTTGCTCCAGCCAACGAAGTTGGAAAGGGTCCACGACGGGTTGAGGTGGCCAATCTCATTGGTGGTTGCCCCGCTATTGGTGATCAGCGCGCGCGTCGGCACGTTCCCGTTGACCCCGAAGCTCAGGTGGCCGAAGCTCGCATCCATGTCGTAGTTCACATGGAAGTCGACGCCGCTGATCTTGGCGGAGTTCAGGTTGGAAGTCCGCATATCGACGATAAGCGCGATATTGGACATCAAAGACTGCTGGGTAGCGATAGCAGTACCATTGCCCAGCTGCGTCAAGAGAGCTTCATACTGAGCCTGGGTATACTCCCCGTTGTAGATATAAAGATTAGGATTGGTGACGTAAGTGTTCGTATTAGCGGGATTCAAAGAACCGATCACGTTATTGAAGCTCACGGTGTAGAGTTCAGCACCGAAGTTCAAGCCGGGCAGCGGCGTTGCATCGAAACCGATCGCAGCAGTCTTTGCCGTCTGCGGCTTGAGGCCCTCGGGACGGCCACCGCTCAGGATCAAGGCACAGGTGCCCTGCAGATTGTCTCGGCCCAGCGGGTCGGTGGGGCGCTGGTTCGTGCCCGGGGTGCCGCCGACCGTGTAGATCCCGCAGGCCAAGCGACCGGACCCGAGGCCAATGCTATCGATCACCGTCGGCGCGTTATAGGACGTATTCCAGTGGCCGAAGATCTTCAGCCAAGGCGCCGGCTTGAACGTCAAGCCGAGGTTCGGATTGAACGTCGAGCCGAAGTCACTGTAGCTGTCGTACCTGCCCGAGGCGCTGAAATCGAGCACCGAGAACAAGGGTATCTGCAGTTCCGCGAAGAGCGACTTCGCATTGCGTGATTTGCTGGTGTACGCAAGGCTGTCGATCGAGCCCACCGTGCCGAGTTGGCTTCGGACTTCAGCCTGGTTCCACTGGTATTCGGCACCCACCGCCAACTTCACGTCACCGGCAGCTATCGAGAACAGCGGCCCATCGGCAACCACGCGCGCCAGGAACATGGCTTGCTTCGTGTCATTCGCAGTCTCGAAATTGGTTATGTCGCTGATCACCGCGGCACTGGCCGCAGCGACGTTGAGCGGATCCAGCTGACCCGAATTGATATAGCTCGTGACCTTGGTCGTATCGACCGCCTGGAAACGATTGTCGTTGAACGACCGGCCATAGTGCATCGAAGCGCGGACCTGCCAAGCGGAGCCAAGCTTGACCGTCAGCTCGGGAGTGATCCCCCACGTTTCGAAGCCGACGACATTGTCCCGGTTCACGTAGGCGGCATTGGCGCCGAACGAAAAGCCCGTGCCGCCCTGCACCGTGCGTTGTTCGAAAGCATACCCCGTGCCGGTGGGAGCCGCAGCATCAGCGGTCGATGCGCCGACCGGATAGTGCGCGAAATACATCCGGCGCTTGGCCCAATACCCCGTCACGCGCAGCGAAACGCTGTCGGAAAAGTCCTGCGTAAGAGAAGCGAAGACATTGGTGCGCTTCGTCTCAGGACTATACGTACCGGACGCCACCTGATCGCAAGCGGTGCCAACCGGAGTCCGCCCCCCCCCCAACTGCGTACTGTCGGTCCAAACGCCTGCGGGGGCGTAATAGGTGTACTTGATAGTGCTGCCGACCGGATTGATGCACTGGGTGCTGGCGTAGACGCCGTTAGGGTTGGCAGCGCTGTAAGTCAGGCCCGACGACCAGGGCACGTCACCACCCAGGACTTGCGAACGGTCATAGTGGCTGACCGACACATAGGCATTGCCCGTCGACCAGCTATGCCCGGCCATGATCGAGCCATCCCAAGTGTGATAGCTGGTGACCTTGGTGCCGAAGCCATAATTGAAGTCGAGCTTGAGGCCTTCATACTTGCGCATGGTGCGGAAGTTGAGCACGCCGCCGACCGCGTCCGCACCGTAAAGCGACGATCCGCCATCGGTAACGGCGTCGATGCCTGCCAGCACGTTCGACGGAATGATATCGACGTCGACTGCGGCATCGTTCACCCCGACCGGGGTCAGCCGCATGCCATCCATCAGCACCAGGGTCGTGGCGCCCGATCCTCCGGACGGCAGGCTGCGCAGGTTCGGCTTGTTGACCGAATTGGTGCCGGTGTTGAAACCTTGAGGATCGATTTCGAACCGGCCGTTGAACGACCCGGCCAGTTGCGGGATCGCGCTGAGCAGTTCGTTGGTCGTGCCGGCGCCCTTTTCGGTGATCGCGGCCTGATCGACGCTGATGGTCTGCGAACCGACTGCCTGAGTGCCGCGGATCAGCGTGCCGATGACGGTGATGGTCTGGTCTTCGCCGGCAGCAGCCTCGTCGGCCGGCGCATCACCCGCCTGTGCGAAAGCCGGCGCCGAAATCGCCAGCAGGCTCACACCCGCGAACGCAAGCTTACCCAATGAACGCATAGATAATCCTCCCCAGGCCGTGATGGCCATACCTGTTTTTCCGCAGACTTGGTCCGCAGCTTGTATCCATTCGTAGCATGAACCAGTTCGAGCGATAGAGGGAACCTTGTTCCCACACGCCGTTTCGGGAAATATCGCAAAAGTGTGTCGATTGTGTCACAGGGGCGACGCCCCATCCGGCCGGGCAGATCAAAGAAAAAGCGGCCGGGAATTTCCTCCCGGCCGCTCGATCAATCAGTTATCCGTCGTCTAGCGCGAGCCGAAGGCGATCCTCGCGGTCAAACCGAACTCGCGCGGGGCCGTGGTGGTCACGCCGCGATAGTTGGAGGTCAATGCGGCGCCCCCGGTGAAGGTGGCATAGGTCGTCAGCTTCGCCGTGGCATCGCGGGTCAGCACACGGGTCGTATCGGTGATGTTCTTGCCGTAGGCCATCACTTCCCAGCCCCCGTCCCGGTCGCGCACGCCGAGGAACAGGTTCAGCAGCCCATAGGCTGCCACATCGTCATAGGGGTTGGTGGGATCGACCTGCGAGTTCCCCGAATAGACCAGTTGCCCGCGCAGGAAGCCGTTCAGGCTCTCGGCGAAGTCGTGGTTGTATTCGGCCTGCACGGTGGCGTTGAACGGAGAGTTCAAGCTCGAGCGTTGGTTGGCCGGGCAGAAATTGATCTGCTGGGGCGGAGTCGGCAGGGCCGTGCCCGAGCACGGCACCAGGCCGTTGGAGATCTTGCCCAGCGCATAGCTCACCGTACCGCCGATGTTGAAGTTGCGCGAAGGGGCGAAGCTGAACTCGGCCTCGACCCCGTCGACCTTCACCGGCACGCCCACCGAAAGGCCCGCGCGCGTCAGGCCCGGCGTATAGGTCAGCGTTGTCGGATCGTAGGCCTGGAACAGGACGACCGGCGAAGAGAAGATGTAGTTGCTGAAGGTCTGGTGGAAATAGGTGACGTTCAGGCGCAGGCGCCGGTCCAGCCAGTCGGTCTTGACGCCGGCCTCGTAGGACTTGGAGGTTTCCGGCGTCGGCTGAAGGATCGCCGCCAGCGCCGCGTCGGTATAGCCGAAGTTGCCCGAGGCCGCGAGGATGATCGCGTTCGTGCCCGAGCCCACGCGCCAGGAGCTGCCGAAGCTCGCATAGGCCATGATGTTCTCGTTGAAGCGATGCTTGAGCGATGCCGAATAGACCGTGGCATGGAAATCGGAAGTTCCGGTGAGGTTGCTCTGGTTGTTGAAGTGGATGTAGCGAATGCCGCCCGAAAGCTCGGTCTTGTCGCCGATATGCGCGGTCAGGTTGCCGAAGATGGACCGCTCGAGCGCCCGGCCGCGCACCTGCGACGGGGTGACGTTGAACCCGTAGAAGCCGGCCCCCGTCGGCGGCGCGCTGGTGAAGATGGGCGTATTGAACAGCAGGTCGGTGGGCGCGTTCTGCCGGTTGATCATGCCGCCCACGACATAGTCGAGGAAGCCGAACAGCCGCTCGTCGGACGACAGCCGCAGTTCGTGCGACTGCTGCTGCGACTGGGTATGCGTGGACTGGCCGTAATTCTGCAGCGCGGTGGGAAAGGTGTTGTCGAACACGTTGCCGACGTCGTCCTGATATTGGCTCACAATGTCCTGATCGGACCACCCGCCGACGTAGTTCAGCTTCTGGCCCGCCACGCGCCATTCGGCCTGGATGTTGTAGATGTTGTAGTTGATGCGGGAACTGCGCGGAGCATCCTCGACCGCCAGGCGGCTCTCCGCCTGAACGAGCGTGCCCACCACCGGCAAGCCCAGCGCCAGGTTCGCGGATTCGACCTGGTCGAAGAAGGTGCTCTTGACCAGCATGTGCTGGTAGCTGCCGATGATGTCGATCGTGTCGGTCGGCGTGAACTTGACCGTCACCCGCTCGCCCCACGACCGCGTGCTCGGCTCGACCGAACTGTTGATGCTGCGCACCCGCGTGCCCTCGTCGCCGTTGACGATGCCGGCGATGCGAACCGCCAGGACGTCCTTGATGAGCGGCACGTTGAGCGCCGCGTTGATGTTGTAGCCGCCGATCGTATTGACCGTGCCTTCGGCATATCCGCCGAACCGTTCCATGTCGGGGCGGCGGGTGGTCAGGGTGATCGACCCGGACGGGGAGGCGATGCCGCGCAGGGTGCCCTGCGGCCCGCGCAGGACTTCGATCTGGCCGACGTCGAACATCGATTGCAGCATGAAGCCGGCAGCGATCGGCGCGTCGTTCATGTAGAACTGGACGGTGGCGTTGCTGCCGCTGTTGTTGACGTCGTAGTTCACGCCGCGCAGCGTGGCGCTCGGCGCGATGCCGTCGGCGGCGGGCTTGAGCGAAAGCCCCGGCACGACCGAGGCGACGTCCTTGAAATCGCGGATGTTGAGCTTGGTGAGCTGCTCGCTGGTCACGGCGCTGACGGTCAGCGGCACGTCCTGCACGCTCTCCGAACGCCGGCGGGCCTGGACGATGATCTCGTCGCTGTCCGCCGAAGCGTTCGCACCGGTGTTCTGCGGGGCGGTGTCCTGGGCATGTAGGGGGGTTGCAAACGCCAGCAGGCTTGCGCCCGCGAATGCCAGCTTGCCGATACGACGCATATCTATTTCCTCTCGCTCCTGGCCGATCCTCCGGCCTTGTATGAAGCCCTCCCGGCCGCGCTATTGCGTCAGCCTGTATCATATCTAGCAAGGCAGCGGCTCAAAGGGAGTGAGAATGAGGTTCTCGGCCAACTTGGCGGAGCGGTTGTGGGAATCGCGTCACACCACTTTTTCGGTACGGCCTGGATACCTGGAAATACGGGAAGGTCGGACAAAAACAAAAAACCGGGGCTGTCCCCGGTCTTTCCGTTCAGTCAATTGCCGGTTCCTTCCCGGAACTTTGCGCCGACTTGCTGGAGCTTCGCTGAAACAGCCGGCGGCACCGACTCCCCCCCCGGGCCGGCCACCCGGCAGCCTATCCGATGGGCGGCCGGGACGGGAGAGTGAGTCGGCACCGCTGCCGCGTCAGTGGATCGGACTCTATGCGAGTTGGCGCACTTCCTCGAGTACCCGCGCGGCATGCTCCTTCCGACAGATCAGCAGGTCGGGCATGTAGACGTCGCGCTGGTTGTAGACGAGCGGGCTGCCGTCGATCCGCGAGATGTGCAGGCCATAGGCCGCCGCGACCGCCGCGGGGGCGCAGCTGTCCCATTCGTACTGACCACCCGAATGGAGGTAGATGTCGGCCTCGCCGCGGACGATCGCCATGGCCTTGGCCCCGGCCGAGCCCATCGGCACCAGCTCCGCCCCGAGCCGCTCGGCGACGTCGGTGGCTTCCTTGGCGGGACGGGTCCGGCTGACGACCATGCGCAGGACCTCGGGCGCCGGCGGCACCGTGCCCGGCCGGTCGGTGCGCAGCACCACGCCGAGGCCGGGCAGCGCCACCGCGCCGATCGCGGGCACGCCGTCGATCGCCAGGGCAACATGCACCGCCCAGTCGGTCCGCGCTTCGCCGTATTCGCGCGTGCCGTCGACCGGATCGACGATCCATACCCGGCTCTTGCCGAGGCGCTCCTCGGTGTCCTTGCTCTCTTCCGACAGCAGGCCGTCATCGGGCCGCTGCTCGGCGATCGCATGGCAGAGGAACTGGTTGGCCGTGGCATCCCCCGCCTTGCCGAGCGGCTTGGCGGAGAAGACCCCCGCCTCGCGCACCTGGATCAGCAGCTTGCCGGCGACTTCGGCGAGATGGGCGGCGAGTTCGGCGTCGGTCATGGACATATCGTATCCTCATTCCCCTCCTCTCCCCGGCGGGGAGAGGATACGGAGGCTTGGCGCCTGAGCGCCTAGCCGAAGTTGGAGAGGGTAGCGGTCATGCGCGGCCCCTCTCCGCTGCGACTAGCCAGCAAGCTGGCAAGTCTCGCTCCTCTCCCCGGCGGGGAGAGGAGGTTTAGGTTCACGCGTCGCCGAGCAACTGATCGACGATGGCCTGGGCCGCCTGTTCGGGCGTGACCTTGGTCGTGTCGACGCGGATCTCGGGGCTCGTCGGCGCCTCGTAGGGGCTGTCGATGCCGGTGAAGTTCTTGAGATCGCCCGACCGCGCCTTCTTGTAGAGGCCCTTCACGTCGCGTTCCTCGGCCACGCTCAGCGGGGTGTCGATGAACACCTCGACGAACTCGCCCTCGGGCAGCATCGCCCGGACCATCTCGCGCTCGGCCTTGAACGGCGAGATGAAGGCGGTGATCACGATCAGGCCCGCGTCGGCCATCAGCTTGGCCACCTCGCCGACGCGGCGGATGTTCTCGATGCGGTCGGCCTCGGTGAAGCCCAGGTCCTTGTTGAGCCCGTGGCGCACGTTGTCGCCGTCGAGCAGGAAGGTGTGCCGGTTCATCCGGTGCAGCTTCTTCTCGACCAGGTTGGCGATGGTCGACTTGCCCGAACCCGAGAGCCCGGTGAACCACAGCACGGCGGGCTTCTGGTTCTTGAGGTTCGAGTGCGCATCGCGGCTGATGTCGAGCGCCTGCCAGTGAACGTTCGACGCGCGGCGCAGGCTGAAGTTCAGCATGCCGGCTGCGACGGTCGCATTGGTGATCTTGTCGATCAGGATATAGCCGCCGAGCGTGCGGTTGTCTTCGTAGGCTTCGAAGACGATCGGCTTGTCGGTGGTCAACTCGGCGACGCCGATGGCGTTCAATTCGAGCGTCTTGGCCGCGACGTGCTCCATCGTGTTGACGTTGACCGTGTACTTCGGCGCGTGGACCGTCGCCGAGACCATCTGCGTACCGAGCTTGAGCCAATAGGCGCGGCCGACGTGCAGCGGCTCGTCGTTGAGCCAGACGATGGTGCTCTCGAACTGGTCGGCGGCCTGGGGCGGATTGTCCGCCAGTGCGATCACGTCGCCGCGCGAGCAGTCGATCTCGTCGGCGAAGCAGATCGTGACGGACTCGCCCGCAACCGCCGTGTCCTGGCCGGTGATGTGCTCGAGGTATTCCTCGGTGGTCAGGTCCTTGGCGCTGGGCAGCGCGATCGACTGGCCCATGGCCGCGATCTTCGAGACGGTCGAGGTCTTGCCCGAGGGCAGGACGCGCACCGCATCGCCGACCTTGACGCTGCCCGTGGCGATCAGGCCCGAGAAGCCGCGGAAATACAGGTTCGGGCGGTTGACCCACTGCACCGGCATGCGGAACGGCTTTTCCGCATCGCGCGCCGAGTTGACCTCGACGGTTTCGAGATGCTCGACCAGGTTCGGGCCCTTGTACCAGGGGGTGTTTTCGGACGGGCCGGTGATGTTGTCGCCCTTGAAGCCCGAGATCGGCATGGCGGTGAAGCTCTCGATGCCGATCGACTGCGCGAACTCGGCATAGTCGGCGACGATCTTGTCGAAGACTTCCTGGCTGTAGTCGACCAGGTCCATCTTGTTGACCGCGAGGACCAGGTTCTTGATGCCGATCAGGTGGCACAGGTACGAGTGCCGGCGGGTCTGGACGAGCACGCCCTTGCGCGCGTCGATCAGGATGCAGGCGAGGTCGGCGGTCGAGGCGCCGGTCACCATGTTGCGGGTGTACTGCTCGTGGCCCGGGCAGTCGGCGACGATGAACTTGCGCTTCTCGGTGTTGAAGAAGCGGTAGGCGACGTCGATCGTGATGCCCTGCTCGCGCTCGGCGGCGAGGCCGTCGACCAGCAGCGCGAAGTCGATGTCCTGCCCTTGCGTGCCGACCTTCTTGGAATCGTTCTGCAGCGCGTCGAGTTGGTCCTCGAAGATCATCTTCGAATCGTAGAGCAGACGGCCGATCAGGGTCGACTTGCCGTCGTCCACCGACCCGCAGGTGATGAAGCGCAGCATCGTCTTGTGCTGGTGCTGGTCCAGGTATGCGTCGATGTCCTCGGCGATCAGCGCCTCGGTGACGTAGACTGGTTCTTGGGTGGCGGTATCCGTATCAGTCATTTCAAACTCCCGTTCCTCCCGAGCGAAGTCGAGGGACTATGCCGAGCGTTAACGAGGCTCTGTGCTTGCGGGTTCTCGCTTCGCTCGAACTAGTCCCTCGACTTCGCTCGGGAGGAACGGGCAAAGGAGAACCTGGCAAGAGCTCAGAAGTACCCCTGCTGCTTCTTCACTTCCATGCCGGCGCCGCCGGCGTCCTTGTCGATCACGCGGCCCTGGCGTTCCGAGGTCGTGGTCAGGAGCGTCTCCTGGATGATCGACGGCAGGGTGTCCGCAGTGCTCTCGACCGCGCCCGTCAGCGGGAAGCAGCCGAGAGTGCGGAAGCGGATCGAGCGTTCGGTGATCTCGGGCTTCTTGCCGAGGACCTTCTCCAGCCGGTCGATGTCGTCGGCCATCAGGAGCTGCCCTTCCCACTCGAAGGTCGGGCGCTTGGCCGCGAAGTAGAGCGGGACGATCGGAATGTCGTTGAGGTGGATGTACTGCCAGATGTCGAGCTCGGTCCAGTTCGAGATCGGGAAGACGCGGATCGACTCGCCCTTGTGCTTGCGGCCGTTGTAGAGGTGCCAGAGCTCGGGGCGCTGGTTCTTCGGGTCCCAGCGGTGCTGCGCGGTGCGGAACGAGAAGATGCGCTCCTTGGCGCGGCTCTTCTCCTCGTCGCGGCGGGCGCCGCCGAAGGCCGCGTCGAAGCCGTACTTGTCGAGCGCCTGCTTGAGGCCTTCGGTCTTCCACATGTCGGTGTGGAGCGGGCCGTGGTCGAAGGGATTGATCCCGCGCTCCTCGGCCTCGGGGTTGTGATAGACGATGAGCTCCATCCCGGAGTCCTTCGCCATCTTGTCGCGCAGCGCGTACATGTCCTTGAACTTCCAGGTCGTGTCGACGTGGAGCAGCGGGAACGGCGGCGGCGAGGGATAGAAGGCCTTGCGGGCGAGGTGCAGCATCACGGCCGAATCCTTGCCGACCGAATACATCAGCACGGGCTTTTCGGCCTCGGCGACGACTTCGCGCATGATGTGGATCGCCTCGGCCTCAAGGCGTTGCAGGTGCGTCAGGGTAGCTTCGGAAACAGCTGTCATTCCTACCTCTCCTACCGGTGCGCGGACACGCGCTTCGGCTTTGTGTTGCAGGCTCAATGGCGAGTCGCGCTTGACCTCAACGCTCCCATATGGGAGCAAAATGCATGGCTCTCAGCACAACCGACGAACGCGACCTGATCCTGCCCCTGTTCAGCGGCATCGAGGAGGACCCGCTGTGGGACACCTTCCTCCACCGCCTGCTCGCGCGGACCCGGGCGCAGCGGCTCCACCTGTTCATCCGGCCAGGCGGAATCGCGGGAACGCCGCCGATCCAGCGGACGATCCGCGCCGGCGGTTACGTCCGCCGCGCGGGGTTCTTCAACCTGGAAACCTTCAGCAAGGCCGGCCTGCTGCCCTTCGCCTCGCTCCGCCCCCACCGCGTCTATTCGCTCGAGGAAACCACCCTCCCCGAAAGCCCCGAGGCGATCCAGCGTCAGCACGCAGTGCTCGAAGCCGCCTCGGTGGCCCATGCCCGGTTCATCCGCATCGTCGCCAAGGGGGACCACAACGCCTGGCTGGTCCTGCTGCACGACCGGCTCGACTTCGGCGCGGGCGACAGTGCCCTGCTCTCCTCGCTCGCCCCGCACTTTGCCCAGGCCCTGGCGATGCAGATGGAACTTCGCGGCCTGCGCCTGCGCGCGACCATCGCCGAGGAGGCGCTCGGCCTGATCGGAGTCGGCCAGGCGATCTTCGATGGTGACGGCCACGTCGTCATCGCCGACGGCATCGCCACCGAGCAACTCGACATCCAGAGCACCGGCCAGGGCATGGGCCGCGCCCAGCTTCGCGCGGGGCCGGCTCAGGCACTGTCCGCCGCATGCCGGGACCTTGCGACCGCGAAGGCGGAGGCCCGCCGCACGGTCCGCTTCGACGACCGGGCCGGCAAGGACATCCTGCTGCGGCGCGTGCCGCCGGTGACGGACAACACGCTGAGCAGCGGCTATTCGATCGGCCTGGTCCGCCAGGGACGCCGCGCCCCCACCCAGAGCGCCTCGCCCGTGGTCGCCGCCACGCTCGGGCTGTCGACGCGCGAGGCCGCTCTCGCCGAAGCGATCAGCCAGGGGCGTTCGATCGTCGAGGCCGGCGCGCAGCTCCAACTCACGCCCGAGACCGCGCGCAACTATTCCAAGCGAATCTACGCCAAGACCGGCGCGAGCGGCCAGGCCGACCTGGTGCGGATGATCCTTACCGGGCTGGAGCCCTTTGCGTGACTACTCGCCCAGCGCCTTGTCGATCGCCGCGATCTCCGAGCGGAGCCACATCGATTCGCTGAGGTTGCTCTGCCCCGACTGCTCGAGCAGCAAGGCCGAAGCCTCCTTCTTGACCGTCAGCGCCGCGCGGTTGGCCGGCTCGGCACCGAGCGCCACGTCGGTGAGGTGCAGTGCCTCCAGCGGCTGTCCGGCATCGAGCTTGACCCTCGCCCGCTCGGCCAGCTTGTCGGCCCCGCCCGCCAGCTCGGCAAGGTCGGCATAGACCGACGAGCGCGGCACGCCGTAGAGCTCGGTGGTGCCGTCCTCGTAGTGCAGCCAGCCCGAGTACTCGCGCCAGATCGACTTGACCGCCCAGCTGGCCTTGCCGTGAAACTCGCCGATCGCGAGGTTGTCCGGCCAGACGAACTCGCGCATGAGCTGGTGGACGGTCTTGCCTGCCTTCATGCCCTCGAGCGTATAGTCGCGCACGTAGCTGACCGCGGCATGCATCCGGTCGAGGTCCTCGCGGATGCGCTGCCGACCGACGATCGGATCGCCGTGGCCGGTGATCAGGAGGTCGGCGTCGAGATCGCGGATCTTCTCCAGGCTCTTGAGGTAATTGCGCACCAGGCGCGGCTTGTCGCCGCGCAGGGTATTGAGGAACGGCATCGACAGCCAGACCGGGCCGAAGGTGTTGCCGGTGAAGACGATCTGCTCGTTCGGCATCCACACCGCGATATTGTCGATCGTCTCGCCTTCGGGCGCCGAGATCAGCTCGAAGGTGCGGTTGCCGACTTCGAGCGTCAGCCTACGGTCGACCAGGATGTCGGGCGTGACCTGCGGGATCGGCTTGGGCGGGGCATCGCGCTTGAGCGCCGTGCCCCACAGCTTGAAAGTGCGCTGGCCGAAGAACGGCTGCAGCCTCAGCATGTCGCCGACCGCTTCGTTGTAGTCGGGCCCGCCGACGATCTTGGTGCCCTCCTCCCTGAACTCGGGCACGCCGCCGAAGTGATCGGCGTGGCTCTGGGTCAGGATGATGTAGCGAACCGGCCCGGTGCGATGCGGGGCGAAGAGCCTGGCGGCGCGCTCACCGTCCTCCGGCATGCCGGTGTTGATGATCACGTCGCCGTCGCTGGTCGTCACCAGATGGGCGTTGGAGATGCCGCGGGCCATGAACACGAACGGGGTGATCTCGATCGCCTCGGTCTGCGTGTCGCCCGCGCGGACGAGGTTGGCCAGCGGCACCTTTTCTCCGGTCTCGGCCATGGTTCAGGCTCCCTCGAACTCGATCATGACCTTGGCCGATTCCGGCGTCGCGGCAACCTTGAAGCCTTCGAGCACCTGCTCGAACGGCAGCTTGTGGCTGATGATCGAGGCGATCTTGTCCTTGAGGCGCGGCATCGCGGCCAGCACGTCGGGGAACTCGGTGGGATAGCCGACCGCCGTGGTGATCGTCATCTCGCTGGTCAGCATGCGGCCGACCGGGAACTCGATAGGCCGCATGTAGGCCGCGGTGATGACCAGCTTGGCATGAAGCTTGGCCATCATGATCACGTCGGTCAGGATGTTGGGGGCGCCCGCGGCGTCGATATAGGCATCGGTGCCGACACCGACGCGGCCATAGGACGGCACCTCGCCGTGGAGCTTGGCGAGCTCGTCGCGCAGGTTGACCTCGAGCGGATTGAACGCCGCCCGCGCGCCCAGGGCCAGGGCCCGCTCGCGCCGCTCCGGCGCAAGGTCGAGCGCGACCACATCGGTCACGCCGCGATCGACCAGCCAGAGGATCATGCCCAGTCCGATCGGGCCGCAGCCGAAGACCACGACCTTGTCGCCGGCCTTGACGTCCGCCCGGTTCACGCCGTGCATCGCCACCGCGAGCGGCTCGCACAGCGCGGCAACGTCATAGGGAATGCCCTCGGGCACCGGCAGGATCGAAGCGCCGAGCCGCGCCTCGCGGATCAGCAGTTCCTCGGTGAAGGCGCCCTCCGGCCCGCCGTTGCCGACGTCGCTGGGGGTCATCATGCCGTTCACGACCACGGCCTGGCCGACCAGGATGTCGGACACCTCGGCGCCGACCTCGATCACTTCGCCGGAGGCCTCATGGCCCAGCGCGGTCGTGCCCTCGGCGTTGCGGGACATGCCACCGACCTTGACGTAGCTCAGGTCGCTGCCGCAGATGCCGCAGGCCTTCACCTTGACCACCACGTCCTTGGGCCCCGCCGAGGGCCGGGTATATTCATCGAGGCGGACATCGCCGACGCCGTGGATGTTGAGCAGCTTCATCGGTATTCTCCCAGGTCTCGCGCCGTCAGGGCCGGATCATGTAGCCGCCGTCGATATAGATGACCTGCCCGGTCAGGAACGACGAGGAATCCGAGCAGAGATAGGCGCCGATCCCCTCGAAGTCGTCGGGATAGCCGACCCGCTTGACCGGGTGCTGGGGCCCCATGTTGGTTTCGAGGTACTTGGCCGCCGGACCGTCCGGCTCGCCCATCATCGGGGTGATGATCAACCCCGGCGCGACGACGTTGGCGCGCACGCCGTACTGGCCCATCTCGGCCGCCAGGCTGCGGATCACCGCCGCGATCGCCGACTTCGAGCCGGAATATTCCATCTTGCCGGCCAGGCCCTGGTAGAGCGAGCCCGAACCACAGGCGACCAGGCTGCCGCCCGGCTCGCCGGCCTCGGCGCGGGCCTTCATGTGGCGCGCGGCCTCGCGCAGGGTGAAGAAGGCGCCGTGCAGCGCGGTCTTCTGGAATTCGAACCAGTGATCGGTCGGCATGTCGAAGACCGAGTTGTAGCGGGGGCTGGCGCCCGAGTTCGCGAAGACGCAGTCGATCCGGCCGAAGTCGGCCATGAACTTGTCGTAGCCGGCCAGGATCGCCTCTTCCGACGAGACGTCGACCTGATAGGTTTCGACCCGGCCCGCGCCGGCGGCGAGCAGTTCGGCCTTGGCAGCGGCGTTCTTTTCGAGATTGCGCGCCCAGATGGCCAGATCGCCACCCTGCTTGGCGATGCCCTTGGCGAAGCCCAGGCCGATCCCGCCGTTGCCGCCGGTAACCAGAGTAACCTTGCCAGTGCAGTCGAACAGGCCCTTAGCCATCAAAACTCTCCCAAATGCAACGTCAACGATCGCGCGCCATCCTTGGCGGGGCGCGGGTCCGGGGTCTTGTCCTCCCCCGAGGGGTTGCAGCGCAACCGGCCATGACGTAGAATTCGAGACACAGTATTCAATCACGGACAGATTGCTGTGGCCATCAGCCAACCCGATACTCCCCGAAGGGCGACGATGACGGTGGAGGCCGAAGTGCGCAGCCGGATCATGATCGCGCAGCTCGTGGGCTTCCACATCCCCGAGGCCACCGAAAGCGTCGTGCGCGACGATCACGCCTATCAGATCAATCTGTGCCTCACCCCGCGCCCGCTCTACGCCCGCGGGGGCTATCACGATCACTGGGGGCCGCACCGCTACGAGGCGCTCGGCGAGATCTTCCTGATCCCCCCGGGCCAGGCGCTGCACATTCACGGCGGCGCCGGAGAGCAGGCATCGCTGATCTGCCTGCTCAGGGCCGACGCGCTCCATGCGATCCTGGGCGAGGAGCTGGAATGGACCGAACAGCGCCTCGCCGCCGCGCTCGACATCAGCAGCGCGCGGATCCGCAACCTGCTGTTCCGCCTGACCGAGGAAGTGCGCCACCCCGGCTTCGCCAGCGCGCAAATGGTCGAGTTCCTCAGCGGCGAACTGGCGGTCGAACTCGGCCGCTTTTGCCTGGAGGTGGTGGAACGCTCGATCACCGGCGGCCTCGCCTCATGGCGCCTGCGCCTGATCGACGAACGCCTGAGCGACGAGATGACCGCGCCCACCCTGCGCGAACTGGCCGACCGCTGCGCGATCTCGGTCCGCCAGCTCACCCGCGGCTTCCGTGCGAGCCGCGGGTGCTCGATCGGCGACTACATCGAGCAGCGCCGGATGGAGACCGCCAAGCGCCTGCTGATGGCCGGCGAAAGCGTGAAGGCGATCGCCTTCGCGATGGGCTTCGCCTCTCCCTCCAGCTTCACCTTCGCCTTCCGCCGCGCGACCGGGATCAGCCCGAGCCACTTCCGCACCCGGCAGCGGGTGCCGGGGGTCGTCTAGCTTCCTATTGCACGACCACCCGAACTTCCTTGAAGTTCTGCAGCAGCGTCTGATTGGCGGGGTTCGCCAGCCCGTCGCGCTGGCCGTTCACGGTGAGCCGGATCACGTAGGTCCCCGGCTTGTCGAAGGTGACCGTGCGGCTGAGATCGACCAGCGGGAGCGGCTTGTCGAGCTCGGTGACCGGGTCGGCCGTGCCGGCGATCGTCCAGTTGTACTTCACGATCAGGCCCGTCTTCGGCGGCATCTCGATGTTCGACGCGAGGGCGACCGGCTGGCCCACCCCGACCGAGGCGCGGCCGGCCCCGTTGGCGGTAAGGGTCATGACCGGCTGCAAGCCGTGGCGGTCGGCGGCCTTCTCCGCCGGGATGACCTGGCCGCCCCGGATCGTATAGGTCGATGAAGGCGGCGGCGCGACACCCCGCTCGGCCCAGGCCATCAGGTCCTGGACCGATTGCTGGAAGATCCCCGGCTCGCCCGCGCCCAGGGCGTGGCGGCCGTTGTCGTGCAGGTAGAACCGCATCGTGTCGTTGGCCTTCGCCGCACCGAGCGTCCGCTGGATGCGCTCGGCATAGCTGACGTTGAAGATCGGCCAGGACAGGTTGTCCGACATGCCTTCGAGGATCATCGTCTTGGTGGTGACCGCGCCGGTTTCGACCCGCCCGCCCATCGTGCGGTAGTTCGAGTGGCTGAGGACGCTGATGTCCTTGCGCTGCGGATACTTGGGCGATCCGTCCGCGTTGCGGTACTGGTCGTGGCTCCGCACCCCGGGGATGTTGCTGTAGCGCGGGTAATAGTACATCGCGAGGATGAAGCGGTTGTTGACCCGCACCTTGCCGCCGACCTTGAGCGCGCCCAGCAGGACACTGCTGTTGTCGAGCGACGCCGCTCCGCCGAATACGTCCTTCTCGGTGCCGCCCAGGGTGAGCAGGCCGGTGGCGGGATCGAGCTTGCCCATCAGGCTGAAGCGGCGCTTGTTGTCGGTGGGCACGCCCACCGCCCGGACCGGATCGATCACCCGCGTCTTGCCGTCGGCGCCGTAGACCCAGTATTCGAGGTAGCTGTCGCCGGTCACCGTCAGGGGCGGGACCGTCGCGGGGTCGAACTGCACCGCGGTCGGCTTGCCTGCGGCGTCGCGGGTGATGCCCGTGATCGTCGCCCAACCGTCGACCTTGGCGGCCTTGAGGTAGTTCGGCGGATTGGCGCCGGCATAGCCCGGCTTCGACCAGAAGTCGTCCTCATAGGTCGGATCGAACAGGCGGATGTCGACCGGATCGACCAGCGGAATGAGGCTCTTGAAGTGGCTGCCGATGATCGGGAGGGGATAGCCCGCGGCGAGGAATTCGTCGAGGACCGCTTTCTCCTCCTCGTTCAGCCCGGCGTAGATGTCGCCGGTGCCGCCGGGAACCGCGGCTGCCGCGATCGCATCGCGCTTCGCCTGCGGAATGCCGAAGGTGTAATGCGCCTGCCAGTAGAACGAATGATAGGGCGCATCGCCGCTGGTCCCGATGCATTGCGGCTGGACTCCGTCCCACACGCCCGTGACGTTCTCGGCCGCGGCCATCGACACCGTTCCGCCGCCGCTGCAGCCCCAGAAGTAGGAGTAGATCCGGCCCGTGTCGCCGTAGAGCTTGCGGGCATAGGCCTTGGCCACCTTGGTCGCCGCGGCCTCGTGACGATGGCTGGCGACGGCGTTGGGGATGCTGGCGCTCATCCAGTTGATCGAGAAGGCGCCGTTGGTGAAGGCCATGCGGTTGTCGACCACGCCGCCGCCCGAGGGGTGCTGCCCCTCGAACGAGCGGTGCCGCCAGAATTCCTTTGCCGGAAACCGCAGGACGTAATTCTGCTGATAGGTGGTCGGGCTCTGGCGCACCCCGGCGGGAAGAGTGTCCACGGTCCGGGTGGCGGGGAAATGCCCCGTAACCTGCGTATAGGGGATCAGCGGTCCGTCGGGCACCTGCAGGGTCAACTGCTCGGTCTTGTCGATGACGAAGGTGCTCTCGTTGTAGACCGGGTCGGTGCAGGTCCCGTCGATCAGCAATTGCGGCTCGACCCCGGTATCCCTGTCGATCTGACGGACCGGGGCGAACTTGCATTCGGCTGCCGCCGCTGGGGATGCCGCCAGCGCGGTGCCGAGCGCGACGGCCCCGACGACCGCCGTAAGCCGCAGCCCCCCGCGTGGGGCGCCTCCGTTTCCGATGAAATCGAGCACCATCATCACCGCATACCCTCCGTTCGAGCCGCGACCATTATCAGCCGCCGGCTTCATATGATGCGCAGACTAACTTTGAGGTGTTCGGTGTAAAGCCCATCCGGCCGCTGCCCACGACAATCTCCAGCGATAATCTCCGGGGCGATGATCGCAGCGGACTCGGCCCTGCCCTTTCACCGCACGGCGCAAACCCACGCGAGATGCGCCCCAGGCGAGTTTGGCCCGTTTTCAATTCTTAGTCCCGATCCGTATCACCAACCCCGTTGCCAAGACCTGCACCATCGCGGCTAGGTCGCGCCACTCGGCACGGCCGTAAAACAATCACCCCTTGGGAACAGGAGCCGCCAGATGGCAGAGCAATTCGTCGCCGACGCATTCGTTGAACAGGCCAGCCAGGCCACCGGCCTTACCGATTTCGGCGGCAACTCCTACCGCGAGGGGCTCGACGTCCTGGTCGACGACGTCAATGCCGGCGCCGCCAAGGGCTGGTACTCGGAAGGCGGCCTGGCCCGCATCCAGCACGACATCCTTCATTACCTCAAGAACCGCCTGAAGGTGGAGGACTACCTCAAGCAGAACCCCGAGCTGTTGACCCGCCCGGTCGAGCGCCCGGTCTTCGTCATGGGCGTACCGCGCACCGGCACCACGCTGATGTCGAACCTCCTGGCCGCCGACCCCGGCCGCCGTTCGCCGCTGACCTGGGAAATCGACGAGCCGATCCCGCCGGTCGCCTCGAACGACCTGCTCACCACCGATCCGCGGGCAGTCTCGCGCCTGGCTTCGGAGAAGGCCGCGCTCGAGGCCAACCCGGCCATGGGCAAGTACTACCGCGGCTCGGCGGTCTACCCCAACGAGTGCGTGTTCTTCATGGCGCACGACTTCAAGACGCTGATGATCGAGTCCAAGGGCCGGCTGCCGGCCTACAAGGAGTTCATCTTCTCCTGCGACATGACATCGGCCTACGAGTACCACAAGAAGTTCCTCCAGGCCCTGCAGCACCACACCTCGGGCGTCTGGAACGTCAAGAAGCCGAGCCACGCGCTGTGGCTGGAGACGATCCTCAAGGTCTATCCCGACGCGCGGATCGTCTGGGCGCATCGCGATCCTATCACCGCGGCCGGCTCGCTGATGAGCGTGATCTCGCTCAGCCACATGGGCCACATGGGCAAGATCGACAATGAATGGCTGGCCCAGGACTACCCGTGGCAGGCCGCCGAGCACGCCAACCGGATCATGGATTTCCGCGACAAGTTCGGCGAGGACCGGATCATCGACGTCCACTATGCCGACCTCGTCGCCGACCCGGTGGGCGAGACCAGGAAGCTCTATGCCAAGCTCGGCGACGAATGGACTTCCGAAGCCGAGGCCGGAATCCAGGGCTGGGTGAACGACAACCCGCAGAACAAGTTCGGCAAGCACGAATACAAGCTGGCGCAGTACGGCACCAGCGTGGAAGAGATCGCGCCGCTGTTCGAGCGCTACCTGTCGCGCTACGACGTGGCCAAGGAAGGCTGACGCTACATCCTCCCCGAGCTTGTCTCGGGGAGGATCGAGAGGAGAGGAGAAGAGAAGAAATGCTCGAAGGACAACTCTATCAGCTCGGTTTCGTCTGCGACAATCTCGAGGAAGGCATCGCCAGCTTCCGCGGCCGCGGCATGACGCACGAGCCGCACATCATCGAGGTCGATCAGCCGGTCAACGGCCCGAACGGCGAGGAAGTGATCAACAAGGTCCGGATTTGCTTCATCTGGATCGGCGACATCCAGTACGAGCTGATCCAGCCGATCGAGGACCCGCTCGGCATCTACGCGGCAGCGCCGGCGAACGGCGGACCGATCCGGTTCCACCAGGTCTGCTTCCGCATCACCACCGACTGGGCCGAGTTCCGCAAGCGCGTCGACGAGCAGGATCTCCCGCTGGCGATGGAGCGCGACAACGGCGGCGACAACCTGAAGTTCCTCTATCTCGATGGGCGCGAGAAGTTCGGCCACTACCTCGAATACACCTGGATGACTGACTCCGCCTGGGAGCAGATCAGGGGCATGTGACACAAGCCTAGCCGCGCGCCAATCCCCCCATCACCACGCGGCGGTTGCTGCGGTCGGCCTCGAAGCGGGCGAGCTCGGCGTCCTGGGCCAGGATCGCCGCGATGATCCGGCGGCGGCCCGCCTTCCACTCGGCGGCCCCGGCGCGGCTGCCGTCGATCAGCGGCGCGCGGCGGGTCTCGGCGAAGCGCAGGGTCACCCGGGTCAGCGCCTCGAACAGCGGGCGGTCGACCATCTCGAACAGCAGGTTCTGGAGCGCCAGCTCGAAGCCGCCGCGCTCCAGCTCGGTGTTGCGCTCGTCGATCGTCTCGCCGAGCGCGCGCAAGGTCTCGCGCAGCCGCTCGTCGCGGCAGGCGCAGGCGGCGGGGACCAGTTCGTTGAACAGCAACGAAGTGATGTCCGCGGCCTCGTCGAACGAGGTCGGATGGACGCGCATATAGGCGGTGATCGCCCGCTCCAGTGCGGCGTCGTCGGGCCGCGTGCCGTAATAGCCGCCGCCCGGCCCGCGGCGCACTTCGAGCAGGCCCTCATGCTCGAGGATCCGCGCCGCCTGCTGGACGGTGACGATCCCGACCCCGAAGCGCCGCGCGAGCTCGGGCAAGGCGCCGAGCCGCGTGCCGGTCGGCACGGCAAACAGCAGTTCGCGCAACCGCTCGGCGGCCTGCTGGACGAGGGGAAGCCTGGGCCGGGTCATGTTGTCACCCCTATTATATGCATATAATTGGTCCATATCCTCCTTATAAACCGCGATTTGGCGGATTGACCATGAATTAATAGCGCCATTACCCCTTGCCTCAAGCAGCGAGCCTGCATTGAGAGGAGCGAGTCGAAATGGCCTTCAGGCACCCCGATGCGGCCGTATTGCCGCAGCACACCGTGATCGTCGGCGAGAGCCGCGAGGAGCGCGGCTCGGGCGCGCGCCTGCCGCATATCTATCCCGGCACCGGCCAGGTCACCCGCGAGATCGGCATGGCCGGCGCCGCCGACGTCGACCGCGCCGTCGCCGCCGCCCGCGCCGCCCTCCCCGCCTGGAAGGCCATGCCCGGCGACAAGCGCCGCGACCTTATGTTCAAGCTCGCCGCCGCGCTCGAGGCCAAGGCGATGGACTTCGTGCCCAGCCTCGTCGCGGAGAACGGCTCGATCGCGATGGCCGCGCCCTACATGGGCTACGACGCCGCGCAGAAGTTCCGCTACTACGCCGGCTGGGCCGACAAGCTCCACGGCCGCACCGTGCCGATGTGGGGCGGCCCCTCGCACGACTACGTCGCCTACGAGCCCTACGGCGTGATCGGCGTGATCGTGCCCTGGAACGGCCCGCTCTTCGCCGCGACCATGGTGATCGCCCCGGCCCTCGCCACCGGCAACACCGTAGTGCTGAAGTCGCCCGACCTTGCCCCCTATTCGACGATGAAGCTGGTCGAGGTGCTGATCGAGGCGGGCCTCCCCGCGGGCGTGGTCAACCTCGTCACCGGCGCGGCCGATGTCGGCGAGGCGATCGTCGCCCACCCCGGCGTCGACAAGATCCAGTTCATCGGCTCGGGCGCGACCGCCAGGAAGGTGCTGACCAACGCCGCCCAGACCCTGAAGCCCTGCGGCCTCGAGCTCGGCGGCAAGTCGGCGGTGATCGTCTTCGACGACGCCGACCTCCAGAACGCCGCCAAGCGCGGGCTGACCGGCGCGGTCTCCGCCAACGGCCAGGGCTGCGTCAACGGCACCCGCCTGCTCGTCCAGCGCGGGGTCTACGAGCCCTATCTGCAGATGCTCTCGGCCATGGCCGGCTACATCCAGGTCGGCGATCCGTTCGAGCAGACCACCACCATGGGCCCGGTCATCTCCGAGCCGGCCATGAACCGCATCCTCGGCATGGTGGAGCGTGGCGTCTCCGCCGGCGGCCGCCTGGTTACCGGCGGCGAGCGGATGGGCGGGGACCACGGTAACGGCTACTTCCTGCCGGTCACCATCCTCGCCGACGTCGCCAACGACAGCGAGATCGCCCGCAACGAGGTCTTCGGCCCGGTCCTGGTGGTCACGCCCTTCGACACCGAGGAGGAGGCGATCGCCCTCGCCAACGACACCGACTATGGCCTGGGCGCCTATGTCCACACCCAGAACCTGCGCCGCGCCCACCACGTGGTGAGCCAGCTCGACGCCGGTCAGATCAACGTCAACGGCGCGGGCGAAGGCATGCAGCCCAACGTGCCCTTCGGCGGCTTCAAGCAGAGCGGCCATGGCCGGCTCGGCGGGGTCGAGGGCCTGCACGACTTCCTCCAGCCCAAGAACATCTGGATGAACCTCGCCGCCCCGGAGGCCGCGAAGTGAGCCTGCTCGATCCCCGGGAGCGGTCCGACCGCGGCCTCGCCCTGCAAGCCGAGGTCAACGCCGCACCCGCCGCCGCGCCGATCACCCCGACCGAAATGTCGATCCGCGACTTCGTCTACGCCGAGGTCTGGAACCGCCCCGGCCTCGACCGCCGCTCGCGCTACCTGATCTCGATCGCCAGCGCGGTGATGAGCGCGGCGAAGGAAGCGATGATCGATGGCTATGTCCGCGGCGCGCTGCAGGGCGGCGAGCTGACCTTGCGCGAGCTGCGCGAAGGCGCGCTGCACCTTGCGGTCTACGCGGGCTGGCCGCGCGGGCTGGAGTTCGACGCGGCGGTGACCCGCGTGCGCGATGCCCTCGGCCTCGCCGAGCCCGACCACGCGCCGATCCGTGCCGAAGCCTGGGACCCGATCGAACGCGGCCTGAAGGGCGAGGCCGAGTTCGCCAAGACCATGACCTTCCCCGGCGGGCCGTCGAGCAATCCCTTCGCGGAAGCGATCAACAACTTCGTCTTCGGCGAAATGTGGTGGCGCCCCGGCCTCGACGAGCGCGCCCGGCGCTGGATCACGCTGGTCGGCGTGGCCAACAGCGCCGCCGAAGTGCCGATCCGCTCCCACTTCCATGCCGGCATGGCGAGCGGCAACTGCACCAAGGAAGAGATGCTCGAATTCTCGCTCCAGTACGGCATCCACGCCGGCTGGCCGCGGGCTTCGCTCGTCAACAACGTCATCATGCAAATGGCGGCGAAGGTCGAAGCCGGCCTGGCCTGGAACGGTTGAGGGGGAACGGCTGACATGGCTCAAGTGATCGACCTGAGCGGCAAGGCCGCGATCGTCACCGGCGGCGCCTCGGGGCTGGGCCGGGCCGCGGCGCTGCGCCTGGCCGAAGCCGGCGCCCGCGTCTGCCTGGTGGACGTCAATCCCGCAGGCCTGGCCGAGACCGCCGGGCAGATCGCCGGCGAAACCCTCACCCACGCCGCCGACCTGTCCGATCCCGCGGCCTGCGCGCCCGTGGTCGCTGCCGCCGTAGCGCGGTTCGGCCGGCTCGATGCGCTGTGCAACGTCGCTGGGATCATCAAGTTCGTGAACAGCCACGAGATGCCGCGCGAGTTGTGGGACAAGACCATCGCGATCAACCTGACCGCCCCGTTCCTGCTCTCCCAGGCGGCGATCCCGCACCTGCTCGAAAGCGACAGCGAAGGCGGCGGCGCGATCGTCAACGTCGCCTCCACCGCGGCCTTCATCGGCGAGGCCTATGCCGCCGCCTATTGCGCCAGCAAGGCGGGGCTGGTCCAGATGACCAAGGCGATGGCCATGGAATATGTCCGGAAGCCCATCCGCATCAACGCGGTCGCGCCGGGCGGGATGATGACCAACATCGCCAATGGCCTGACCATGCCCGAGGGCGTGGACTACGAGCTTATCAAGCGCTTCTCCGGGCTGCGCGGCACGGTCGAGGTGAGCGATGTGGCGGAGGCGATCGCCATGCTGGCCTCGCCGGCGGGCCGCGGATACCACGGCTCGTGCCTGACCATCGACGCGGGGATCACGGCAGGATGAGCGAAGTAACGGGATTCGTCGGAGTCGGCAGCCAGGGCGGCCCCATGGCGCACCGGATGATCGACGGCGGCTATCCGCTGGTCGTCTGGGCGCGAAGGCCCGAGGTGCTGGAGGCCTACACCGCCAAGGGCGCCGCGGCCGCCGCGACGGTCGCCGAGCTTAGTGCCGCTTGCGACCATGTGGGCATCTGCGTGGTCAACGACGCCGACGTCCTCTCGATCACCGACCAGCTCATTCCGGCCATGAAGCCCGGCAGCCGGATCGCGATCCACTCGACGATCCTGCCCGAGACCGTCGCCAAGCTCGAAGCGCAGTGCGACCAGGCGGGCCTGCTGTTCATCGACGCCCCGGTCAGCGGCGGCTCGCCCGCGGCCGAGGCCGGCACGCTGACCGTGATGTGCGGCGCCCGCCAGGAAGCCTTCGACGCGGCACTCCCGGTGTTCCGGACCTTCGGCCGGATGGTCGTCCTGCTCGGCCCGGCGGGCGCCGGCCAGCGCGCCAAGATCATCAACAATGCCATGCTCGCCGCCAACATGGGGATTGCCCACGGCGCGATGGCCGCCGCCGACGCCATGGGCGTGGACCGCAAGGCCCTCGCCGAACTGGTCAAGGAAAGCAGCGGTCGCTCGATGGGCTTCGAAGTCTATGCCCGCCTGCCCGAGCCCGCCGCCTTCAAGGTCGGCGCGCCGATGCTGGCCAAGGATGTCGATCTGCTCAAGACCGTGCTGCCCGACGACTGGGGCGCGGAACTGCTGCGCGCGGCGGCAGAGCCGTTCCTCACCGCGGCGAACGCTGCCTCGAACCCGAACCCGTAAACCCAACCCGTCCGCCCTGAGCTTGTCGAAGGGCCGCCTTTCACTTCACCCCAAGTGCTGCGCTGCAAGGAAGGACAGTCCTTCGACGAGCTCAGGACGGACGGGTCTTTGCATGAGGATAGTTTGATGCCCTTCACCCTCGATCAGTATCGCCTCGACGGCAAGGTCGCGATCGTCACCGGCGCCGGCGGACGCGGCAATTCGATCGGTCGCGCCTATGCCCTGGGCTTCGCCAATGCCGGCGCTTCGATCGTCGTCGCCGACCTGAACCAGGCCGGCGCCCAGGCCGTCGCGGATGAGATCGTCGCCGCGGGCGGCAAGGCCGTGGCGGTCGGCGTCGACGTCTCGAACGAAGAGCAGACGCTGGCCATGGCGGCCGCGGCCAAGGAGGCCTTCGGCGGGATCGACATCCTGATCAACAACGCCGCGCTGATGGTCGACGTCAGCTACGACGATCTCGAAACCGTCCCGATGGAGGCCTGGAACAAGGCGATCGCGGTCAATCTCAGCGGCGCGCTGCTTTGCGCCCGTGCCTGCGTGCCGTCGATGCGCGAACGCGCCAAAAAGAATGGGGGCGGCGGCCGGATCATCAACCAGACCTCGGGCGGCGCCTTCCCCGCGACCGGGCTCTACGGCATCTCCAAGCTGGCGCTGGTCGGCCTCACCACCTCGCTGGCGAAGCGCTACGGCAAGGACGGGATCACATGCAACGCTATCGCCCCGGGCAACGTCAAGTCCGACGCGGGCAAGATGCTGGTGCCCGACGATTCGCCGTTCATCCAGTTCCTCCAGATGACCTGCGCGATCCATCCGCGCGGCGAGCCGGAGGAACTGGTCGGCCCGGCGCTGCTGCTCGCCTCCGAGGCCGGATCGTGGATCACCGGCCAGGTGCTGCATGTCGACGGCGGCTGGGTGATGCGGCCCTAACGCGGGGGCGATCAAGCGCCGGCAGCGCACATCGAGGCTTGGCGGTTTGACATGATCATGTCGTTTTTCAGCCTCGATTGATTGAGAGGAATATCGCGATGAAAGCTGGGTTCATTGGCCTGGGCTCGATGGGCGCGCCGATCGCGCGCCGCCTGGCCCGCTCGGGTTTCGAGGTGACCGGCTGCGACAATTCGCCCGAGATGCTCGAAGCCTTCGACGAGCCGGGAACCCGGCGTTCGGCCGATCCGTTCGAGACCGCCCGCGGCGCGGACCTGCTGGGCGTCTGCGTCCGCACCGACGCGCAGCTCGAAAGCGTTATCGCCGGGGGCAAGCTCTATGAGGCGTTGGGCCGAGGCGGCACCTTCATCCTGCATTCGACCGTCTCGCCCGACCTGGCCCGCAGGCTGGCGGAACAGGCCAAGGACTACGGCGTCGGCTTCGTCGACGTCGGGGTCTCGGGCGGCGGCCCGGCGGCGATCGAGGGCAAGCTGTCGCTGTGGATCGGCGGCGAGGATGCCGATGTCGAGCGCGCCCGGCCCTGGCTGGAGGCGATCGGCAACAAGCTCTCGCACCTCGGGCCCGTAGGCCGCGGTCAGGAAGGCAAGCTGATCAACAACCTGATCTCCATCGCCAACTACGGCATGTCGGCGGCGATCATGGACATCGGCGTCTCGATGGGCTTCGACCGCCAGCAACTAACCGAGGCGCTGAACGCCGGTTCGGCCCAGAGCTTCGCGCTCGGCGTCGGCCCGCGCTTCGTCCTGCCGCGCGAGGGCGCGGGGGCGCCGGGCAGCTTCCAGGGGCTGCACGACCTGCTCAAGAAGGACGTCGAGCACGCCAAGGAACTGCCGACCAGCGAGACGGTGGCGCTGCGCAAGCTGGGAGATGCAGCCGAGTTCATGCTCGAGCGCATCCGCCGTGCGGCGAGCGAGGCCGCGGGCAACCCGAGTCCCGTCGACCCCAACGCGACGGTCGACGCCTATTTCGTTGCCGTCCGGACCAAGGACATCGACGCCTTCGTCGACCTCTTCGCGGAAGACGGGGTCTTTTCCCCGCCCAACGGCAAGGTCCTCGAAGGCAAGGATGCGATCCGCGAGTTCCAGACGATGGTCTTCGGCTCGGGCGCGCCCTTCCCCACGCCCGGCACGCGGTTCGTCTCCAGCGAGGGCATCGCGGTCGAGATCGAGGCCCAATTGCCCGACGGCAATGTTCGCCAGACCAGCAACCACTACCGCTTCGACGAAAGCGGCAAGATCGCTTCGCTGAAGGTCTACATCCGCAGTTAATCGTCGTCCCGGATCAAATCCGGGACAACGCGTCAGGCAACTTCGGGCTCGAACAGCTTGTAGAGCGTCGTCCGCCGCCGCAGCGTGCGGCCGGCCGAGCGGGCGACATCGGCAAGGTTGTCGACCGTCAGTTCCTGCCCGTGGCTCGCCCCGGCGGCGCGGCTGATCGATTCGTTCATCAGCACCCCGCCGAGGTCGTTGCAGCCCGCCGCCAGCGCCGCGGCGGCTCCATCGACGCCGAGCTTCACCCAGGAGCACTGGATCGAATCGATCTGCCCGTGCAGCACGATCCGCGCCACGCTGTGCATCATCAGCGCCTCGCGCCAGGTCGGCCCCTTGCGGCTCTGGCCCTTGCGGTAAAACGGCGCTTCCATGTGGACCAGCGGCAGCGGGACGAACTCGGTGAAGCCGCCGCTCTCCTCCTGCTGGCGGCGCAGCACGAGCAGGTGCGCGGCCCAGTGCTCGGGCCGTTCGAGGTGGCCGTACATGATCGTCGAGGTCGTCGGGATGCCGACCGAGTGCGCATCGCGGACCACGCCGAGCCATTCGGCGCTGGTCAGCTTGTCGGGGCAGATCTGGCGGCGGATGTCGTCGTGGAGGATCTCGGCGGCGGTGCCGGGCAGCGAACCGAGCCCCTCGTCCTTGAGCATCGCCAGGTAATCGCGAATCGACAGGCCGAGCGTCCTGGCGCCCTGGGTCACCTCGAGCGGCGAGAAGGCGTGGACGTGGAGATCCGGACAGGCGTCCTTCACCGCGCGAACGATCGAGCGGTAGGTCTCGCCGGTATAGCTCGGATGGATGCCGCCCTGAAGGCAGACCTCGGTGGCGCCCTTGGCCACGGCTTCGCGCGCCCGCTCGGCGATCTCCTCCAAGTCGAGGTTATAGGGCTTGTCGCGGAACCCCGCCTTGCTGCTCGTCTTCGAGAAGGCGCAGAAGCTGCAGGTGTGGGTGCAGATGTTGGTGTAGTTGATGTTGCGGTTGATCACATAGGTGACCTCGTCGCCCTTGACCTCGCGGCGCAGGGCGTCGGCCGCCTCGACCACCGCCTCGGCGGCCGAGCCGCGGGCGGTGAACAGGGCGACGATCTCGGCCTCGGACAACTCATTGCCCCCCGCGGCCTTGTCGAGGATGCGGTGCAGTTGCGGCGCGGTCGGTCCGGACGGCACCCGCCCCAGCGGCTGCTGCGGCGTGGCCGGCGCATGATCGGCGACGCCCGGGCTCCAGATGCTGTCGCGCGCGAGGCCCTCGGCATCGGACAGCTTGAGCACCGCGGGGCGCAGCGCGGGATCGATCCAGGCGCGGTCGTCGCTGGCGGCATAGCGCGGGTAGACCGTCAGACGCTCGACCAGCGGGCGGCCGTAGGCGGCGCAGACCTCTTCCATCAGGGCGATCTCGGGCCAGGGCGCCTCGGGATTCACATGGTCCTGGGTGACCGGCGAGATGCCGCCCCAGTCGTCGATCCCGGCATCGAGCAGCTCGACCAGCCGCTCGCCGTTGAGATTGGGCGGGGCCTGGACCGACACGGCGTCGTCCAGGATGATCCGCGCCGCAGCCAGGGCATGGAGAAAATGCTCCTCGCCCGCCTCCGCCGCCTGGGCCATCCTGGTCCCCGGCTTGGGGCAGAAGTTCTGGACGATGACTTCCTGGAGGTGGCCATGCTTCCGGTCGAGATCGCGCAGCGCGATCAGCGCCTCGATCCGCTCCCGCGCAGTCTCGCCGATGCCGACGAGGATGCCGCTGGTCACGGGCATCTTCGCGCGGCCCGCGGCTTCGAGCGAAGCCATGCGTAGCGCCGGGACCTTGTCGGGCGAGCCGTAGTGCGCCTCGCCTTTCTCGCCGAGCCGGTCGGACAGCGTTTCCAGCATCAGCCCGGCCGAAGGCGCGAAGGGCTTCAGCGCGGCGAAATCCGCCTCGTCCATCAGTCCGGCGTTGACGTGGGGCAGCAGCCCGGTTTCGTTCAGGACAAGCTCGGCGCAGTGGCGAACGTAGTCGATGGTGCGACCGAAGCCATGCTCGGCCAGCCAGTCGCGCGCGGCGGCATAGCGGCGCTCGGGCGCATCGCCCAGGGTGAACAGCGCTTCCTTGCACCCCGCGGCCAGGCCGGCGCAGGCAATCTCCAGCACCTCCTCGGGCGAGAGGAACGGCGCGTGCAACCGCGAGGGCGTCGTGGCGAAGGTGCAGTAGTGGCAAACGTCGGCGCAGAGCCTGGTCAGCGGGATGAACACCTTGCGCGAATAGGTCGTCCGCGCCGGGCCCCAAGGACCATGGCGCGCGTCGCGGCGGGCGCGGGCTTCGGCGAGCAGTTCGGCCAATGGCGCGTTCAGCAAGCGCTTGATGAGATCGTGGTCGGTCACGTCGTCATTCCAATCCGGCGGCGGCCAGGGCGTCGCGCGCGAGACGCATCCGATCGTCCGCGTCGCGCATCAGGGTCTCGGTCACGGTGACCGAAAGCCCGAGGGCGCGCAATCCCTGGGCGTCGGTAGCGTCACTGCGATCTATGACGAAACGATCGACCAGCGCACCGTAGTGCCGCGCGATGGCCAGATTGTCGCTGCCGGTGCCGAGTTCGGCGAGCAGCTTGGACAACGGCCCCTTGACCGCCTTGCCGCCGATCAGTGGAGAGACGGCGACCTTCGGCACCTGGAGCGCTTCCAACGCCTCCCTCACGCCCGAGACGGCCAGGATCGGATCGACGCTGAGGAACGGGTTCGACGGGCAGAGCACCACTGCCGCCAGGTCGTGCCGCGCCAGCGCCTCGGCCAGTCCCGGCGACGGCGGGGCGCCAGCGCCGTCGAAGCGGATCGCCTGCACTTCGGGACGACATTGCTCGGCTACGAAATAGCGCTGGAAATCGAGCCAGCCCGCCTCGGTCCGGACCTGCGTGCGCACCGGCGCATCGCTCATCGGCACGACCGGGTGCGCGATCCCCAGCGCCCTGGCCAGCCGCGCCGTGACCTCGCTCAGCGTCTCACCCGCCCGCAGCCGCCAGGACCGCGCCAGGTGCATCGCCATGTCGCGATCACCGAGGTTGAACCAGGTTTCTTCGCCGAGTGCGCCGAGCCGCTCCATGGCCCGCCAGGACTCTTCGACCACGCCCCAGCCGCGCTGAGTGTCGTTGAGCCCGGCCAGGGCGTAGGCCACCGAATCGATGTCCGGGCAGATCGTCAGGCCGAGGTGCTCGAAATCGTCGCCGGTGTTGACCGCGATCGTCAGCCGCTCGGGCGGGAGCACCGCGGCGAGGCCTGCGGCGAGCTTGGCCCCGCCGACCCCGCCGGACAGCGCGAGGACATGGCCGCTCATCGGAACATGTCCTCGGCAAGAGGCCGCAACTGCGCCGCGGCACCCGGGCCGTCCTCGGCGGTCACCCACTTCCCCGCGCCGCGCACGATCGCCGCGGGAGTGCCCTCGGCCCCTTCGCCCATCGCCAGGACAGCGGCAGCGGCGATGCCGTCCGCCACCGCGATGATCGTCGCCTGCAACGTGCGGCCGAACAGGTCGGTCTCCCCCCGGCGGTCCTCCAATACTCCGAGCCCTGCACAGCCGATCGCCGTGCCGAGCGTGCCCATGCGCCAGGCCCGACCCAGGCTGTCGGCGACGATCACACCGACCTTGCCGCCCAGCTCGGCGCGGATCGCGCGGGCGCTGGCGTCGGGGTCGCGCGGCCAGAGCAGCACGGTATCGGCCTCGCCGCCCGCGACGTTCGAGGCGTCGATTCCGGCATTGGCCAGCACGTGGCCGGTGCGGTGCCGCACGATGATCGCGGCCGCGGTGGCGCGCATCACGGCTTCGCTCTCGTCGAGGATCAGTTGGACAAGCGCGGCCGGACGGCCGGTCTCCGCGGCCAAGCGACTCGCTTCCGCGCCCGGCGTCACCTCGGCCAGACGAACGGTCCGCCCTTCGCTCTTGGAGACGATCTTCTGGGCCACGACCACGATATCGCCGTCGCGAAGCGGCTGGTTCAGCGCCTGCGCAATCTCCGCCGCGACCGACATTCCGGGCGCGAACAGGGGCAGCCCGCCGATCGCCGAGACCTCCAAAACCGCCTGCGCCGTCATTCCGCTCCGCCCAATTCCACCCGCGCAAGATTATTGCTTGCGGGCCTGGGCCGCTATCGGCAATCCGCCGCCAGACGCAAGTCGGGATTCATCGGGAGTAGAGACGATATGGCCTCCATCGCAGTCATCGGCGGCACCGGACACCTGGGCAAGGCGATCGCCCGCCGACTGGTCAAGGCCGGGCATGAAGTCACGATCGGCTCGCGCACCGCCGACAAGGCGCAGGCCACGGCGCAGGAGATCGGCGCGGCGGGCGCGGGCGAGAACGCCGCGGTGGCCGCGGGCAAGGAAATCGTGATCGTCACCGTGCCCTATGCCTCGCAGGCCGATACGCTGAAGCAGATCGCCCCGCTGGTCGGCGATGCGATCGTCGTCGACACCACCGTGCCGCTGGTCCCGCCCAAGGTCATGCGGGTGCAGCTTCCCGCCGCCGGCTCGGCCGCGCTGGAGGCCAAGGCGATCCTCGGCGAGGACGTGCGCTTCGTCACCTCGTTTCACAGCATCGCCGCGCATATCCTCGATACCGATGCGAAAGTCGATTGCGACGTCCTGACCTTCGGCGACGATGTCGAGGCGCGCAATGTCGTCATCGGGCTGGCGGGCGACATGGGCCTGCGCGGCCTGTCGGGCGGCGCCCTGGCGAACTCGGCCGCGGCAGAAGCGCTGACCTCGATCCTGATCTACATGAACAAGACCTACGGCGCCGACGGAGCCGGGGTACGTTTCACCGGGCTGACCAAAGCCCCGGCCTACTGACTTGACCTGCTGGGTCGTCATCCCGGTCAAGGGCCCGGATGAGGGCAAGCAGCGCCTCGCCGCCGCACTCGATCCGGCGCGGCGGACGAAGCTGGTCAGGGCGATGCTGGAGCGAGTCGTTGCGGCGGCGCAGGGCGCGCGGCAGGTGGACGAGGTCTGCCTGCTCGGCTCGTCGCGGCATGGACTGCCTGAAGGCATCCCGCTGCTGCCCGACCCGGGAACGGGGCTGAACCCGGCGCTCACCTCGGCCTTCGTGGCCGCCAAGCAGGCCGAGGCCACCCGCCTCGTCATCGTCTTCGCCGACCTGCCGCAGTTGACCTCGCTCGACATCGAACTGCTGGTCGCCGCGCCGGAGGACGAGGTCGCCATCGCTCCCGACCGCCACGGCACCGGCACGAACGCGATCTCCCTGCCCCTTCCCGCCGCGGAGGACTTCGCATTCGCCTTCGGGCCTGACAGCTTTGCGCTCCACAGCGCCGAAGCCCGGCGCCTGGGCCTGGGAATCGAGGAAGTCCGCAGCCGGGGCCTGGCCCACGACATCGACGAACCGGACGACCTGCCGGATGCAGGCGGCCTCCTGGGAGACTGAGACATGGATACGGCCGGCATGAATCTGGGCACCCTCGACCTCACCGGCCACGCGGCCTTCGTCACCGGCGGCGGCGGCGGGATCGGGCGGGCGATCGCGATCTGCCTGGCGGGCCACGGCGCCGACGTCGCGGTGCTCGACGTGATCCCGGACCGCTGCGACGAGACCGTCGCGCGGATCGAGGAGCTCGGCAGCAAGGGACTCGGCATTCCGGCCAATGCCATGGATTCCGACGAGGTCGTCAAAGCGGTCGAACAGGCCGCCGAGAAGTTCGGCCGGCTCGACATCCTGGTCAACAATGCCGGCGGGGTGACGCGCCGCCCATTTATCGACCTCGTCGAGAAGAACTGGCGCCGCCACATCGACCTGAACCTGGTGAGCAACCTCGCCGCGACCTCGGCCGCGGTGCCCGTGATGATCGCCGGCGGGCGCGGCGGGTCGATCATCAACGTGAGCTCGATCGAAGGCTCGCGCGCCGCGCCGGGCTATGCGGTCTATGCGGCATGCAAGGCGGGCATCAACAACCTCACCCGCACCCTGGCGGTCGAGCTGGCCGACCACGGCATCCGGGTGAACGCCATCGCCCCGGACTTCACCGTCACCCCGGGCACCAGCGGCAACTTCACCGGCCCGGTCGCCGAGACCAAGCCCCACGGCGAGGCCCAGCGCGAGATCATGCGCCGCCGCATCCCGCTGGCGCGCGGCGGAGTCGATGCCGAATGCGGCCATCTCGCGGTTTTCCTGGCTTCGCGGATGGCCAGCTACATCACCGGCACGATCGTGCCGATCGACGGCGGCACCTGGGGATCAGGCGGCTGGGTTCGCGATACCACCGGACAATGGGTCTTGCCGCCGGCCTGAGGAATAGACACAAAAGTTCCGTATCTCGCATCAGGCGAAACCGGGAGAGGACCATGGACGAAGAACCGCAGACCGCTGCAGAGGAATGGCGATCGACCGCTGTGGCGCACGGCGGGTCGCGGTGCGGTGCTCGGCACGATGCTGCTGATCGGGCTGGGCGCTACCCCGATTTCAAACCTGAGGAAGACCTATGGACCGCCTAGCGCTCGAATTCATCTCCGTGCTCGGGATGCCCCCGGTCGAGTTCGTCGGCGTGGCGCGGGAGCTGGGCGTCGGCAAGATCGGCTTCGCCTGCGGCCAGATCGTCGCCCTGCCCGAGCTTTACGAGCCCTGGACCCTGCGCGGCAATCCGGGCCTGGTGCGTGACGTCAAGACGGCGCTGGCCGACAACGGCGTGGCGCTCTCGCTGGGCGAAGGCTTCCTGATCCGCGCCGGCGCGGAGATCGCCGATCAGGCCGGGGACATGGACATCCTCGCCGAGCTCGGCGCGCCGATCGTCAACGTCGTCTCGATCGAAGGCGATGCCGCGCGTGCCGACGATCAGTTCGCCGAGTTCGCGCGGATGGCGGCGCAGCGGGACCTGGCGGCCTCGATCGAATATATGCCCGCCATGCCGATCGGCACCCTCGCGGCGGCGCGCGATATCGTGGTCCGCTCAGGCCAGCCCAATGCCAGGGTCCTGCTCGACGCCATGCACCTCTACCGCAGCGGCGGCAGCGCCGAAGACGTCGCGCTGCTCGATCCCGGCCTGGTCGGCTATGCCCAGATCTGCGACGTGCCGCTGGTTTCGGCGCACGAGGACTACTCCATCGAGGCGCGCTTCGACCGCCGCGCCATCGGCGATGGCGAGCTGCCGCTGCGCGACTTCGTCAACGCCCTGCCCGCCGCCTGCACGATCGGCCTCGAAGTGCCGATGCGCGACAAGGCCCTGGCCGGAATCGGCCCGGTCGAACGCCTCAAACCTGCCGTTACCGCTGCCCGGGAGCTCCTCGCATGACCCCCAATGCTGCTCGAATCGATACTGCCGCACTTCAGGCCCTGATCGACAAGGACGCGATCCGCGACCTGGTGCTCGCCTATTCCCGCGCGGTCGACCGCAAGGACATCGAACTGCTCCGCGATCTCTACACCGCCGACGCCACCGACAGCCACGGTGACAGCTTCGACGGCGGGGCCAAGGAATATTGCGACTTCATTGAGCAGAGCATGCCCTACATGCCCTACAGCGGGCATCACGTCTGCAATCACCTGATCTCGGTGCAGGGCGACGAGGGCAACGGCGAGGTCTATGCCCTCGCCTATCACCTCATTCCCGACCGCGAGAATCCCGGCACCCTGATCGAGGATTTCATGTGCGTCCGCTACATCGACACCTACCGCCGCGAAGGCGACGGCAAGTGGCGCTTTTCAAAGCGGGTCGTCACCTACGACGCCCAATTCCGCCGCCCGTTCGACGGCAAGTTCCGCAACATGCTCGAAGGCCTGGACCCGAGCTACGAGGTCTGCACCCAGCGGCCGTTCCAGAAGGGGCCGCGGGCCTAGCTCACTCGGCGGGAACCGCGGGAAACAGCCCCGCATACTGCTGCCTGAGCGCCGCTTTCTGCACCTTGCCCATCGCGTTGCGCGGCAAGGCATCGACCACGATCACGCGCCGCGGCTGCTTGAAGCGGGCGAGGCCGGTAAGCGACTGGAGGATCGCCGCTTCGGACAGGTCGGTGCCGGCCCGCCGCGCCACGACGGCCACCACGCCTTCCCCCATGTCGGGGTGCGGGATGCCGATCACGGCGCTCTCCTCCACGCCGGCGAGCGCATCGATCGCCTCCTCGATCTCCTTGGGATAGATGTTGAGGCCGCCCGCGATGATCAGGTCCTTGGCACGGCCCACCAGGGTGACGCGCCCGTCCGCTTCCTGGGTCGCGACATCGCCGGTGACGAACCAGCCGTCGGCCGTGAATTCCTGGGCGGTCTTCTCGGGATTGCGCCAGTAGCCCTTGAACACGTTGGGGCCGCGGACCTCCAGCACCCCGGGCTCGCCGGCCGGAACGAGAGCCCCGGCTTCGCCGCGGATCCGCACCGCCACGCCCGGCAGGGCATAGCCGACCGTCCCCGCCACCCGCGCGCCGTCATAGGGGTTGGAGGTGATCATGCCGGTCTCGGTCATGCCGTAGCGCTCGAGGATGCGCTGCCCGGTCTTGGCCGCGAAGCGCTCGTGCGCCTCGGCGAGCAGGGGCGCCGAGCCGGAGACGAACAGGCGCATCGCGGCGCAGCTCTCGGGCGACAGCCCGGGCGCGGCGGTGAGGCGGGTATAGTGCGTGGGCACCCCCATCAGCACGGTCGCGCGGGCGAAGTCGGCGATCACCGCAGCGGGATCGAAGCCGCGGTGGAAGATCATCGTCGCGCCCACGGCAAGGACCCCGTGGATCGCCACGAACAGGCCGTGGACGTGGTAGATCGGGAGGATATGGACCAGAACGTCGTCCGCCGACCAGCGCCACAGGTCCTTGAGCGTCAGCGCGTTGCTCAGTAGGTTGCCGTGGCTCAGCATCGCGCCCTTCGAGCGTCCGGTCGTGCCCGAGGTATAGAGGATCGCGGCGATGTCGTCGCTCTGCCGCACGGCGACCGGCGCGGTCTCGTCGGTCAGGCCGTCGAGCAGGGTCCCCGTGCCGTCATCGCCCAGCGTGACGACCTCGGCCTCGCCGGCCATGGCCGCGACTTCGGACAGGTCTGCGGGCCGGCAGACGACGATCGCGGGCTGCGCATCCCCCAGGAAATAGTCCAGCTCGGCCGCGGTATAGGCGGTGTTGAGCGGCACGAAGACCAGCCCGGCGCGCTGCGCCGCGAGGTAGAGCAGCACGGCCTGGGGCGACTTCTCCACCTGAACCACGATCCGGTCCCCCGGCGCGGCGCCCAACGCCCGCAGCCGCGCGGCATAGCGCCCGGTCTCGCGGTCGAGGTCGGCCCAGGAGAGGACGCAGCAGTCGCCCTCGATCAGGAAGGGCTTGTCCCCGGCCGCCGCGGCGACGCCGAGGAAATGGGCGAAGATGTTTCCGTTGCTCATGCCCCCCGACTGCGCGGGATGATCGTGCGGCGCAAGTGCCGTCTCCGATCCGAGTCTTAAAACTGCAACAAACGCGGCGCAGGCGAAATCTCCTGGACCAGCGAAAGCCCGCGACATGAATTCGACCGCCAAGACGATGCTCTGCGCCGCCGCAGCCACCCTGTCGATCGGCAGCGCCTTTGCCGGAACCGGCCGCGAGACGACGGCCGCCGACAGGCCCGCCGCCGCACCGGCAAGCAGCGACAGCACGGCTTTGGTGACGATCTTCGCCGCAAATCAGCGCGAAACCAACCTGCGCAAGACTGCGGACGCGATCATCGTGATGGGCGCCGAGGCCCGCGACAAGCGCCGCTAGAGGCTGACCTTAGAGCAGAAGCGGAAGTGGCACCGGCGTTACCCGCCCGCGATCTGCGGCATCGATCTCCAGTTCGCCCACCGCCAGGGGAAAACCCGTCCCGCAGCGGCGCGGCGATGCGCTTCGGCGAAATTGGGCGGAGGTGCGCGCCAACTCAAATCGCCATCGAATAGCCGCCATTCAGCGGATAGGTCTGCCCGGTGATCCATCCCGCCATGTCCGAGCAGAGGAACAGCGTCAGCGCGGCGACCTCGTCGGGCTTGCCGTAGCGGCGGATGGTGTAGCGCGAGAGCTGGTTCTTGATCTGGTCGAGCGCATAGAACTTCTCGCGCTCCTCCTCGCTCATCGGGATTTCCAGCGAGGACAGCGAGATCGCGTTGCTGGTGATCCCGAAGCGTCCGCCCTCCTTGGCGATCGAGCGGACGAAGCCCGCGGCGCCGGCCTTGGCCGCGGCATAGACCGCCATCCGCGCCTCGCCGACGCGCCCCGAATCCGAGACGATCGTCACGATCCGCCCGCGCTTCTGCGCGACCATGCCGGGCAGGATCGTGTGGCAGCAGTTGAACACCCCGTAGAGGTTGGTGCCGAGGAACTTGCCCCAGTCGGCCGGGTCCTCTTCCCAGAACTGGGTGCCGTGGCGCATCTGGGTGGCGGGCCCGGCCATGCCGGCATTGTTGACCAGGATCGTCACCGGGCCCAGCTCGGCCGCCGCCTTGGCGGCCATGGCGCGAACGCTCTCAATGTCGCTGACGTCGGCCTGGACCGCCGCGGCCTTCACGCCTATCGCGCGGATTTCCTCGGCCACGGCCTCGGCGCGTTCCAGCACGAAGTCGTTGACCGCGACCCCGCCCGCGCCGTGCCGCGCCAGCATCAGCGCGATCCCGCGTCCGGCGCCCTGCCCGGCCCCGGTCACCAGGGCGACCTGCCCGCCGAGATCCAGGATGTCCTCTCCGATCATCTGTTCCATCCTTCTTCCGTATTCGCATTGACGCCATCGACGACGAAATCGATCGTCGCCCGGCGGATGGCTTCCTCGCCGGCGAGCCCTGGCGGAAACAGCCAGTCCTTGAACAGCGCGCAGCCGAGCACCGCGGCGAAGGAGACGCGGACCATCAGGTCAGGGTCCACCCGCGGCTCGGGCCCTACGCGCTGGCGCATCGCGGCGGCGCCGATGTCGAAATATTCGCGCAGGTCCTCGCCGATCGCCGGCGCGGCGCCCGCGGCCTTCTCGTAGGCCCGTGCCATGACCAGCGCCATCAGGCCCTTCGAATGGCGCTCCATGAAGTCCTGCAGCGCGGTGATGTATCCGGGCGTGCCCTCGCGGAAGCTCTCGAGCGAGGGCTCGGCGCTGAGCATGCGCGCGTTGAATTCGGCGAAGGCGCGGTTGAGCGGCTCGAACACCGCCGCCTCGAACAGCTGCGACTTGGAATCGAAGTAGCGGAAGATCTGCGCTTCGGTAACGTCGGCCCGGCGGGCGATCTCCGCGGTGGTCGCCCGCGAATAGCCCAGCGCCTCGAAGGCCTCGCCCGCCGCCTCGATCACGCGGTCGCGGATTTCCTCGGGCGTGCGGCGCTTGCGGCGTGCGGTTCGGGTCACAGGCTCAATTCCCTCTTGCTCGCCAATAGATAGCGATTACTATCTAAATGCGCGAGTCGAAATTTCGCCGCCCGAGGATGCATTCGTGAACAAGCCGATCGCCCCCCTGCTCGATTGCCTCGCCGACCCGCAGCGTGCGGTCGACGGGATCACCGATCCCTGGCGCCCCGACGATCCGGAACACCGCGCCCCGGAACACCGCGCCGAGGAGCTGCGGGCCCGCGTCCGCACCTGCCGGCGCCACGGGAGAGGATGATGCAATGGTGACTTTGGCCGAATTCGACCTTTCCGGCCGCGTAGCCCTGGTCACCGGCGGCGGCACCGGGATCGGCCGGGCGACCGCGCTGCTCCTCGCCGAGCGCGGCGCCGACGTGGCGATCGCCGGGCGCAGGCCCGAGAAGCTCGAGCCGGCCGCCGAGGAAATCCGCACGCTCGGCCGCCGCGCGCTCTGCGTGCCTGCCGACGTGCGGCTGGCTGAACAGGCGCCGCTCCTGATCGAGCGGGTCATCGCCGAATTCGGGCGGCTCGACATCCTGGTCAACAACGCCGGCGGCGCCGGTTCGCACACCCCGCTGGCCCGGCTCGACCCGGCCAGGTGGGACCGCGACGTCCAGCTCAACCTCAACGCCGCGATGTACCTCTCGCAGGCCGCCCTGCCGCACCTGCGGCAGACCAGGGGCAATGTGGTCAACATCTCCTCGATGGCCGGGATCAACGGGACCAAGGGCGTCGCGGCCTATTCGGCGGCCAAGGCTGGGGTGCAGATGCTCACCCGCGTCTCGGCGGCGGAATGGGGCCACTACGGCGTGCGGGTGAACTGCGTCGCCCCCGGCATGACCGCGACCGAGAAGGCCCGCGAGGGCTGGGACAAAAGCGGCTTCGACGCCCCCGGGGTCGCCAGGCACTCCTTCGCCCTGCGCCGCTACGGCGAAACCCGCGAAGTCGCGCAGATGATCGTCTTCTTCGCGAGCGACGCCGCTTCCTACATCACCGGCGAGACGGTAGCCGTCGGCGGCGGGGTGCCACTCGGCGGGATGATCGACACGGACGACTAGGCCCATGGAGCTCGGCTACGCGCCCCCCGCCCAATTCCGTACCGCGCTCGACCAACTTCACGAGATCGTCGCGGCCGAAGTCGGCCTGAAAAACGAGCCCGGCGACTTCGGCCCCGACGACTACCTTCCGGGCCTCACGGTCCTGCTCCAGGGCATGGACTACGACCCGCGCTTCACCGAGTTGGGCCGCAAGGTCGCCTGGGGCGAAGTCGTCAGCGTGCTGCGCGGCCGCGCCCAGGCCTACAAGTCGATGCGGGAGAATCCCGGCTTCGATGCGCATCCCGTGGTCAGCCCGGTGGTCATCACCGGCGTGCCGCGCACCGGCACCACGGCGCTGCACCGGCTGATGGCGGTCGATCCGCGCTTCCAGGGGCTGCAGACCTGGCTGCTCGACAGCCCGATGCCGCGCCCGCCGCTCGACACCTGGGGCCGGTATCCCGAGTTCCGGAAGAGCGTCGCCAGACTGGAAGCGCGCTACGCCGCCGCCCCGCAGAAGCGCGCAGCGCACAATGTCGTGGCCGAGGAAGTCCACGAATGCTGCATGCTGCTGCGCCAGGCCTTCGTCTCGAACATCCTGTCCTGCATGCATTCGAGCGCGACCTACGACGCCTGGTGGCAGGACCAGAGCGAGGCGAACGCCTATCGGCACTACCTGAAGTGCGTGCAGTTGATCGGCTCGAGCGAGCCGGAGAAGCGCTGGCTGCTCAAGAACCCCGGGCACATCGAGACGCTCGACCTGCTCTTCGCAGTCTTCCCCGACGCCAAGGTGATCCAGACCCACCGCGATCCGGCCCAAGCGGTTCCCTCGCTGGTGTCGCTCCTCATGCAGCTCCACGGCAAGATGGAGGAAGGCCGCTACGAGCAGCGCGCGCACATCATGCTGCGCCGCGAGGTCGCCAAGTGGGCGAGCGCGGTCGGGAAGTGCGACAAGGTCCGCGAGAGCCATCCCGGCCAGGTGCTCGACGTGGCCCACCTCGAATTCCACGGCGATCCGGTGGGCGTGCTGGAAAAGATCTACCGCTTCATCGGCTGGGACATCCCCGACGAGACCCGCCGGGGCTTTGCCGGGCGGATCGAGGAAAAGCCCGAGCTGCAGTTCGGCCAGCACCGCTATTCGATCGCCGATTTCGGCATGACCGAAGCCGAAGTGCGCGCGCCGTTCGGCGACTACGTCCAGCGCTTCGACCTGGTGGAGAATAAACGATGAATTGCGCCAGAACTCCCCTCCCCTTCAGGGGAGGGGCTGGGGGTGAGGGTGGGGGCTGTCGGGATAGCACAGATTGCACCTGCCACATTCCCCACCCCAACCCCTCCCCTGAAGGGGAAGGGCTATGAAGGCCGCAGTCTATCCCGGCGAAGGCAAGCCGGTCGTCATCGAGGATGTCGCCGATCCCGCTCCCGCAGCGAACGAGGTCGTCATCAAGGTCCACCGCTGCGGCATCTGCGGCACCGACCTGTCGATGACCAGGGGCGAGATATGGGACTACGGCGCGGGCAGCCGGCTCGGCCACGAATATGCCGGCGAGGTCGTCGCGCTGGGCAGCGGGGTGACCGGCTACAAGCTGGGCGACAGGATCGCGGTGCTGCCTTCGGGCTCCTGCGGGCAGTGCGAAGGCTGCAGGGGCGGCAACCCGGTGCTGTGCCGCAACGGAGCCAGCGCGATGCGCGGCTTCGCCGAATATGCGCAGGTGCCCACCGACGTCGCGATCCGCCTGCCCGATACGCTGTCGATGGCCGACGGCGCGCTGGTCGAGCCGCTCGCGGTCAGCCTCTACGGAGTGCGCAAGTCGAACATCAAGCCGGGCGACAAGGTGGTGGTGCTCGGCGGCGGCGCGGTGGCGCTCTATGCGATCTACTGGGCGCGGCGGCTCGGCGCGGGCAAGATCGTCGCCATGTCGCGCTCTGCGCGGCGCAAGGACCTGTGCCTGGAGATGGGCGCGGACGCCTTCGTCCAGTTCGGCGACAACGAGATCGGCGAGACGATCGAGGCGCTCGGCGGCTCACCCGACATCGTCTACGAATGCGTCGGGGTCGAGGGCATGCTGGCGAAGGCGATCATGCACGCCAAGCTCTACGGCACGGTGGTCAGCCTCGGCTTCTGCACCCATCCCGATCCCGTCATGCCCGCGATGGGCTCGTACAAGTGCGTGACCCTGCAGTTCCTGGTCGGCTACGAGATGCGCGACTTCCTCTACATCGCCGACCAGATGGACCGGGACCATCTGGTCGGAGCGGGCCATGCCGACCCCAAGGCGATCATCACCAACGAGATCCCGCTGATCGGGCTGCCCGCCATGATGGACACGCTGCGCGGCTCCAACAACGAAACGAAGGTACACGTGATATGAGCGATAGTGAGAAGCGCGGGCTGGAAATCTTCGAGGAGATCTACGGCAAGGAATTCGCGGACGGCGCCCGGGCCTTTTACGAGAAGGGCGAAGGCTTCGGCACCGAGCAGGCGCGCTGGACGATGGAATGGGCCTTCGGCTCGGTCTGGGCGCGCGAGGGCCTGTCGCGCAAGGAACGCTCCTGCGCCGTGCTCGGCATGCTGATCGGCCTGCGCGCGTCCGAGGAGATTCGCTATCACACCAAGATGGGCACGGCGAACGGCCTGAGCCGCACGGAACTCGAGGAAATCTTCTACACCGCGATTCCCTACGCAGGGTTCCCGGCCGCCAACGTGGCGAAGGCGGCGATGCTCCAAGCCTTCGCAGACATGGATGCAAAGGACGAGAAATGAGCCTGCCCGACCTGTTCGACCTGCTGCAACCGCTGCAGGGAGCGATCGATAACCTGGAGAACACCTGGCACCCGGACGAGCCGGCCTATCGCGCCGACGTCTATCGCCAGACCATGACCAGCCTGTCCTACGCCTATTTCGCCTATTTCCATGCCGATGCCGAGCATCCCGACTGGGCGCCGCTGTGGAACCCCGTCTACACGCTGCAGCCGAACCCGGACGACATCTACGTCCAGTCGCCGATCAGCGGGAAATACACCTACCGCGTGTCGGGCAATCGCGGTACCTGCACGATCCTGTCGTTCACCAGCCAGAAGGCGGCCTCGGGCACGGTCGACGTCATGCCGCGGCCCAATGCCCACAACGAGCTCGACACCAACGACATCGGCATCGGCCTGGGCGAGGACTTCGAGATCATCTTCTCCGCCGAACGCCCGGAAGGCTACACCGGCCACTGGGGCAGGATCGACCCCGAGGCGACCTACATGTACCTGCGCTACCGCAGCTACGACTGGGCGAACGAGATCGACCCGCAACTCTCGATCGAATGCCTCGATCCGGTCCCGCCCAAGCCGCGCCTGACGCCCGCGGACATCCAGGCGCGCATCGTGGAGATGGCGAAGTTCCCCAAGCGCAAGACCGATCTCTACTACGAGATGCAGAACAGCGTGAAGCGCAACGTCGGCTGGAACGTGTTCGAGCCGGTCCGCTATCCCGGCGCCCTCGTCAAGCAGACCTATTGGCCGGCCGTGTTCCAGCTCGACGAAGACGAAGCGCTGATCATCGCCACCGACCTGCCCGAGAAGCGCCCCTACTGGAACATCCAGCTCAACGACCCGACCTTCAACGCGCTGGAGTACGTCTACCGGATTTCGAGCCTCAACGGCCATCAGGCCAAGGTCGCCTCGGACGGCAGGTTCTATGCGGTGATCTCGCTGGAAGACCCGGGCGTGCCCAACTGGCTCGACCCGGCAGGCTATCTCGAAGGCGGCATCTACGGCCGCTGGTACGAGTGCGACAGCGAACCGACCCCGACGATCACGCGGGTGAAGCTGAGCGAGCTGCGCGATCACCTGCCCGCGGACACCCCGGTGATCACGCCCGACGAGCGCGCCGACGAACTGCGCCGGCGGGTCCGCGCCTGCCAACGGCGGCGGCGCTGGTAGGGAGGCCGGCACTCCGCCGCGACGATACTTGAGGCATGGCCATTGCGGGAATCGCCGCGAGGCCCGAGCACGTGAACCAAAGCACATGGGCCAGAGCATTGGAAAGAACGACATGACAGGCAATCTCGACGGACTTGGCTATCGCGGCACGACTTGCGTCGTCACCGGCGGCGCATCGGGCATGGGCGAGCAGGTCGCCCGGATCCTCGGCGAGCTGGGGGCCAAGGTCCACATCGTCGACATCCAGGCGCCCAAGGTGCCGCACGAGGCGTTCCACCAGTGCGACCTGTCGGACTTCGCCCAGGTCCGCGCCACGGCCGCGGCGCTCAAGGCCGCCACATCGGATGCTGGAAGCCCGATCCAGTTCCTGTTCCCCTGCGCTGGCCTGCCGCCGATGATCAAGGGCCCGCTCTATTGCATGCGGGTCAACTACATCGGCACGCGACTGTTCGTGGAGAGCCTGCTGCCTGCGCTGGAAGACGGCGCCGGAATCGCGCTGATCTCCTCCGACGCGGCGATGGGCTGGCAGAAGAACCTGGCCCAGTCGATGGAGATGCTGGCGATTTCCGATCCCGACGCAGCCTATGCCTGGTGCGAAGCCGATCCCGACAAGCGCGTCCGCGACGGCTATACCACTTCCAAGGAAATGCTGATCGTCTGGACCCACCACGCCGCGGTCAAGCTCGGCCTCGACCGGCGCATCCGGCTCAACGCCATCGCCCCCTGCCCGACCCGCACGGCCTTCATGGACGAGCAGGAAAAGCTGCTGCCCGAAGGCTTCCTCGATGCCTGGCCCTATCCCTCGCTCGGCCGGATGGCCACGGCCGAGGACCAGGCCTGGCCGCTCGTCCTGCTCAACAGCAAGCTCAACGCGACCGTCACCGGCGCGCTGCTCTACACCGACCAGGGCTTTGCCGACGGCGTCATGACCGGGGCGATCGATCCCTCGTTCATGGGCGGCAGCAAGCTCTAATCCGCGGAGACCCCAGATGAACCCTCCCCGCCCCCGTCCCAAGCTCGACGACGACAACCGCGCCTTCTGGACCGGCGGCGCGGAGGGCAAGCTGAACATGCTGAAGTGCAAGGATTGCGGGCAGTTCACCCACCCGCCGCGGCGGATCTGCCGGCATTGCCAGTCGGAGAACATGGTGGCCGAGGCAGTCGCGGGAACCGGCGAGATCGATACCTTCACGATCAACTACCAGGCCTGGATGCCCGGCCTCGAAGTGCCGTTCGTGATCGCCCGCGTCCGCCTCGACGGCGTACCCGGCGTGGTGCTGACCACCAACATCGTCAATTGCGACGTCGATGACGTGAAGTTCGATGACAAGGTCAAGGTGACCTTCGACGAGCAGGACGGCATCTGGTTTCCCGTGTTCGAGAAGCATGTCCCGAACACAGCCGAGGGGGTGGCCTGAGCATGGGTATCGCAAGCGAAGTCTACGTCACCGGCATCGGCCAGTCCGAGGTCGGCGTGCGGCTCGCCCGCTCGCCGATGGGCCTGACCAAGGACGCGATCATGGAGGCCCTCGCCGACGCCGGCCTGACCCTTTCCCAGATCGACGGGGTCTGCTCCTATCCGGGCAAGAGCCACGGCTACCTCGGCTTCTCGCCGGTCGGGGTGGACGAGGTGATCGAAGCCTTCGGGATCAAGGCGCGCTGGCACAACGGCGCGGCGGAAGTCCCCGCCCAGCTCTCCGCCATCGCCACCGCCGCCGATGCGATCCGCGCCGGGCACGCCCGCCACGTGATCTGCTTCCGCACGGTCTACGAAGCCGCGGCGATGTCCCGCCCCGAGGAATTCGCTCCGCTGCGCCGCACCCAGGTCGAGGGCTACTCGCAGTGGACCGCGCCCTATTTCGCGATCTCGGCGGCCTGCTGGGTGGGCCAGTACGCGATGCGCCACATGCACCGCTACGGGATGACCCGCGAACAGCTCGCCCAGGTGGCGCTCAACGCGACGCGCAACGCCTCGCTCAACCCGCGGGCCAGGAACATCACCAAGGAACCGCTGACCATGGACAAGTACATGGCCGGCCGCCCGATCACCTCGCCGTTCTGCCTCTACGACTGCGACCGCTTCTCGGACTGCTCGACCGTGATCATCGTCTCGGCCGGCGACGCGCTCGACGAGGTCAAGTCCACCCCCGTCCGCCTCGCCGCCAGCGCGGGCAGCGTCGAGCGCTGGTCGTGGGACCAGGCCGAATGGATGGCCTCCTACGCCACCGGCCCGGAGCTCTGGTCGAAGACCGACTACAAGCCCAAGGACGTCGACACCGTCCAGTTCTACGACGGCTTCGCCTTCTTCCCGATCTCCTGGCTCGAGGCCCTGGGCTTTTGCGAGATCGGCGAAGGGCACAAGTTCATCGAGGGCGGCACGCGCATCGCGATCGACGGCGAGCTGCCGCTCAATACCGGCGGCGGCCAGATCGGCGCGGGGCGGCTCCACGGCTTCGGCTTCGCCCACGAGGCCGTGCTGCAACTGCGCGGCCAGGGCGGCGCGCGGCAGGTCCCCGGCGATCCCAAGGTCGCCGTGGCGACCTCCGGCGGCGGGCCGCTGGCGGCCGCGCTGCTGCTCGCCAGGGACTGACTTTCCCGCTCCGCCGAACTTCGTGACAAAGTCCCGCTGGCCGTTCAGCCGGTCTTCACCTACGATCGGCCAATTCAACTGCTGAATTAACGGCAGGGAAAGAGAACCGATCAGGAGATCGTCTTGCGAGCGACGGCGGCCTGTGCCGCGGTTTCGGCTGTGGCGCGAGGGTTGGGCAGAACTCTCAGGCCATGACAATCACGTCGCGCGGCGGCGCGGTCGAACCCGTGCGGGCACCGTCGCAAAGCATGGTCGCGGCGGGAATGCCGACGCAAAACTCTCCTAATCGGAACAAAACAATCGGGAACTGGCGACAAGCCGTTCCGAATGCCAAGGGAGTTTAGTAATGATCAAGGGGCGCCGCCAGTTCCTCACCATCGCCGGCCTCGCGCCGGTTGCCGCCTTGCTGGGCGTGCGCCAGGGCTTCGCGCAGGCCAAGTCGGCGTGCTACGACATGGCCACGCTGCCGCTGGCGCAGAAGAACATGCGTCGCTCGGTCGGGTTCGTCGATCCGGCACCCGATGCGACCAAGAAATGCGGCACCTGCGCCTTCTTCGTTCCTACGCAGAACGACTGCGGCTCTTGCCAGATCCTCAGCGGCGGACCAACCTCGCAGTCCGCGTTCTGCACCTCCTTTGCACCGAAGCCGAAATGAACGAAACGATAAGGTCCACCCAAAGCAATCCGCGGGCGCCGCTGCGCCGGATCACCAGCTCGCACAACGGGACCGAGCGCACCGGCGAGCTCGACTGGCTCGACATCGGCTTCATCTGCGAGGGCATCGCCTTTGCGCAGCGACCACTGCGCGAGGGCAACGAGAAGATCATCAAGCTCTACAAGCTCGGCCCGCGCGGCGCCTTCATCCTGAACCTGCTGTCGAACGGCATGCTCTATCCGCTCGAACTGGCCGATGCGCTGTGCTGCGGGCGCAGCCTGATCACCGCGGAGCTTTCCCGCCTGACCGACGCCGGCCTGGTGGCCTCGCGCCCGGGCGAGGTGGATCGCCGCCGCACCGAGCTGACCTTGACCGAATTGGGCGAAAGCGCCTTGGCGGAGATCCGCGCGGAGACCTCGCGGATCATTCGGACCAACATGGCCGAATATACGCCCGACGAGATCCGCAAGTTCGCGGTCATGCTGCGGGCGATCCGGGGCGAGGCCGTCTACACCAAGCCGCTGGTCATCGATCCCGAGACCGCCCCCGAGAGCACGGAGGGCTGATCGGTCAGGACCAGCCGTCCTGTCGTTCGAGACTGGCGGCAAGCTCCCCGATCACCCGGTAGCAATCGAGCACCTGCGCCACCGAACCGTTCGGCTCGCGCCCTTCGCGGATCGCGGCGACGAATTCGCGGTCCTGCAGCTCGATCCCGTTCATGCTGACCGCGACCTTGGAAACGTCGATCGGCTCTTCCTTGCCGTTCACCAGGTCGTCGTAGCGGGCGATGTAGGTGCCGGTATCGCCGATGTAGCGGAAGAAGGTGCCGAGCGGCCCGTCGTTGTTGAACGACAGCGCCAGAGTGAGGATCTGGCCCGCCTCGGTCTTCATCTGGATCGACATGTCCATCGCGATGCCGAGCTCGGGATGCCGCGGCCCCTGGAGCACGTTGGCGGCGATCACCCGAGAGCCGGTCATGTACTGGAAGATGTCGATCGTATGGGCCGAGTGGTGCCACAGCAGGTGGTCGGTCCAGCTCCGCGGCTGGCCCTTGGCGTTCATGTTCCTGCGGCGGAAGAAGAAGGTCTCGACGTCCATCGCCTGGAGGGTGAGCTCACCGGACGCGATGCGGTTCTTCACCCACTGGTGCGAGGGATTGAACCGCCGGGTATGGCCGACCATGCAGACCAGGCCGGTCTCCTGGCTCTTCTTCAGCACCGCCTGGCTGTCGGCCCAGGTGTCCGCCAGCGGGATCTCGACCTGGACGTGCTTGCCGGCCTCCATGCAGGCGATCGCCTGGGCCGCGTGGAGCTGGGTCGGCGTGCAGAGGATCACGGCATCGACGTCGTCGCGGGCGAGCGCGTCCTCCAGCTCGGTCGAGCTGTGCTTCGCTCCGTACCGCTTCGCCGCTTCGGCGGCCTGTTCGCCGGTGCGGCTGATGATCGAGACGATCTCCACCCCGTCGATCAGCTTCAGGGCATCGAGATGCTTTTCGCCAAAGGCGCCAGCGCCGGCCAGTGCAATCCTCATGTCGTCGGCTCCAGTACGATATGGCCCACCGCCGTATTGCTCGCGGGCACATGATAGAAACGGTAGAGTTCGCGGGTGGCGGCGCCCAGCGCGCCGCGCATGATCAGCCACATGACCATCTCGATCCCCTCGCTGCCGGTCTCGCGCAGGTATTCGATGTGGGGAATGCGGCGCAGTTCGTCGGTCGTGCCGGAGAGGCGGTCGAGAAAGCGCGCGTCCCAGGCACGGTTGATGAGGCCCGCCCGCGGCCCCTGGAGCTGATGGCTCATGCCGCCCGTGCCCCAGATCTGCACGTCGAGATCTTCCGGATAGCTCGCCACGGCGCGGGCGATCGCCTCGCCCAGCGCCCAGCAGCGGTTGCCGGTGGGCGGCGGATAGGTGACCACGTTGACCGCCAGCGGAATGACCTTGACCGGCCATTCGGCGGGCTGGCCGAAGACCATCGACAGCGGCACGGTCAGGCCGTGATCGACGTCCATCTCGTTGATGATCGTCATGTCGAATTCGTCGAGCACCAGGCTCTGCGCCACGTGCCAGGCAAGGTCGGGGTGCCCGTGGACATCGGGCACCTGGCGCGGGCCCCAGCCCTCGTCCGCCGGCTTGTAGACCTCGCCGCAGCCGATCGCGAAGGTCGGGATGACCTTCATGTCGAAGGCGGTGGCATGGTCGTTGTAGACCAGGATCACCACGTCGGGCCGGTTCGCCGCCTCCCATTCGCGGGTCCAGGCGAAACCTTCATGGATCGGCGCCCAATAGGGCTCCTCCCACTTGCCCAGGTCATAGGCCACGCCCAGCGCGGGCACGTGGCTGCAGCCGATGCCGGCGGTGATCCTGGCCATCAGTTCCTGTCCCTGATCGAACGAACGCCCTCGGGAGAGCGCCCCCCGGCAACCATCATCGCCTGATAGTCCTCGACGCTCATGCCCGTCATCGTGCTGACCGCCTGGACGAAGCTCAGCCCATCGGTCGAGAAGACCTTGGCGAGGAAGTAGATGTTTCCGCCGAGGTCGAGCAGCCGGTTGTAGTCGCGCGCGAGGACCGCCTGCTTCTGCTCCTCGGTCATCGGCCACTCATCGAGATAGGCGCGCTCGCCGGCTTTCCAGCGTTCGCGGTTCTCGGCCTTCATCAGGCTCATCGCGAACTGGTTGAGATGATACCCCGCCCGCGCCCGCTTGGCGGTGTAGACGCGCGTGCCCGGGATGTCGTCGAACTCGGCAAGGTAGGCGTGGATGTCGATAGGAGAGGTCATGCCGCGGCTCTCTCGGCCATTTGCGCCTTGATGGCCCGGGCGATCACCTGGCGCGCGCGGACCCCGCCCTCGTCGATGCGATAGGCTTGGAGCGACAGGTCCGGGTTCGCCTCTATCGCCTTCTGCTGGGCCTCGAGGATTTCCGCATCCTCGGCGAAGACCCCGCCCTGCTGGCGCTTGAACCGCGCGGTGAAGCCGGTGTCGGCCAGGTCGAAATTGCGCGCCATGCCCCAGAAGTAATGGAGCTTGCCGTCGGCCTCGGGGGTCATGAAATCGACGACGATGCCGCGCACACCCTGATCGTGGCGTTCAAGGCTGGCCCCTGCCCCGACCGGCGCCACGCCGACGTCGATCAGCACCGCGGCGGGAAGCATAAACTGGCAGATCTGCCAGCGGTCGACCGGCCCGTCCTGCTTGAGCGCGCCACGCCAGAACGGCGGCGCCTCGACCCCGGGCATCCAGCGCGAGACGAAGACCTGGTCGCCGGAAACCCGGGTTTCGATCGGAGCCTCCATGATCTCGGGCTGGCCGATCGAGCCCGAATGCACGTAGGTTTCGTGAGTCAGGTCCATCAGGTTGTCGATCATCAGCCGATAATCGCAGGCGATCGCATAGTAGCCGCCATCGAACGTCCAGCCTTCGGCCGAGCAGGGCCAGAGGTCGGGGATGAGCGTGGGGTCGGCCTTGGCCTTCTCGCCGATCCACACCCAGATGAAGCGGTGGCGCTCGTGGGTGACCCAGGTCTCGGCGCAGATCCGGGCATTCACCGGATCGGTGCGGATCGGCATCTCCTCGGCCGCGCCATCGGCGCCGAGCTTGAGGCCGTGGTACTTGCAGCGGATGGAATCGCCCTCGCGGATGCCCATGGACAGCGGCAGCAGCCGGTGCGGGCAGGCGTCGCGCATCGCGACCACCGAACGGTCGAGCTTGCGGTAGAACATCATCGGCACGCCGCAGATCGTCCGCGCGAGCGGCGCCTGGTCGACCTCCGCGTCCCAGGCGGCGACGTACCAGGCATTGCGCAGCCAGGCGGTCATCTGCCCATCGCCTTGAGCTTCGCATCGAGCCGCGGGAAGACCCGGCGGGCATTGCCCTCGAAGATCGCATGACGCTGTTCGGCGGTCACCGGCAGGGCATCGACGTAGCGCTTGGTATCGTCGAAATAGTGCCCGGTCCGGGGGTCGATCCCGCGCACCGCGCCGACCATCTCGCTGCCGAACAGGATGTTCCGGGTCTCGATCACCTCGGCGAGCAGGTTCACGCCCGGCTGATGATAGACGCAGGTGTCGAAGAACACGTTGTTCATCAGGTGCCCGTCGAGCGAAGGCTGCCCCAGCATGTCGGCGAGACCGCGATAGCGCCCCCAATGATAGGGCACCGCCCCGCCGCCGTGGGGGATGATGAAGCGCAGGTTCGGAAACCGTCCGAACAGGTCGCCCTCGAGCAGTTGCATGAAGGCGATGGTGTCGGCCGCGATGTAATAGGCGCCGGTCGCATGCAGCCCCGGATTGCACGAGCCGGAAACGTGGATCATCGCCGGCACGTCGAGCTCGCACATCGCCTCGTAGATCGGGAACCAGTATTCGTCGGTCAACGGCGGATGCTTGAAGTGCCCGCCGCCGGGATCGGGGTTGAGGTTGCAGCCGACGAACCCGAGCTGCTCGACGCAGCGGCGCAGTTCCGCGATCGACGCCGTCAGATCCGCAGCGGGCGACTGCGGCAGCATGCAAACCCCGGTGAAGACCTCGGGATAGAGGCCAGCCACGCGAGCGATCAGGTCGTTGCAGGCGACGGCCCAGGCCGCGCTGACCGCCTGATCGCCGACATGCGGGACCATGGCCGAAGCGCGGGGCGAGAAGATCGTGTGATCGGCCCCGCGCTCGCGGATCAGGCGGAGCTGGTTCTGCTCGATCGTCCCGCGGATCTCGTCGTCGGAGATCGCCGGGTAGGCCGGCGCCGCCTCGCCCGCCTTGAACGCGGCCTTCTGCGCCTCGCGCCAGAGGTTATGCGGCTCGGGCGCGGTAGTGTAGTGGCCGTGGCAGTCGATCACCAACGTCCTGGGCAAAGTCACGCGGCGTTCCTCCCATTCTTGCGGCCCGCCATGTCGCGCTGGCGGTGGACGGTGCCTTCGGTCATGACCGGCGCGACCCCGAGCGCGGCGAGGGTCTTGGCGGCCTCTTCC